>CAZJPA010000208.1:0-5253 GCA_964547755.1 uncultured Sphingomonadales bacterium
CGAACTGGCCGAGCAGCTTGTTGTCGGCGGCCATCTCGCGCTCGCCCTGGAAGACGCGGATGGTCACCGCGGTCTGGTTGTCTTCGGCGGTCGAGAAGATCTGGCTCTTTCTCGTCGGAATCGTGGTGTTGCGCTCGATGATCTTGGTCATCACACCACCCAGCGTCTCGATGCCGAGGGACAGCGGCGTGACGTCGAGCAGCAGCACATCTTTGACCTCGCCCTTGAGCACCGCCGCCTGGATCGCCGCGCCGACGGCCACCACCTCGTCCGGGTTGACGCCCTTGTGCGGCTCACGTCCGAAGAATTCTTTGACCGTCTCGATGATCTTCGGCATGCGGGTCTGGCCGCCGACGAGGATCACCTCGTCGATGTCCGACGGCTTGAGCCCCGCATCCTTGAGGGCCTTGCGGCAGGGTTCGAGCGTGCGCTCGATCAGGTCTTCGACCAGGCTCTCCAGCTTCGCCCGTGTCAGCTTGATGTTGAGATGCTTCGGCCCCGACTGGTCGGCGGTGATGAAGGGCAGATTGACCTCCGTCTGCTGCGAGGAGCTCAGCTCGATCTTCGCCTTTTCCGCCGCCTCCTTCAGGCGCTGCAGGGCGAGCCGGTCCTCGCGCAGATCGATACCGTGATCCTTTTTGAACTCGTCTGCCAGATAGTCGATGATCCGCTTGTCGAAGTCCTCACCGCCGAGGAAGGTGTCGCCATTGGTCGCCTTCACCTCGAAGACGCCGTCGCCGATCTCGAGAATCGAGATGTCGAAGGTGCCGCCGCCCAGATCGTAGACGGCGATCTTGCCCGACTTCTTCTTGTCGAAACCATAGGCGAGCGCGGCGGCCGTGGGCTCGTTGATGATGCGCAGCACCTCAAGACCGGCAATCTTGCCGGCGTCCTTGGTGGCCTGGCGCTGCTGGTCGTTGAAGTAGGCGGGAACCGTGATCACCGCCTCTTTGACCTCGTGACCGAGATGCCGTTCGGCGGTCTCCTTCATCTTTTGCAGCACGAAGGCCGAGATCTGGGAGGGCGAATACTTCTTGCCCCGCACCTCCACCCAAGCATCCCCATTGGGGCCGGGCACGATCTTGTAGGGGACCATGTCCTTGTCTTTTTGGACGATGGGATCATCATAGCGCCGACCGATCAGACGCTTGATTGCGAACAGCGTGCCTTCTGGATTGGTCACCGCCTGGCGCTTGGCCGGCGCGCCGATGAGCGTTTCACCATCCTCGGTGAACGCCACCATCGAAGGTGTGGTGCGCGCGCCTTCCGCATTCTCGATCACCCTCACATCGCCGCCTTCCATCACGGCCACGCAGGAATTCGTCGTCCCCAGGTCGATGCCGATCGCCTTGGTCATTTCCGATACCTCCTCAAAAAGATACTGCCGTTGTGTTCCGTTACCGTCACCTCGACCGCGCTGCCGGCCTATCCGCTTGTGATTCCATGGCCTCAGCCATGATGCCGTGTGCGGTCCTTTCTTCCGCCTCTTCGGGGCGCCGTTTCATCGAAAGCGAACGCGTCTCCCATCAGGATTGTTCTCGCCAACGTCGTTGCTTCCGGTCGGACCACGGTTCCGCTTCTAGATGGGCACCCCGCCTTCGACCTGCAAGAGGGTTTTCAGGCCTCGGTGTCCACACGCCCCGCATTCGTGGCTGCTGCGCCGTCTTGCGGACGCCGGGCCTTGGCCACCGCGACCATCGCCGGCCGCAACAGGCGTTCGCCCAGCGCGTAACCGACCTGATAAACCTCGGCGACGGTGCCGGGAGCATGGTCCTCGTTCTCGACTTCGGCCACAGCCTGCTGGTGGGTGTGGTCGAAACGGTCGCCGGGTTTGGGCGCAATACGGCGCACACCATGGCGCTCGAAGACCGAGAGCAGTTCGCGTTCGGTCATCTCCACGCCTTCGACCAGGGCCTTGAGCGCCGGGTTGTCCGCCGCATCCGCCGGCACGGCTTCCAAGGCGCGGCGCAGGTTGTCGGCCACGCTCAGCAGATCCCGTGCGAATCCCGCGATCGCATACTGCGCAATCTCGGATTTCTCACGCTCGCTGCGCTTGAGAATGTTTTGGACTTCCGCCTTGGCACGCAGGAGATGGTCGCGCAGGGTTTCGACCTCCGTCTGCAGCTCTTCCAGCGAGCGTTCGGCTTCGGCCTCCTCGGCCGCTCCGTCTTTGTTCGTGGCGGCCTCCTCGGGCTGCGGCGCTGTGCCGTTGTCTTGTGGCTTCTTTTCCGTCATGCTTGCCTTTCCGCTCCTTGTTGACTGGTTTTCCAGTGCCGTCGTCCTAGACGATGCGGCTCATCAGCTGGGCCGTATAGTCCACCACGGGCACGATCCGGGCGTAATTGATCCGCATCGGTCCAATGACGCCAACGACGCCGACGACACGATGTTCCCGATCCCGATAGGGCGCGACGACGAGTGACGAACCGGACAGCGAGAAGAGCTCATGCTGGGCACCGATGTAGATCTTAACGCCTTCCCCGGCTTCCGCAGATTCCAACAGTTTGACGAGATCGCGCTTGGCTTCGAGATCCTCCAGCAGCCGCCGCACGCGTTCGAGATCTTCGAGCGCCTTGACGTCGTCGAGCAGATGTTGGTGACCATGCACGATCAGGAGGGGCAGCTCGTCCTCCTCGCCCGACCAGACGGCGAGCCCTTGCTCCACGACGCGCGCCGCGCAGGCATCGAGTTCGCGACGCATATCCGCGATCTCGCGCTGGACGGTCTCGACCGCTTCCTTGATGGTGCGCCCCTGGAAGCGGGCATTGAGGTAGTTGGCGGCCTGGACCAGCGCGCTCGCGGGCAGGCCCGGGGGCAGCTCGATGATCCGGTTCTCGACCTGGCCATGCTCCTCGACCAGGACCGCCAACGCGCGGTTGCCGGTCAAAGGCACGAACTCGACATGGCGGATCGCCGCGTCGATCTTCGGCGCCGTCACCAGCCCCGCGCACCGGGCGAGACCGGCGACGACGCGGCTTGCTTCCTCCAGCACCTCTTCGCGCGGGCGGCCCGAGGCGGCGCATTGCTTCTCGATCTTGTGGCGTTCCTCCTCGCTCAGTTCGCGCACCTCCATCAATCCGTCCACGAACAATCGCAGGCCCAGTTCGGTGGGCAGACGACCGGCGGAGGTGTGCGGCGAGTAGATCAACCCCAGTTCCTCCAGGTCCGCCATCACATTGCGAATGGAAGCAGGGGACAGCGTGATGTCGGGCTTGCGCGAGATGGTGCGCGAACCCACCGGCTCCCCATGTTCGAGGTAGCCTTCGACGATATGCTTGAAGATCAATAGGGCCCGCTCGCTTAGATCCTCGATCGTCATCGGGCGGTTCCTCGTCTGCGTTACCGATCGATGGATGATGCCTCAATCATCGCTCTTGCGGCCCTATGGGGGACCGTGCCCCATGTAGGGGGCGCAAGAGAAGGCGTCAATTGGTGGCGGCTGCGCCCCACTCTTTGTCCATCCCCTTGTCTTGGGCCCGGTGGCGGGCTAGGAGGACGGCCACGCGACCGCAACAATCCTGGGAGAACGCATGATGCGGCCATCAGGACGCGCGCCGGACGAGATGCGCCCTGTCGCATTCATCCCCGGTTTCGCCAAACACGCCGAGGGCTCCTGCCTGGTCAAGTTCGGTGACACGCATGTGCTGTGCACCGCCACGCTCGAACAGCGCGCGCCCGGTTGGCTTCAGGGCTCGGGCAAGGGATGGGTCACGGCTGAATACGGGATGCTGCCGCGCGCCACCCACGAACGCACCGACCGCGAGGCCGCCCGCGGTCGCCAGTCCGGCCGCACCCAAGAGATCCAACGTCTGATCGGCCGTGCCCTGCGCGCGGTCATCGATCTGGAAAAGCTCGGTGAGCGGCAGATCCGAATCGACTGCGACGTGTTGCAGGCAGACGGCGGCACCCGCACGGCGGCGATCTCGGGCGGATTCGTGGCCCTTTATGAGGCGCTGCGCTTCATGAAGGATGCGGGACTCATCGAGACAATCCCCGTCCGCGAGACGGTGGCCGCCGTCTCCTGTGGGATCGTTGCGGGCGAGCCGGCGCTCGATCTCGACTATGCCGAGGACAGCACGGCCGAAACCGACGCCAATTTCGTGCTGACGGGTTCTGGACGGATCGTCGAAATTCAGGCCACGGCGGAAGGAACGCCTTTCGACGAGGAAGCGTTTCTGCGCCTGTTGCGGCTGGCGCGCATCGGCTGTGACGAGATCACGAAGGCCCAGAAGCAGGCGCTGGGGCTGTGATGGATCACCAGGCAGGAAAGCTGCCGTTGGCTGCTCTCGCCGCGCGCTTGAAGCGTGAGGGGCTGGTGATCGCCAGCCACAATCCCGGCAAACTGCGTGAGATTGCGGATCTGCTCACGCCCTATGGCATCGCGGTGGTTTCGGCGACCGAACTCGGCCTGCCGGAGCCAGAGGAGACCGGCCGGACCTTCGCCGAGAACGCCCGCATCAAAGCCGAGGCGGCTGCGCATGCCGCCGGCCGCCCGGCTCTTTCCGACGATTCCGGGCTGGCCGTCGATGCGCTCGCCGGCGCGCCGGGCATTCATTCGGCTCGCTGGGCCGGGCCGGAGCGCGATTTCAACTTGGCCATGAAACGGGTGTGGGAAGCGCTCGTGAAGACCGGGGGTCCGGACCGGCGTGCGGCTTTCGTCTGCGTCTTGGCACTGGCGCTTCCGGAAGGCGACTGTCACCTCTTTGAAGGACGCGTGACGGGTCGGATCGTCTGGCCGCCGCGTGGGGACAAGGGATTCGGTTACGACCCGATTTTCGTGCCCGCCGGCCACGAGCTGACCTTCGGCGAGATGGAGCCGGCGGCCAAGCATGCCATCAGTCACCGCGCGGATGCCTTCGCAAAGATGGTTCAGGCCCTCTTCGGCGGTGAATGATGGACGCACGCGAGACGTCGCCGGTAATGCCATCATGCGGGGGTCTGCCTGCAGGCGCGAGGCTGGATCCCGCGCCCGCGCTCGGCGTCTATATCCACTGGCCCTTCTGTGTGACGAAATGCCCCTATTGCGACTTCAACAGCCATGTCGCGCGCATCGGCACACCGGCGGAGTGGGCGCAGGCCTATCGCCGGGCGATCGCCGCCTGGCGCGCCCGGCTGCCCCAGGGGCGGATCGCGAGTGTCTTCCTGGGCGGGGGCACGCCCAGCCTGATGCCGATCGCATTGGTGGAGGATGTCTTGGTTCAGGCAGGCAGTAGCCGGAATATCGGAAACTTACGGCGAAGAGGAGCTCGTGGG
>CAZJPA010000209.1:0-5249 GCA_964547755.1 uncultured Sphingomonadales bacterium
GAAGAGGCCACAGGCCAGCTCTATCCGGGCGGACGTCTTGACGACAATCTCGTCATAGGCGCGGCAGAAATGAGCCTGCTGCGCGACCTGTGCGGCGAGGACGAACTCCACTTCCAGCTCACGCGCGAATTGCTGTCCATTGAAAAAAGGCACAAATCCATGTTGCGCCGTGCTGGGCTGTTCGATGCGCTCGAAAATGCCTTCTACCGGCATTTCTACGACAGCGAGGAAGACGCGGTCGCGCGGGCGCGACAGCGCCGTGATGCGCTGGTGCTCGCGCAGGAGCAAATCTTCGACAAAACGTCCGCATTGGTCCAGGAAGCGACGCCGGACCTGTTCGACAGCGATGAAGCCCGGCGATGATCCTGGACGAAATCACGCTGCACAATTTTGGCCTTTATGCCGGGTCCCAGACGATGACCCTGACCCCGCCGTCGCCGGACAAGCCCATCGTCCTGATCGGCGGCCTGAACGGGGGCGGTAAGACGACTTTTCTAGACGCCCTGCAACTTTGCCTGTTCGGTCCGCATGCAAAGATTTCCAATCGCGGCACGCTCGCCTACCAGGAATATCTGGCCCGCTCGATTCATAGGCGTGCGGCGGTTTCGCAGGCCGCAATCGAGATCAGCTTCCGGCACACTGTCGAGGGGCACGAGGAACACTACAGGCTGCACCGGTCCTGGCGGCGCAACGGCAACGGCTGCAAGGAACGGTTCGAAGTCCTGAAGAACGGCGTATCCGAGCCGGCTCTGGCCGATAACTGGGCCACTCAGGTCGAAGAGTTTTTCCCGGCCAATATCGCCCACCTGTTCCTGTTTGACGGCGAGCAGGTCGAAGCCTACGCCTCGCAGCAGGATTCATCCGCGCTAATCGGCGCCGCCATTCAGAACCTTCTGGGCCTGGACATGGTCGATCAGCTTGAAAAGGACCTCCAGGTCTATGAGCGCCGCAAGCGCGCCGAGAACAAGGACGACCCCCTTCATACCGAGATCGCCGCAGCCCACGAGGCCGTGCGGGACTTGCGTAAGCGGATCGATGCACTAAAGCAAGAGCGCGCGGCGCTGCGCACCCACCGGATCGACCGTGCCCAAAAGGCGTTGCGCGACGTCGAGGAAACATACCACAAACTCGGCGGCGCGCTTTATGATCAGAGAGACGAGATAGAGCGCCGCCTAACCGCAGCCACGCAGGCCGTCGAGGACGGCGAAGCTGCTCTGCGCGAAATCGCGGCCGGCATGTCCCCTTTGCTGCTCGTCCGCGTCCTGCTGGAATCGACCGAGTCCCGCGACCGTCACGAAGAGGAATGCCGGCGCGCGCGCGACCTGTTCGAGGCCCTCAAAATCCGCGACCGCCTCGCCCTCAAGCATATGCGTGCCCGGTCCGCCGGGAAGGCTGCCATCGACGCCCTGAAAGAGTTCTTCGAAGCGGACCGCGCGCAGCGGCAGCAACTCGGCAAGAAAGAAACCGTGCTCGACATCACGCCCGAGGTCCGCAGCGATCTTCACGCGCTTCTGCGCGGCGATCTCGACGAAATGGCCGGGGAGGTGGCGCGTCTTCTCAAAAGACAGAAAAAGCTGGAAGCGGCGGCCGCCCAGGCGCGGATCGAACATGAAAACGTCCCGAGCGCCGACACCATCGCGCAGGCCGCGGGCGAACGCAACAGTCTAAGGAAAGAGATTGCGGAGCTCGAATCCCTCTATGCGGCGATGGGACAGGACATAGAACGTCAGGAGCGCGAGCTTGAGCGCAAGGAACAAACGCTTGCGCGTCTGATCGAGGCCGATGCCAAGGAAAGAGGCGCCCGCGACGATCGCTCCCGCATCCTCCGTCATTCGGCGAAGGTGCGCGCTACCCTTCGCGCGTTCCGCCGCGCCGTCATCGATCGCCATGTCCGCCGGATCGAGCAGCTCGTTCTTGAAAGTTACCAGCAGCTCTTGCGCAAGGCGGCGCTCGTAACCCGTCTGTCCATCGATCCCGAGAGTTACGCCCTGACCCTTTTCGGCCGGGACGGCGACGTGCTGAGCGCGGAACGATTGTCGGCGGGCGAACGCCAGCTTCTTGCCATCGCACTGCTGTGGGGCCTCGCCAAAGCCTCGGGCCGGCCCCTGCCGACCGCGATCGATACGCCGTTAGGCCGGCTTGATTCCGGGCATCGTATGCATCTTGTCGAACGCTACCTGCCCTTTGCGAGCCACCAAGTCCTTCTACTTTCAACCGATGAGGAAATCGCGGGCGAATATCTTGAGCGTTTAAGCCCGTGGATAGGACGGACTTACCAACTTGCCTACGATGATGAGGCCGGCGAGACGCACATCAAGTCCGGCTATTTTGAAGCGCGGGAGGCGGCGTAATGGCATTGGAGCACATCAGATTGTCGCAGCAGGCCAAGGATCAGCTCGTACGGCTCAAACGTGTGACGGGGATAGGGCACTGGAATGTGCTCTGCCGCTGGGCCTTGTGTTTATCGCTGGCCGAGCAGAGCGTGCCGCCTCCTGCCAGGATTCCGGCTGATAGCAATGTGGAGATGAGCTGGAAAGTCTTTGGCGGCCGCTATGCCGACCTATATCTCGCGCTTTTGAAAGAGCGCTGCGTGCGCGACGGTCTGGGTACAGACCCCGAGACGTTGGCGCAACAGTTCCGCCTGCACCTTCATCGCGGGATCTCGTATCTCGCAGGTAACAAGAAGCTCCGCAAGATCGACGACCTGATCTCGGTGGCCGTTGCCGCCGCCTGAGCATCCATGCAGGAGGCGGTCGCACGGCATAAAACAGCGATCACGCGCACAGAGCTCTCGCGGCCCGTCAAGCTGGCTCTTTCCGACGGCATCCTCTCGGAAGACCGCTCCCTGTTCGATTATGGCTGCGGCCAGGGCGACGATTTACGGCTGCTGGGGGCCATGGGCGTGACCGCTGCCGGCTGGGACCCGGTGCACCGCCCCGATGAGCCCTTGCGGACCGCACCCGTCGTCAATCTCGGATACGTTGTCAACGTTATCGAGAAAGCGGACGAGCGACAGGATGCCTTGCGCCGGGCCTGGGGGCTTGCCGAGCAGGTTCTGATTGTATCCGCCCGCCTTACCATGGATGCGCGCTTTCAGGGTGAAGCACAGGGTTACGCGGATGGATGCCTGACCAGCCGCGGCACCTTCCAGAAGTTCTTTGACCAGCAGGAATTGCGGAACTGGATTGACCAGACCTTAAGCGTTGCATCCGTCCCGGTCGCGCCCGGCGTCTTTTACGTTTTCCGGGACGAGCAAGCCCGCGCCGCATTCGTCGCCTCCCGTTATCGCCGGCGTCTTGCAGCGCCCCGTCTTACCAGATCGGCCGCGCTTTACAACGAGCATGAGGAACTTTTGCAGCCGCTCATGGCCTTCGTCAGCGAACGCGGACGCCTCCCAGCCGATGACGAGCTGAGCAACAGGGAAGCGCTGTGCGAAGTGTTCGCATCGATCCGCCGGGCGTTCCAGGTCATCAAGCGCGTCACCGACACCGAGAGCTGGGACATGATCGCGGAAGAGCGCGCTCAGGACTTGCTCATCTATCTCGCGCTTTCGCGCTTTGACGGTCGGCCCAATTACTCCCGGCTCCCCCGTGAGCTGCAACGCGACGTAAAGGGATTTTATTCAAGCTACAAGCAGGCTTGCGAAACCGCCGATGAGATCCTTTTTTCCATCGGCGAGCCGGGCGTCGTGGACACAGCCTGCCAGATGGCGGAAGTAGGCAAGCTCACACCGAGCGCGCTCTACGTTCACGAAAGCGCTCTGGCGTCGCTCTCGCCGATTCTGCGCCTGTTCGAAGGCTGTGCCCGCGGCTATATCGGGCGCGTGGACGGCGCCAATCTTATCAAGCTGCACCGCACCGAGCCGAAAGTCTCTTATCTGAGTTACCCCGATTTTGAGGGTGACCCGCATCCGGCGCTCGGTTTTTCGATGACCGTTCATCTGCAAACATTTCGGGTCAAGTTCCGGGACTACAGCGATTACCGCAATCCACCCATCCTTCACCGCAAGGAGAGCTTCTTAGCTGCGGATCATCTGTTGCAACCCAAATTCGCCCGGCTGACCCGGATCGAGGAGGAAAAGGGGCTTTATGACGATCCCAGCCGCATCGGCACACGAGAGGGCTGGAACGAGGTCCTGGCCGCTAAGGGCCTCGAACTCAGAGGGCATCGGCTTGTTCGGTGTCCTTCTGATTAGCTCACTTCAACGAATTTCCCGTTCACATATTGAAGGATTCTCATGCGCGCACCTTTTTCATCGTGCCCGAGAAATGCTCGCGCTTCGTCCAACGTATCGAACGTCTTCTTCCGCGCATCCACCCAGGCTGCGACTCTCCCATTCCACCTTTGAACCTTGTAAAAGGTTTCCCGCCTTCTTGTCCCATGCCGATATGCCATGCACTGTCTCCTTAATACCGTCAGCCAACGGGCATCACTCTCAGCGTCTCACACAGAGCATTTGTCCGAAGGCAGCCCACGACCTCCGTCCTGACAGTCACGTCGGCAGAAAAGCATCAGGTCACAAGGTTAGTGTCCGCTGTTGTGGTGTACGAGGCGGTGCAGGGCCTGAGCGATCATAAGCTAGAGGGACTGCACACGCTGCTCACGGCCCTGACCTTCGGGCAGATCGTCTGCGACCGGCTGGGCACATCCGACAGCCTGTTCAACCGTGTGGCGGTCGCTCTCGGCATCGACATGAAGAACCACTGACGGCCCGACCGGTCGTTCCTTGAGCGCCGTACCCGCGACCAGCTTCTTACTATCGCGGAGGAATGAGGCTGCGCCGGGCGGTACGGTATCGGGATGCTGCGCTCCTTCGAAAAGTCGGAACTGGTTGGCTGCCTGTTGCGGCACTTCGAGCGGCCGTGCCACGGACGAGCCGGGCGAAGCGTGGGAGAAGGCACGGAACTGGCTACCGGGGGCTATGCGCCTCCTTGCCATTGATCCCGACGCGCCCGAGAAATCGGCAAGTAACGAGTCCGGTGAAGGCGAGTTCGACGAGGATTGCCACGAAGACCCGGACGGCGAGAGTGCAAACGGATCCGAAGCCGCGGAAATTTCCCCCCAAGCGCTCCTTCGCGCTGGCGGCGCGGGCCATCCGGCCCGCGCCACTTTCTTCATGCCCGCTTCAGAGAAGCGGAACGGATGAGAAGGCCGACCCTTCATGCGCCTTGCTCGTTTCCTTTCCACGGCTCGCCCTGCAGCCGTTCGAGCAATTTTGAGCGTACGCTTTCCGCAGCCGTGTCTGGGTC
>CAZJPA010000210.1:0-5206 GCA_964547755.1 uncultured Sphingomonadales bacterium
ACAGTCGATCAGAGCGTCATGCTTTTCGCGCAGGCTGAGATCGATGCCGAAGCGTCGGCAGAGATGGTCCAAACTGTTGCGCTGGCCGGGAAAGCGCTGCCGGGCAATGAGAAGTGTGTCCACGAAGCGTGCGGCCGGAAACGGTTCGCGCCCGATACGCGCGAGTTCGGCATTGAGGAAACCGCGATCGAATTCGGCGTTGTGCGCGACCAACGGGGCATCACCGACAAAGGCCAGAAAATCCTCGACGACATCGCCGAATCGGGGCTGATCACGGACCATCTCGTCGGTGATGCCGTGCACGGCGACGGCGCCGGGATCGATCGGCCGTTCGGGATTGACAAGCGTCGCATATTCCCGCCCGCTCGGCATCAAATCGATCAACTCGAGCGCTCCGATCTGAATGATCCGATGTCCGTCCTCGACCCGGGTGCCGGTGGTCTCAACGTCGAAGATGATTTCACGCGACATAGGGATTGCGTCTCCTCTTGACTTTGCGCCGCATGGGGCGGCGACGTGAGCGCAGGGGATGACCCGCCTTCACAAAGCGGCAGATTTCGCGGAACGTCCAGCGGCGGCCGACTCCCGTCGGCAACAGGATGTCGGCGCGCAGACGTTTTTCCCGATCGGGCAGCTGATTGGCGAGAATGGCGGCCAGTTTCGCCTCGCTCATCCCCTTACGGGCGAGGGCACGTCGTTTCTGCACGAAGGCGGGCGCCGAGACGACGGCGATCCAGTCCACCCGTCTTTGGCCGCCGGTTTCGAAAAGCAGCGGAATGTCGAGCACGACCAACGGCCGTCGCATCGCTTGCTGCCGGCGCAGGAAGGCGTGGCTCGCCGCCCTCACCCGGGGATGCAGAAGGCGTTCGAGCCAAGCCCGTGCATCGGCATTCCGGAACACGCGTTCACCAAGACGATGGCGATCGACGGCGCCGTTTCGCATGCAGTCGGGATACCGTTCCGCGATCGCCCGTCGTACCTGAGGATCCCGGCGAAAGAGGCGGTGGACGGCTGCATCCGAATCGAACACCGGCACGCCCAGCCGCCGGAACATCCGGGCCGCTTCACTCTTGCCCATGGCGATCGAACCGGTCAGTGCGACGATCTTCACGCCTCATTCTCCCGCTCGTCGGCAAGATGGCGGTGAAGCGCGGCCGCGGCGCCGGCGATATCCTGCGGTTTCCGCCCGTAGAAGGCGGCAAAGGCTGGAACGGCCTGGTGCACGAGCATCGCCAGGCCGTCGATCGTCTTGAGGCCCCGCGCCCGGGCTTCGCGCAAGAGAGGTGTTTCCAGGGGGCGGTAGACGAGGTCGAAGACCGCCGCCCGTGTCGGCAAGAGAGAAAGATCCAGCGTGAGCCGGGGATAGCCCTGCATGCCCAGACTCGTCGCATTGATCAAGAGACCGGTATCGACGAGGGCGTGGCTGCGCTCATGCCAGGCGATCGTGGTGAGTCGGGCATCGCCGAAGGCGGTGACCAGTTCCTCCGCCCGCTCGCGATGACGATTGGCAACGACCACCGATCCGATTCCAAGATCGCACAGGGCGGCCACGACAGCCCGGGCCGCGCCCCCGGCGCCCAGAACGAGTGCCCGCACACCGTCTGGAACGAGGTCCGGCAATGCCTGACGCAGGGCTTCCGCAACGCCGGTCACGTCACTGTTCATCGCCAACCATCGCTCCCGCGCATCCCGCAGGATCAGGTTCGCCGCGCCCACGCGTCTGGCCAGGGGATCCACCCGGTCCGCCAGCGCCAAGACCGCCGTCTTGTGCGGAATCGTGACATTCGCCCCCGCAAAGCCGAGCGCGGACAGGCCGGCCAAGGCCTCTGCCAGACGATCGGGCCGCACAGCCAGCGCCACATAGTCTCCCGCTATCCCTTCCGACCGCAACCAGTAGCGGTGCAGAACCGGGGAAAGCGAATGGCCGATCGGCCAGCCGATGACCGCTGCGATCGGTCCATATTCCCCGCGTTCGCCCCGAGCCGCCATCATCGTGCCAATGCCCCATACCGGCGCAGCGCTTCCAGAACCGCCAGCAAGGGAAGGCCGCGAATGGTGAACACATCACCCTCGATCCGCCGCATCAACTGAATCCCGATCCCTTCGATCTCGTAACAACCGACCGACGACGTGAGCGCATCCCCGGCCGCCGCGACATACCAGCGCAGAACCTTGTCCGAGACCGCCCGCATTTCGATCCTCGCCCGCTCGCTGCCGCGCCAGAGAATTTCGCCGTCCCGGGCGAGCACGGCCGCCGTCACCAGCTCATGCGTCCTTCCCCGCATGCGAGACAGAAAAGCCGTCGCTTCCTCCCTGCCCGCCTGTTTTTCCCATATGCGTCCCGCGAAGACGAGCAATTGATCGGCGGCGATGACGAAGGTTTCCGGTGTCGGCGTATGCTGTGAGAAAGCAGCCCGGGCTTTGGCCTCCGCCAGAGAGAGCGCGACCACGCTCGGCTCATGACCGGACAGATCGGCCCGCAGCCGCGCTTCATCGAGATCGACGGGCCGCACATCCACCACAAGGCCGGCCGCCCGAAGCATCGCCGCCCGGGCCGGACTGCCGGAGGCAAGCAGGATCGGCGCGTGCTGGATTGGTTCGCCGGCCGGTGTGATCATTTTGTCTGCTCTCCTGCGCGCTCTTCCCGTTCCTTCTGCTTGCCCAGCCGCTCCTGATAGAGGGTGATGATGGCTGCGGCCGTCTCCTCGATGGACCGGCGCGTCACATCGATCACGGGAATCCCACGCTCGGCGCAGTAGCGGCGACACGCCTTCACCTCCTCGCGCACCTGGTGAATATCGGTATAGGCATGTGAAGACCCGGGAAGACTCTCGCCTGCCTCCATCCGTTGGCTGCGGATTTCCACCAGCCGCTGGGGACTCGCCGTCAATCCGACGAGAAGCGCCTTGAGCTCCGAATCGTCCAGGACGGCGGGCATCGGCACCCCCGGCACGAAGGGCACATTGGCGGTGCGATATCCCTTGTTGGCGAGATAGATGCTGGTCGGTGTCTTGGATGTGCGTGAAACACCGATGAGAATGATATCAGCCTGGCGCAAATCCTCCTGAGACAGGCCGTCGTCATGCGCCATGGTGTAGTGAAGCGCCTCGATCCGCCGGAAATAAGCGGCGTCGAGCATATGCTGCCGACCGGGCTGTCCCTTCGGGACTCTTCCCAGATGATGCGCCAGCGCCGTGATCACAGGATCGAGCACCGAAACATGGGCAAGGCCGGACTGATCGGCCAGCTTGACCAGCTCGGCCCGCACCTCTCCGTTGACCAGGGTATACAGGATGAGGCCGGGTCGCTCTTTGATGAAGGCAAAAATCTCGCGCATCTGCCGCGACGTGCGAACCATGGGCCAGAGATGCTTTTCTGCACGCACCCCTTCGAACTGCACGAGGGCGGCGGTGGCGATCGCCTCCAGGGTTTCCCCCGTGGCATCCGAAACAAGATGAAGATGCACGGACACCGTCTGTTCAGGCCGTGTGGACGATATCCCTGAATCGCTCATGAGCCTGTGGACAATCTCTCGCGACCACCATCTTCCCCCGGCACTGTGCCGTGTTATCCCGATCTTGTGAAGGCCTTGGCGGCTCCTCTTCCCCTTGTGCACGACAATCGCCGGCCGATGTGAAAAACGGGGAAGAAGGCACGCCGCGCGCATGGAATCATCCCTTTTTGACCGGATCAATCCGCGTTTTCTTCGGTTGAAAGGACGGATTGTCGAGACGGTCCGCGCATGTGGATGGATCGGGGGATGGATGAGACATCCCCGTTTTCCCCAGCGCATCTTCCTTTACTCCCACCTTCTTTTTTTCTTTAAGACGGAAAGCAGAAGACGTATGAGCGCGTCTTCTGACAGGCGGAGTGTACCCATGACGTCCCGACTCGTCCGCGTGCTGCACGGAGAAATTCTGACCCCACCGCCCATATGGCTCATGCGGCAGGCGGGGCGTTATCTGCCGGAATATCGAGCCATACGCGCCCGGTTTCCGGATTTCCTGAGCCTTGTTTACGATCCGGAGCAGGCAGCGCGGGTCACGCTCCAGCCGGTTGCGCGCTTTGATCTTGATGCCGCCATTCTGTTTTCCGACATTCTCGTCGTCGTCGATGCGTTGGGCTGGGATCTGCGTTTTGTCGAAGGGGACGGTCCCATTCTCGCACCGGTGCGCGCGCAGAGCGATCTGGCCGGTCTCAAATCCCGCGAAGACGCCCTTGCCGCTCTTGGCTCCATCTTTGAGACAGTGCGCCTTCTGCGCGCCGAGCTGGATGCGGACAAGGCGCTCATCGGCTTTGCGGGCGGGCCCTGGACGGTGGCGACATACATGCTCGGCGGGGGCGGGGGCGACGCGCGGCGGGAGCAGGCTTATCGCCGAGCCTTGGCCGATCCCGATCTCGTTGATCACGTCTTGCGCCTTCTGACGCCGTTGACCGCCGATTTTCTCATCGCACAGGCCGAGGCGGGAGCAGACGTCCTACAGATCTTCGAATCCTGGGCCGGGGAGCTTCCCGAGCCCTTTTTCAGACGCTGGGTGAGTGCGCCGACGGTCGAAATCGTCACCCGCATCAAGAGGCGGTTCCCGGATCTGCCGATCATCGGTTTTGCCCGCGGCGCCGGCCTTGCGCTGTTGCCCTATCATGCCGACAGCGGTGTCGATGCGGTGAGTCTGGAACAAAATGTGCCGATTGCGCTGGCACGCCGTCTTCTGGGCCGGGACGTGCCGCTGCAGGGCAATCTCGATCCGCGAATCCTGCTTGCAGGCGGCGCGCTCATGGCTGATGAAGTTCGCCGGATTCTGGAGGAAGCGGCGCATGGGCCGCATGTCTTCAATTTGGGGCATGGGATCGTCAAGGAGACGCCGCCGGACCATGTCGCTGCTCTCGTCTCGCTTGTTCGTGGCGGGTGAGCGCTTCCGGTGGACGAAGGATCGGGAAAGAAGGATCTCTGCTATGGATGGCCTGCTGGGTGATGCGTATCTCTGGATCAAGGCGGCGCATGTGATCGCGGTGATTTTCTGGATGGCGGGCATGCTGATGCTGCCGCGCTTTTTCGTCTACCACTGGCAGGCGGCGCCCGGCAGTGCGGAAGACCGGGCCTGGCAGGAGCGCGAGCGGCGGCTTTTGCGCATCGTCGTCAACCCGGCGATGGTTTTGGGCGGAAATAAAATTAATAGGAACCATCCCTAAAAAGAAGTTCTCTCCT
>CAZJPA010000211.1:0-1958 GCA_964547755.1 uncultured Sphingomonadales bacterium
ATATCACCTTGTTTGGGTTGATAGCTTTTGCTGGGTTGTTGAATATTCAAGCCTGTCTGATCCGACAACCAAGCTGCCAGATTACTGGATAAATGCCTATCCAAATGTTGTAAAATCATCACACAGCTGGCTTTAACATCCGTAATTTGCTGTAAAACCTGAACCAATGTTGCAGGACCACCTGTTGAAGCGCCCAAAATCACGCATAAACTTGGCAACAAAGCATCTTGATGTTTGTTCATATGGCTTCGCCAATTAAATCATACACACCTTGCAACATTGTATTATCATGAAAACTACTTTTGGTCAGGTAGTAATTCGCACCAGCCTGCATCCCCGCCAAACGATCTTCTTTCCGATCTTTATAAGATACAATCATGACAGGAATATCTGGAACACGATAATCCGAACGAATCAAGCGCAATAACTCAATCCCATTCATACGCGGCATATCAATATCACTAATCACCAAATCAATACCGCCTGCACGCAAAGCATTCCAACCATCCATCCCATCCACGGCTGTGCGTACTTGATAACCCTTATTTTCCAACATGCGGCGTTCAGCTTCGCGTACTGTAATCGAATCTTCCACAACCAAAATACTCTTGCGTCTGTGATTGGCTTCCGATTCTGCTTGCTCTAAGCCATCAAGTTCCCCTGATTCTATCAAACTTTGCATCGACAATAACACATCATCGACATCCAAAATCAACAAGGGAGCGCCTTGAGCATCCACTGCTCCCGTTGAAATATCTTTAATCTTGCCTAAACGCTCATCAAGTTTCTTTTCCATCATGGGGTTTTCTCCCACCACATCATCAACAATCAAACCATAATACTGATGATTCAATGAAAAAATGAGCACATGCAAGGCACCCACCATTGGTTTTTGCGACCACCCCAACACCTGGGATGCCGAAATAAGCCCCACATGTTGATCGCGCCAATGCATATAAGGGCGCGATTCGGCATAGTGAATATCATCCTTATTCACATGCTCCACAGCAGTAATGCGGGTCAAATGAATGCCATACAATTCATCATGAATGGTGACCAATAAACAGCGTACAATCGATAAACTTAGAGGTAAATGAATATCAAAAACACTACCTTTCCCCTCTTCTGTATGAATCGTTAAGCTGCCACGCAATAAACGAATGGTATTCGCCACCAAATCCAAGCCTACGCCTCGCCCTGAAATATTGGATACCTTTTCTTTCATGGAAAAATGAGGCAACAATAAAAAGTCCAACAACTCTTGTGTTTCCATCTTTACCACCATATCAGCCGAGGACAAACCTTTGTTGACAATACTTTGCCGCAAGTGTTCTAAATGAATGCCTTGACCATCATCTTGAATACGAATATGCAAAACACCGCCCTGATGATAAACTTCAATGTGAATATTCGCTTCATCACTTTTTTCAGTTTGCTGGCGCTGTTCGATTGTTTCAATGCCATGATCCACAGCATTACGAAGAATATGCTGCAACGGTGCTTGCATTTGCTCCATCACTTCGCGATCAATATCGCAATCTTCACCTTGAATCGTTAATGCCACTGATTTACCCAGTGTTCGCGCAGTATCTCGTACAAGCCGCTTTAGTGATGCACTGACATCACCAAACTTCTGCATGCGACTATCCATGACTTCATACGATAAGCGTTGTGAGATACTGGATATTTTTCGTTCAAAATGATGCAAGCCATCGACATGCGCAGTAAAATGTTCACGATAGCCTTGAAAACGCTGTGCTATCTCTGCTACAGAGCGCTTCAACCTGACATCGGATGGACACTGGCTACGTAACGCCTGCAATTGCAAACTCATAGCTGCCAAGTCCTTTTGTAAATCAAGAAATTGTTGATGAATCGGTACAATATCTTGCGATGCCAGTTGTACTTCTCCTGAAAGCGTCATAAACGCATCCAATCGCTGACTGCTTACGCGTACC
>CAZJPA010000211.1:2058-5041 GCA_964547755.1 uncultured Sphingomonadales bacterium
TACTTCTCCTGAAAGCGTCATAAACGCATCCAATCGCTGACTGCTTACGCGTACCGTTTGCTTTTGCCCTGATCTATCAGGCGATGGAACAGCTTGTTCATCTTCTGTGTCGGTTTTCTCTTCAGCAACATGATTGAGCTGCACACGATTTTTTTCATTCGATGGTTCAATCCGTGACGATATTTTTCCCTCACTGGCATCGTGCAAAACACTCGCCAAAGCCAAGGCATGATCTTGTTGCTCAGCTTGCCATATCGCAAAACCAGGCAAATCCAAAGATGATATGGATGATAATATATCGGTCGCCTGCAATAAATCATCAACAAGCTGAGCCTCACAAACAAGCTCACCGTTCATCGCCGCAATAAAACAATCTTCCATGGCATGCGCCAATGCTACCGCTGCATCCAACCCCACCACTGCGGCAGCACCTTTCAATGCATGCGCTGCACGCATCAAAGCATCCAACACATCTTGGTTTTGGGCATCCGTTTCCAAGGCCATGATACCTTCATTCAGCGTGACACACTGGCTTTCAGCTTCCATTTGGAACAGTGGTAAAAGGCTTGCATCAATCGTGTCCATTACTGCATACACCGTTCAAAGCCCAACAACACCAGCTTCTCATCCAAAAGAGGAACATATTGTCCATTCCAATCCAATAAACCTTGGCTAAAACATAGACCTTCTTGGGATAAACTGCTTGGTAAAGCCTCGATATTCTCTTGATGAAAACGAATATAGGTTTCAACATGATCCACCAACATGCCACTCATTTGATGCGCTTCACCCAGCAAAATTAATTGTTGCTGATGAACGGGCAAGGTTTCTTCTATATTCAATAAGCGCATCAAAGAAAAACACGGAATCAATGTTCCATTCACCGCAGACAGCCCTTTGAAAACAGGATGGGAACGATGTGGAATCGAATGAATCGGGCGAGATGTCAACACAGTCAAACATGATGATCCTGACCAAGCCATGTATTCTTTGCCTAGCTTTAAAACCATCGCACCTTTATTGGCTCGACGTTCATTTTTTTGTTCTTGCGCAAGTTGTTGAGAACAGCGTTCTAAATAACCTGATGGCGCTTCTTTCTGAAAAAAAGAAATCATATCACCTGATACATCATCCATCATACTTGCCCTTGCTGTAAACGCTGACGAAAACGACTTGCCTGCTCATTCTTTCCTTCATGTTCAGCAATACCCGCCAATTGAAGCAAGCTATTTTCATGATTGGGTTCCAGATATAATGTTTTCTGAAAATGTTGTTTTGCCTGATTCAAGCAGTTATCAGCTTGCATGATGACACCCAGTAAATACCAACCCTCTGCCTGACTCGGATACTGTTCGGTATATTGCTCACAGCTTTTCTTCGCTTCGCATAACTTGCCTTGATTGGCCAGTACTTCAATCCTATTGAGCTTTAATTCTGGCGAATTGATTGCTTTTTCTACGTTCACGTTCTCTTGTTTCACAGACCGAGGCAGCACCTGTTTGATCGCCACAGGGCGTACCCTTGTTGCAAAACTTTGCTTCTTTTGCCCACCTTTTTGCCAAACAAAGGCGCGATGATTCAATAACGTAAAGTGTTGACGCAAATAACCTTGACCACTACCCGCATGCCCTAAAAACAATAAGCCACCGTCTTTCAACATTGAATACAAACGTTGCAACACCTTGACCTGCGTGTCTTTATCAAAATAAATCAATAAATTTCGACAGAAAATAACATCATATTGCGATTTAAAATTGCTATTGGCTTGCAATATATTGGCAGCGTAAAAATGCACGGTTTGGCAGACATGAGGGTGTAATTTCCAATAAGGTCGTTGAATATGTGAATCAAACAATCCATCAAAATAACGATCACGAAAAGACAATTCATGGTGCCGAAAACTATGTTCATAATACAATGCAGCTTCCGCGCGGTTTAATGCTATGGCACTAATATCCGCCGCATCAATATGAAAGTTTTGATGTGGCATACCGTGCATCAATAAACGCATGGCAATGGAATAAGGCTCTTCTCCTGTTGAACATGGCACACTTAAAATATCCAAACGTTCTGTTTGCATATGCGGTAAGCTATCGATGAGATAGTCAAATGATTCAGGGTAACGAAAGAACCATGTTTCAGGCACCACAACCGCTTCAATCAAGGCTTGCAGTTCTTCAGCATGACATTGCAAACGCAATAAATAATCATCATATGATGTACAAGCTTGGGCTTGCATACGTGATTCTATCGCCAGCAAGGGCTGCATCATGGATAAATGCAAATCAATACCACATTGCGATTTCACAAAGTGAATGATCGGCTGGATCGCAGCAGGGAGTGGAGTACTCATTCCACAGCTTCCGACATTGCAACATCAAAGAGTAAACGACAAACATCATCGCTTAAAAAGGCTTCGGGTTTCAATATTTGCAACAATGTTTTGTCATCATATGCAACTTCTCCTAGCCAGGGGCTTTGTGCTATACACACGCCTGTATCTTCAAAATGAAGATCGGAAGTGCGACACGTTTGTGTCATGTTTTCGACCAAAAAACCCACTTGCTTAGGTTCCCCTTCCCATGTCAGGTGCATCAATAAGATGCGTGTCCCCAATTGGCGAGAAGCAGCTCTCTTTTTTGCAATTTGGCAGAGATCTATCACAGGTACGGGTCGCCCATGGTAGACGATTAAACCTTTGAACCATGCAGGTGCAAGTGGAAGGCTGCGACATGACACATAAGGTAAAACCATATCTATGGATTCACTTGGCAACGCATAACGTTCATCTCCCAAATTAAAACAAAGCAACAACATTTATAGAACCTTAATACTATCGTATGAAACGACCGTCATCTCAAAGTTTCCCAGCCTCGTCATGCTAGAGTGCTTGCGTCTGGAATCTTCTTTAAGCATAGCCCCTTGCCTCGTCATCCTATGCTTCACGCAAGATGAAATTCACGTTAAATCGATTAGCGTGAGT
>CAZJPA010000212.1:0-4977 GCA_964547755.1 uncultured Sphingomonadales bacterium
CTGCTCGACCGGTTCCGCGCCGGCATCGAGGAGAGTTGGCGGCCCTCGAATGATTACACGATCATTTCTCCCGGCCAGCGGGATTGGGAAGAGTTTCTCAATCACCTGGCGGGCGATGAAGGAGACGACCGTATTCGAGCCATCGCTCCTGACAGGTTCGCCAAACTCCATGCTTTCCGTCTGCCGCTCGACAAGCGACTTAATGAACTAAAATCCGGTAAGGCATTCGGCGTGGCGCTTCTAGCATGGTGGAGAAAAAGCCTCGCACGACCGAGCAAGCTCACTTTCCCCATGATCCGCCGCTTGGCCCTTCTGATGATCGAGACGAACCCGAAAGTGAGAAGCTTGCTGCAAGCGACTTATTCCCACGTTTTCCTCGACGAATTCCAGGACACGACCCAGGATCAGTACGACCTCCTCCGCGCGATTTTCAGCGACAGCGACAGCATATTGACGGCCGTCGGGGACAAGCAGCAGGCCATCATGGGTTGGGCTGGCGCGATGAAGAATCCCTTTGAGACATTCGGGCAGGATTTCGACGCAAGACTTGTTCCCCTTTTGACCAACCACCGGTCAAACCGCGCTATTGTTGATCTCATCAATGCGTTTCGGCGAACGATTTGGGAAGACGCGGAGACGGTGGAGTGCGCACGAAAGGATGATCCGGTGCCAAACCTGCCGACGGGCCGGAAGATGTTTGACGTAGAGGATTCAGAGGATGAGGAGGCCGAATTTCTCGCGTCCTTTATTCGGAAAGAAGTGAGGTCCGGTGAGCGGCGGCCGGAGGATTTCGCGCTTCTCGTCCGTATTCGTGCCGACCAGCTTGAGGAGCGTCTCGCACACTCCTTCGCGAAAGCGGACCTCGTCCTGCGAAACGACGCTCGTACGCTTGGCGGATTTTCGATCCAGGATCTGGTGAAGGAGCCATTGTTCGACTATCTGCTGGCGCTGATGAAGCTGGCGACCCACAACAAAAGCGGCACACCTTACTTAGTCGCCGAAACGTTTCTGGCCGCCGTCTCGGGTGCGGACCTTGGCGATCCGCGGCAGGTCAAGATGCTTCACGATGATCTGCGTGCGTCCGTCGAAGCGCTTCGAGCGTCCCTCGAAAGTCCGGAAAATGATGAAAACGATCCGGAGGACTTAATTGATGTCCTCCTCACGCAACTACCCGATACTAAAGTGAGGGCTGCATTCCACTCGCTCGCCGAGGAGACACGACTGAGGGAATATATAAACTCTTTCAAGCAGTTCCTGAAGGAAAACGCAGCGCAGGCGAAATCTTGGTCGGGCCTTTTCGACGCCATGGAAGGGAGGGGACAGGTACGACTCATGACGATTCACAAGAGCAAGGGCCTCGAATTTCATACGGTCTTCTTCCTCGACCTCAATGACGGTAGCTGGTTCTCCAAAGGCGAAGGCGAGGATAACGCGTTCTTCGTAGCGCTTTCCCGTGCTCGCGAAAGAGTTTATTTTCTCAATTCTAATACTGCTGGAGGCGCCAGAAATCTTGAACATCTCAACAGAGCTCTTGATGCAGCGGAAGTTCCGGTCCTCCCGTGAGACGCCGCACGTGGCGAGATAACCTGCTCCCCAGGAACTTATCCAGTTTGCGTTGGAGTCCGTCGAGTTCGAGGAAGATAGACAGACGCTAGTCGTTGGAATAAGGCAACATCGAAGGATGTGGCGCTTCGCGGCGCTCATACGTTTCCTTGAAGGAGGCGCGGTGAGTGCGGTGAAGGGCCTATGAAGAACGGAACGTCGAAGAGCGCCGCCGGAGCCATGCCGGGCAAGCCCCGCGAAAGGGGCCTTGATGGGAGCGGTCGGGAGGAAGCGGCGATCTATGTCAACATTCCCATGGCCGCCCACATGATCGGGAGCGAGAGGGCCGAGATTCTGCGCCTCATCGAGGTCGGGCGGATCGAGTCGCTGATCGCCGGCTCCGTCACGCTTGTGCCCATGGCGAGCATCCGCCGCTATCTGGCCGCGCACCGGGCCTGAGCGGTGCACCGCGAGCTGACGCGGGCGGTCCTCTTCGACCTCGTATGGGCGCGGCCGATAATCAAGCTGGCGGCCGATTTCGGCCTCTCGGACGTCGCGCTTCACAAGATCTGCAAGAAGCATCGGGTGCCGACGCCCGGACGTGGGTATTGGGCGAAGCTGGCGGCGGGCAAGCCGGTCCGGCGCGCCCGGCTTCCCGAGATCGAGGATAAGGCCCTCGACCGCGTCATCCTTCGCGGTGCCCCGGCATCGCCGATGCCGCAGCAGACCGTCGAGACGAGCGAGAGGGCCGAGGCCGGGGGCGAGAAATCGGCCGCACCGGCGCCCATGCTTGATCCCGAGGCGGGCGCGCGCCTGATCGAGCACATGCGCAAGATGCTTGCGCGTGCCAAGCCCGGCTTCAGCGGTCTCGTCCAGGTCGCGGGCCGGAAGCTAATCTCGATCGCGGTGGCGCCGGCGAGCGCCGAGCGCGCTCTCCGCATCCTTGAGGACCTGATCGATCGGGCGGGGGCCAGCGGCCATGCCGGTGAGCGGCGAGACGCGGGTGCCGGCCTCCTTGTGGACGGCGAGTTCATCTCCCTCGCGATCACGGAAAAGCTCGACAAGGTTCGGCATCAGCCGACGGAGAAGGAGAAGCGTGCGCTCCTGCGATGGGAGCTCGAACGCAAGTCGCGACTCCGCGGGGGGCTTTGGGTTTCCGAGTGGAACAAGCCGTTTATTCCAGAGTGGGACGAGGTGCCGAGCGGCCTGCTGGCGCTGGAGATCGATCGCGGCAATCGCTGGGACGGATTACGGCGCAAATTCGCGGACGGCAAACGCCAGCGCCTCGAAAAGATCACCGATGCCGTGCTGGCGGGCGCGGCGACCTGCGCGGCGGCCATCAAAGCCAAACGAGAAGAGGCCGAGCGCCGAAGCCGGGAGTGGAAAGAAATCGAGACCCGGCGCCGGCGCGAGCAGGCGTTCGAAGCGCGGGAAGAGCGCTGCATGGCCTTTGTCGAGGCCGTCCACGAGCAGCTCGTCCTGCGCGCCAAGCTCTCCGCCGTGCTCGCTCATCTGGAAAGCGATACGAGCGAGGATACCCGCCAGACGGAGGCCATCGCCGCCTGGCTGCGACGGCGCCTTCGCCAGATCGACGCCCTCATCAGCCCGTGTTTCCTCGACATCTCGGCGCGGTCCTCCAAGGTCGATTTCGAAGAACCGGAGGACGATACCGGGAGTGCCAACGCGTTTTATTCCTGTTTGTCCGGTGTCGCCCTGCATTATTGGTCGATCGATGAGGAGGAGGATATGGCGCGGTCGAAGAGCGCGCGCGACTGGCTGATCGAGACCGGGCTGATTCCCGCTCCGAAGGAGGATCCGCCGGAATAGATTGGCTCCGAGTTGACCGCGGGTAGGTGACGGTGAAGGCCGGTGCCTGCGGGGAGGGGCCCCGGATGCCGCACAGGCGCCCGCTCGGCCGTGCGGCCGGTCGCCGGGCTCTCGTGAACCGAGCCGCCAGGAGCCGTCTCGGCCCTCCGGGCTTTGATCCCTGGCGCGGACCCGAAGCTGATGCTTCCGCGTAAGGCCGCCGGCCGATGCGGCCGGCGTCGTGTCTTCTTGGTTTCCCCCGGGCTGCACGGGGTGGGCGGCGCGCCGGTTTTGGGCCCGCCGCGGCGCCCCGCAACAAGCGGCCTTCGGCCTTTTGTCCTCCGGTCGTTCCTCCCTCCGGCCTTACGAGGTGCAGGCCGCCTTTCACGGCAGGCCTCCTTGGCGCTTCTCGCCGCCCACCCCGCTTGCCGGGGGAACCGGCGCGGATTTGGACGGAGGAGGCGACGATGCCGAAGACCAAACGCCAGACGATCTATCAGGACGTCACCAGCCGGATTGTCCGGGAGCTTGAAGAAGGCCGGGTCCCATGGGTTCAGCCCTGGGGCAGGCCGGATGTGGCAACACCCTTGGGACTGCCCAGGAACGCGGCGACCAAGAAGGCCTATTCCGGCGTCAATATCCTCATCCTCTGGGGCGCGGCCATCGAGCATGGACGGCGCACCCAGAACTGGTTGACCTTCCGCCAAGCGAAGGCGCTGGGCGGGAGCGTGCGCAAGGGCGAGCGTGGAACCACCGTTGTCTTTGCCGACCACTTCATTCCGAAGGCGGAGCAGGAGCGGGCGATAGAAGAAGGGGATGAGGCGCAGGCCGTGCCGTTCCTCAAGCGCTATGTCGTTTTCAACGCCGATCAATGCGCGGGCCTGCCGGACGAGACTTACGCCGGTGCGGTCCCGCTGCCCGAATGCGAGGCGATCCCGCATGCCGAGGCGCTCATTGCGGCGACGGGCGCAGATTTTCGCATCGGCGGCGACCGGGCGTTTTACGTTCCGAGCAAGGACTATATCCAGGTTCCGCCGCAACCCGCCTTTTTCGAGCAGATCAACTATTACCGCACCTGCTTTCACGAGCTTGGCCACTGGACCGGGCACGAAAGCAGGCTTGCGCGCGCGTTCAAAGGCCGGTTCGGCTCGCACGCTTATGCCCGCGAGGAGCTTGTCGCCGAGATGGCGTCGGCTTTTGTCTGCGCCTCGCTCAGCATCGTCCCGACCGTGCGGCATGCGGATTATATCGGCGAATGGCTCGACGTCCTGAAAGAAGACGAGCGCGCCATTTTCAACGCCGCCTCCCTGGCATCCAAAGCCGCCGATTTCATCCTCGCCTTTGAGAGCAGCGCCGCAGGCGAGAGCGCCGGGGAGCGTGCGGCATGAGCGCGCATCCCTCCGCCCGCCTCGAGACCGAAACGACGCCCGAGGGCGAGCAGACGCTCGTCCCCGGCGTGGGGCCCGTGACGCTCAAGGACCGGCTCGAGGCCCGCATGGCCGGCCCCATGGCCCCCAAGCGCAACCCGAACGCCCGGCAGAAGCCGCTCGATATCGGCCTCTTTGACCAGACCTCACGCAACCAACTCGACCTTCTCGATTTTCTCCGCGCCGCATCGGGCGGCGCATC
>CAZJPA010000213.1:0-4951 GCA_964547755.1 uncultured Sphingomonadales bacterium
GCATTCCTCGGACAGCAGGATGCGTTCCTGTTCCGGGCACCCGACCCAGATCTGGCTGCGCAGCCGCAGGAGGTAGATGATCGTCCGGGTGGTGACTGCCCTGGTGAAAACCGCCCCTGAGCGCGCCGCCAGTTCGGGGCGGTCCTCGGCAAGGGCCCGCTCGGCAATGTATTCGGCCAAGGTTGCGACCAGCGGATGGGTCCGATGGATGTATTCCACACCGGCGGGCGGCGGCTGCGAGAAGGATAAGCGCAAGGTGCGCCCGGGATCGATGCCGACGGTTTCCAGCCGTTCCCGCAGAGCCAGCGGGAGGTGACGGGTGGGCAGGCGATAGACATCCTTTGTCCGTTCCAGCGGCGCGCCAAGCCGTTGGGCGGCGGTGCACACCAGGCGCTCGACGTCTCGCTCATCACCCAGAACGGCGTTGGCCTTTTGCCATTCCGGCAGGACATCATCGGGCCGGAGACGCCGCTGCGCGAAGATGGTGCGGCTTTGCTGGGCCTTTTCCTTGGCGCTTTCCCACTTCCGATCGAGCTGGTCCTCGACGTCGCCGAGATCGAGCCGCATTTGCTCAGAGGGCCCGGCAATGCCGCCGCCGCGCAGCAGCACCGCTTCCATGATCGCCTGCATGATCTTGGCCGAATCCTCAGGGATCGGAACCGAGACGCCGAGCTCTTTGCGAATTCTTTCGACCTTGCGGAGGATGACGCGCAGCACGGCGCCATCAACCGGGTTGTTCTCGCCATAGAGCATCAGGGCGCGAACGACCTCGGCCGACTGGCCGAAACGGTCGACCCGCCCCTCGCGTTGTTCGTGGCGCGTCGGGTTCCAGCTCAGATCGTAGTGGACGGCGGCGGTAAACAGCCGCTGCAGGTTGATGCCTTCCGACAGGCAGTCGGTGGCGACCAGAATGCGCTTGTCGAAGTCCTGCAGGCTTTCCACCCGTTCTTCGCGCTCCTCAGGTGTCAGTTCGCCGGTCACCGCGATCACCCGATACCCGCGCTTCTCGAAGGTCCGTTGCAGATACTCGGCGACATAGTGGGCGGTGGCGATGTAACGGCAGAAGATGACCGGCGCAAAACCGTCATCCGTCATCTCTTCGAGTTCACGGATCAACGCGGCGAGCTTGGGGTCGTTTTTCGGCCCGCGCAGGCGTTCGGCCCGATCGATCAAGGCCATGAGGAGCTCGGCATCCTCCTGGTTCACGTCGACATCATCGGTCCGTCCCGCAGGCTCGGTATCGTCGGAGCTCAATTCGCTGTCACTTGCACCGTCGAGGACCGTAGCTTTGCCTTCGCGGTCCACGTCTTCGACCTGCTTGTCGTTTGACGTGTCTTTGGCCGGCTTCATCCGGGTGCGCAGCGCAATGGTCGCCGCCGCCGGGCTGGAGCTGACGCAACGCAGAAGCGCAAGTGCCGCCCACCAGTTCATCCGTTGCTGCAAAAGCCCCTGGCCCTCGGCCCGTTTGACCAGCCCCCGGGCGTAGGCCAGGACCTCTTCAAACAGCTGTCCCCAGGCGCCGGTCAGCGCGTAAGTGGCTTCTTTGGTCTCGCGATCCGGGAAGACCGTCGTGTCCTTCCATTCGGCGATATCCGGCCGGCGCCGCTGCACGAAATGTGCCGCCAGTTGCCTGCGCAGGTGATCGCGCTGCTCGCCCGCGGCATCCCGGAGCTGCTGGAAGCGCGGATCGAGCAGGCCCAGAAGATTGTAAAACGCTTCCTCGTCGCCGCTGTGCGGGGTGGCGGTCAGCTGGACCATATGGCGTTCGGTGTCTGAGGCCAGCCCCTTGAGCAGCTGATAGCGCTGGTGTCGGGACGTGCCGCTGCCCTGGACGCAGGTGTGGGCCTCCTCGACAATCACGAACTCCGGACAGCGGTGCAGGAACTCGTCCCGGCGCCGATCGGACTTGATGTAGTCGAGGCTGACCACCGTGAAGGGATAGGCATCGAAAATCGACTTGCCGGCAGGCAGCCCGCGCTCGAGGCGGCGCGCGGTGCCGGTCCGCACGATTTCCGTCTGAATGTTGAACTTGGTTGCCAGCTCGCTTTTCCACTGTTCGCAGAGATGGGGTGGACAGACCACCGCAATGCGCCCGATCTCGCCGCGATCGAGAAGCTCGCGGGCAATGAGCCCGGCCTCGATGGTCTTGCCAACACCAACGTCGTCAGCGATCAGGAGCCGCACAGGATCGAGCTTGAGCGCCATCAGAAGCGGGACGAGCTGGTAAGCGCGTGGCTCGACCCGCAGGTTGCCGAAACTGCGGAACGGCCCGGCTCCCGCACGAAGCTTGAGTTTGAGCGCATCACGCAGAAGAAGCGACGTGGCCTGACTGCCGGCCTTGGTCGGATCCGGTGGCGCAAAGGTAGCAGGCTCGGGCGGTTTGTGCTCCAGCGGCAGGTAGATGACGGTGGCGTCGTCTTCACCGCCACCCAGGGGCCGAAGATGAAGGATTTCGTTTTCTGTTTCCGGCAGCACGACCCATTCGCGGCCACGGGCGCGCACCAAAGTCCCCGGCTGAAAGGCTGGTATACTCATCCCTCGCCCCCCTTGCCGAACACGTCCGGAAAGGCCGCGAAGATTGCTGGCCAGCTCGATTGTTCCTTGGGAAAGCGAATGACGGTGAACCCGCCATCCTCAAGCTCGCGTGTAATCTTCTCGTCCAGTTTCTTCTGTGCATCCTTCTCGTGATGGGGGCCATCAACATAGATCAGCGCCTGTGGCCCGCTGTAGGCGTAATCGGGGCGCGTGCCATAGGCTTCGAGCAGGATTTGGGCACGGTCCGGAAGGTAATAGCCATGCTCTTTCACGTAGGTGAGCCAGGCTTTCTCAAGAGAGCTTCCCGACAGTCGCCACAGCTCTGCAAACTGGTCCTCTGCGGTGCGGCCCTCAGTACCCTTACGCCCCTCGGCGCGGGTTAAACGACACAGGAGATCAAGGACGCTTTCGTCCTTACGGTCGATTTCGCCATGTTCGGGCTGATTGTAGTAGCTGAGCAGGCAGGTGTAGCAGCCGGCCTCGCATTCGTCGTTCAGATCGTCGAGGTCGTCCGCGTTCCAGGCCGAGGACCTGCGGCGATAATGACAAATCTCAAGAGCACGGGCAGCAACTTGGCGGAGCATTGCCGGTTCGGCCGTAAGGCGCGTCAGTACGCCGGCGCCACCTTCGGCCGATTCGTAAAACAGGATGGCGTTGCGGACATCCCGGTTGGGAAGCGGCTCGGCCATGAGTTCGCTTTCCTCAAGCTGGAATACACTTTCAATGCCGCGCTTCAACGCATACTGAAGAGTGATCATTCCGGTATGGTCGAGGGACGCTTCCGGGAACACGATCATAATGTTCCGGCGATCCTCCACGTAAGGAATGATGCGCTGGATCGTCGTGCCATTGGTGTTGACTTCATTATTGACGTCGTCGGGAGCCTGGTCATCGCGGCTCCAGTTCCCGGTCGTGACGTCGATGTTGAAGCCGTAGATCGACTTCTCCTTGCGTCGCCGCCAGCCAAGATTGATCCGCCAGACCGTGGCTGCCGGACCGTAATGAACCCTCAGAATCTTTTTTCCGCCCTCAGACAGAATAACTTGGGTTGCCTGCTGGGTCCCGTTTTCCCGGGCGTATTGGAAAGTCGTCTGCGTCTCATAGCCCTGCCGCTGGCGTTCTTCCTCGTCCGAGGTGATCCGCATGGCGCGCCAAGTACTCACATGCTCGATGCGATAGAGCGAACTTAGGAGCATTCCTCCTTCCAGCCGAACATCGCAGGCCACGCAACGCTCCGCATCATGCTCATCCCCAAAATGCCCATAACCGCAGTTGGGGCAGATGCGGGCTGAGCGGGTTGGCAGTTTGGCTTCCGTGGTGACGCTCTCCTCGTCACGCACCCCCAGGATCGCCTTTCGGACCCGATACTGGCTGCCTTCGTGATAGATGATCGACTGCGGCCCGAACTCGGAGAGGCCGAGAAAACGAGGGCGGGACAGAAAGCTTTCACGGCCGACCTTTTCCCGACGTGCCGGAATGTATGCAAGAAGCGGCAATCTCGGGAAGTTGTATCCAGGCAGGAAACCTTGGCTTGCCAGGTAGCGGTAGGTGTAGAAGTCGGCGTTCATGTTAGGGCGCGAGGCCAGCAACAGTTCCTGCTGAATCCGGGCCTCGTCATAGCGTGTCTTGGCCTCCTTGCGTTCCTTTTCAGAGGCGGCCGCGTTCATCTGGACGGCATGCGCCTTCTCCATCTGCTGGGTCGTTGCCCGGTAAAGCGACCGCCAACGTGAAAACGCTTCGTCAAACCTTAGAAAAGCCGCGTTAATCACACGGTCCAGCCATTCTGGTGAGTACCATGGAGCGAGATCAGGCGTGAGTTCGTCGGTCAACATGGCAAGAATGGTCTTGCCCCGCTTCAAGGTCCTGTCGCGGACCATACTCCTGTCCATGGCAGCCTTGAAGTCCGCCAGAACGGGAAGGTCATTCTTCAACGATAGGTCGAGCAAGTCGCGTGGTGAATTGGGGAGTTTCTGACCGGTCTCGGAGAGCCAGACGGCATGCAGGTGGCTGCGGATCAATTCTTCATTGGCTAGATCGAGCGTCGGTGGATTGACGCTGCCGGCTACCATCCGGGTCGGATCGGAGAAGAAATACTGATCGTGCGGACTCTTAGCCGCGCAATAGGTCACCACGAGTGCTGGCTGGCCACTTCGCCCGGCCCGGCCGCTTCGCTGGGCGTAGTTGGCCGGCGTTGGCGGTACGTTGCGCATGTAGACGGTGTTGAGTTCGGCAATGTCAACGCCAAGTTCCATTGTCGGAGAGCAGAACAGGACACGAAGCTGGCCCTTGCGGAACTCTTCCTCGCGCTGCTCCCGTGCCTCAGTGTCCACTTGTGCCGTGTGTTCGCGTGCCTCGAGCTGATGGAGCAGCCGTCCCTCGTTGCCTAGCGATTTTGCAACGTTGATATAAAGCAGAC
>CAZJPA010000214.1:0-4949 GCA_964547755.1 uncultured Sphingomonadales bacterium
GGACTAATATCTCGCTGCCTTTTTCAAGGTTCAAGGACTTAACCGAAAGGGTTAGCACGCCGGTTGGTGAGCGAAGACCGCCTCGGCCGATGGCGTGCCGATCCGTGAACCGGGAGCGGCCGAAGCCGGGACGCGCCCTCAGCGATTGCGCGTCAAGCTGCGCATCAGGCGATCGGCCACGCCGGCCGGCAAGCAGGCCAGCAGACGGGTAGCGACGTAAAGCGGCCAGGGAAAACCGATCATCGGCTTGTTGCGCGCCAACCCGCGCAGAATTCGGCGTGCGGCCTCATCAACATCCAACAGAAAAGGCATGGGAAAGCGGTTGCCTGCCGTCATCGGCGTGCGCACGAAACCCGGACAGGCAACGGATATCCACACGCCGCGATCCGCATATCGCCCGCGCAGGCCCTGACCATAGGCGATCACCGCCGCCTTGCTGGCCGAATAGGCCGGCGCAGGCGCAAGGCCGTACAGGCCGGCGATCGAGGCGATCAAACAGATCTGCCCCCGCCCACGCGCAAGCATCCGAGGCAGGATGGGGTGAATGGTATGGGAAACACCGGCGACATTGACCGCGAAGATATCCTCGGCGACACGGTCCAGTTCCGCGGTCCGTCCCCCCACCACTCCGATACCGGCGTTTGCGATCACGAGCGCCAGCGGCACCGCATCATCGGCCGCGCCGATTGCTTCGGCCATCGCCGCCTTGTCGCGCACATCACAAACGATGGCCGTTGCCGCCGCGCCCTTTTCCTTGCAGGCTTGGATCGTGGCAGCAAGGCGCTCCCGATCGCGGCCCAGCAGAAAGAGATGCCGCCCCGGTTCGGCCAGATTCCGAGCGAGAGCGGCTCCAATTCCGCTCGATGCACCCGTAATCAGAATGCCGCCTTGTCCGCCTTCCCGTGACACCCGGCTTCTCCAAAGATCTTTTCAGCACCCGCGCAGACCATTAGAGACTGTCGGCAATGATCGATGCAAGCCGGAAATCGAAAGCCGAAGATGGGAGGATGGCGGTGAGCAAATCTCTGGAACAGCCGGTCCGCTCCATGACGGCTTTCGCACGCGCGCGCACGGAGGCTGCCGGATTTACGCTTCTGCTGACCATCCGGAGCGTCAACGGCCGTGGGCTCGAGGTCAAGTTAGCGCTGCCTTCCCTGCTCGATCACCTGACCATGCCATTGCGCACGCTCCTGCGCCAGCGGCTCGCGCGCGGCCATGTCCAGCTGAAACTGCACCTTCAGGCGGAAGAAAGCGCATTAGTGGGCATGATGGAGAGCAAGCTGGCACCGCTGCTCGCCTTGACGGAGCGGCTCGCAGGTAGCGCGCCTGCCGGTGTCGCCCCCGCCCGATTGGATGGCCTGCTCGCCCTCGCCCAAAACGTAGGCGAGCGCAGCCTACCGCTCGACGGGGAGACGGAATCGGCCCTCACCGAAGCCGCGATCACACTCGCCGGCACCGTTCTCGACGAACTCGTGGCGATGCGGGAAGCAGAAGGGACGCGCCTCAAGGACACACTGCGCCATCAGCTCATGACCATGCGCACGGAACTTGCCGCTGCCCGGACAGCGGCAGAACGAGCACTGCCGGCCCTGCGTGACCGGATCCGGGAGCGACTGGACATGTTGCTCGCCGATAGAACCGGGCTTGATGAAGGGCGTCTCGAACAGGAGGTAGCCATCCTTGCCAGCCGTCAGGATGTCACCGAGGAGATCGACAGGCTTGCCTTTCATCTCGATGCCGCCGAGCGGTTGCTGCTCACGGGCGGCGTGATCGGCCGTAAATTGGACTTTCTTGCACAAGAGCTGGGACGAGAGGCCAACACCCTGACGGCCAAGGCCCAGGATCCGGCGCTCAATGCCGCAGGACTCGCGCTCAAGGCCGTCATCGAACAGTTCAGGGAGCAGGTGCAGAATGTCGAATGACCGCAAAGGACCACGGGCCGCCACGCCGACCGATGCCGTGAGAACGCGCCGGCCCGGATTGCTGTTGATCATCTCTTCACCCAGCGGAGCCGGCAAATCCACGCTTGCGAACCGGTTGCTCAGGGAGGAAGGCGGCCAGCTGTGGATGTCGGTATCGGCAACGACCCGGCCACGACGCAAGAGCGAAATCGCAGGTCAGGACTACCATTTCGTCACAGAGGAGGAATTTGCCCGAATGGTGCGCGCGGGCGAGTTCCTGGAGCATGCGGAAGTCTTCGGGCATCGCTACGGCACACCGCGCAAGCCGGTGGAAGAAAAACTCAAAGCCGGCACGGATGTGCTGTTTGATATCGACTGGCAAGGAGCGGCCCAGATCCGGCGCAATCTCGCCCGCAGCGATTACCGCGTCGTCTCGGTCTTCATCTTGCCGCCCTCGATGGCCGAGCTGGAAGCGCGGTTGCGACGCCGGGCGCAGGATCCTGAAGACGTCATCGCCCGCCGCATGGCCGGCGCGCGTGACGAGATCACCCATTGGCAAGAATATGACTATGTCCTCGTCAACGAGGATCTCGATCGCTGCTTCCACGATCTCAAGACCGTACTCGACGCCGAGCGCCTGCGGCTCGACAAGAACCACCGCTATCGCAGGCTAGCCGAAAATCTGCTGGCAGAAAGGCTTTCTCCACGCCCCTGAACGCCCCTCCTGCCACAGACCCCAGGATCGGCCTCCGGTCATGGAAAAACGCCCGCTTCACCCTCACAGCTTGCGCAGGAGATCCTTCTTTTCGCGCTCGAATTCCTCTTTGCTGAGCGCACCGGCCTGATAAAGGCCATGCAGCTTTTCAATGGCAGCGAGAATATCCTGAGGGGCGGGTTTTTCCTTGCTCGGCTGCCTTGGCGGATGGCTCTGCTCGCTGCGCCCATGCCGCGGTTCGGTGACGGATTTTTCATCCGACAGCTCTGTGCCGGCGTCAAGGCGCTTGCCCGTCATCCCGGCCGGAACACGAGAGCCGCTGTCCCTCGACACCCCCAACTCTTTCCTGCCCACCGCTTCGGCCGGCGCGCTGGACTCCTCCGCCACGCCGCGCGTGCCGACACGTCTCTCCGGCTTCGGCACCGGCAAGGGCAGGTGGCGCACCATCCGGGGCATCCGGAAAGCGTCTACGAACCACAGGACAGCCAGAAGGGTCAGTGCGGAGGTGGCAATGATACCCTCTTGAAAATATCGGTAGATAATGAACAGCGCGATGAAGACAATCGCTGTCCCAGGCCGCCGCAGGTAGAAGCGATGCGCCCCATACACGCCCAGCAAGAGCCAGAGTAGATAAGCAAGAACCAGGCTTTTGCGAGCCTTGCCCTGCTCGTCCCCCCTTGTCCTCTTGCCATTTTCATTGAAAAGAGACATGCGATCGGCACCGCTTTCCCATCTGCTTTCAAACGAGATGGTCGGTTTGCGTCCTGCTGCCACGTCGCCACTCCCCTCCTGCCGCGCCATTTAAGAGAAAGATACACTGTCACCGACGGTCAAAATCCACTCGCTCTGCCGATCCGGATCAACTCAGGAAAACCGGATGGCCGTTCTCCCGGCGTGATCGACCTTCAGCCCCTCCTTATGGATCGCATGGCTTGCGATCCCGATCCGGCCTTTCTATCTATCATCTTCGTATTCTATGGGGAAGCAAGGGAGGACTCCAGCCCCCTTACACAAGGGCATGGAAGCGACGGACACATGTCAAACACAAGCCAAGGGCGGATACCGACATCTCCCTTATACGGCGCCGGAGTGACGAAGGAGCGTCCGCGACTGTGTAGCGTCCTTTTCCTCCTGTCGCTGCTGCTTCTGTCGATGATGATGCCAACCACCTCACACGCCGGGAAAACCGGTGCCGGTGTCACAGCTGTGCCCGAGACGGCGACAATCGGTCGGATCGACCAACCGCACACCCGTGTCCTGATCTTCGCACAAAAGGGCAAGCAGGCCGGCCAGGCCACACTCGCCCTCGTCTTTCGTCCCCAAGAGGGCTGGCATGTCTATTGGCGCAATCCGGGCGATTCCGGCCTGCCGCCCAAGGTTTCCCTCATCGGCCCATCCTCCCTGCATCTGGGAGAGCTGCGCTTTCCGATCCCTGAGCGCATTCCGGTCGGGCCGCTGATGAATTACGGCTACGAGGGGGAGGCGGTATTTCTGTTGCCTGTGACATTCCCGCCCGCTGCACCGGGCGAAGCGACCATTCAGGTCGACTGGTTGGTGTGCGCCGAGGTCTGCGTGCCGGAAGCGGGAAGGGTCACCCTGGCGCTGGCCGCTTTGACTCAGCCCACACCCACAGCCGTCTCCGATGCCTTTCGCAGCTGGCGAGGCCGACTGCCGCACCATCTTCCCTCCGGGCGGGCGGAAGCCACCTTCACGGCCGACAGCTTCCTGCTGGCCGTCGCCATGCCGGGACTGGCGGCAAGGGATATCGCAGATGCCTATTTCTACCCATCGGAAGAGGGTGTGCTCATTTATGCGGAGCCGCAACGCTGGCAACTCAAAGATGGACGGCTGATCTTGGCGGCCGCGCGTGACCTGGCCAACCCATCTCCTCAAAACATTTCGGGCCTGCTCGTCCTCACGCGTGCCGATGGCGGACGTGAAGGCTTCGCCTTGGACGCCTCCGACGGACTCGATCCGGCGCCGGTGTTGGCGGCGCTGGCCACAGCCGGACCGGCTGAGAGGACAGCGCGCACTGGTTTCGTCCTGGCCTTCACTTTGGCGGTGTTGGGCGGTCTGCTGCTCAATCTGATGCCTTGCGTCTTTCCGGTTCTTTCCATGAAAGCGATCGCGCTCTTGCGCAGCGCGGGTGCCGGGGAGAGCGCGGCCCGGCGGGACGGGGTTTTCTACACCCTCGGTGTGGTCGTGGGCTTTCTTGCGCTGGCTGCCATCCTGCTGGCGCTCAAAGCCGGCGGAGAGGCGGTCGGCTGGGGGTTCCAACTGCAGGAGCCCTGGGTGGTCGCCGGATTGGCGATGCTTATGTTTCTCGTCGGCCT
>CAZJPA010000215.1:0-4877 GCA_964547755.1 uncultured Sphingomonadales bacterium
GAACAGGATGAAGACGGCATTGGCGCGCAGTTGCAGCCGCCCTCGCTCGGTTTCGAGATCCCGATAGTTCCGCACGGATGACCGGGCCGCTTCGACATAGCCGATGACCTTGGGATCGATCGCATGCGAAACGAACAGATAAGTGTTGAAAAAATTCTTGAGCTTGACGAGGGCTTGCACCTGCCGGCTGTCAGGGTCGGTCATCACCACCGCCTCGCCCGTTGCCGCCCGTTCGAGCAGATCGCGCGGCACCCGCCTCGTCGATAGATCGAGCCCCAGCGAATATTTGGCGAGAATGCGCCCCGTGCCATCGAAGACGATGGCCTCCTTCAAGGATCGCAACAATCCCTGCTCTTCCACGAATCGATGCAGAAGGGCGTGATCGGCGGCCAGCTGGTCGGCGGCATTGTCCAGATCCTTGGCCATGGCCAGCAGATCGAGGGTGATGTTGTTCTGGTGCTCGCGGATATAGGCTTCGGCGACCTCCAGGGAATTGCTCAGCGCTTGACGCACCGTGTCCGAAAACCAGTTCTGCAGTCCGTATTGCAGGAACAGCGCCGACATGAGGGCGGTCGCGATCGCCGGGGCACCGGCAAACAAGGCAAACGCGGCTACAAGCCGTGTGTGCAGCGCGCGCGGATGGCCTTTCGTGCGCGGACGCAGCCACAAGCGCACGATCCGGCGGGCCGTCAACACCAACAGCAACAGCAAAATGACGAGATCGACGATCAACAACGCGCCGATGCCCGGAGCATATTTGCCCATCGGCAAGCTCGGCGGTTGCACGAGCGCCACATAGGTAAGCACGCCGAAGACAAGGGCGGCAGCCCAGACCGTCCATTCGAAGATCGCAGCGATGCCGCCCTCGCCGCTTCCGCGCAACAGGTGACGCAGCCGCCGCCTCACCCGCGCGATCCGAGCGGCGGACGATCGCTTGCTGCTGCCTATGCTGCGACTGTGGTCCGTCACCGATCTCCTCCACCGCGACAATATTGTCACAGTTTTAGGCAAGACTGTGGCAATCTTGCAACAGTGGCGCCGTCATAGTGGGAGGATGGGGCGGGAGCAGACCACGCACAATCCGGGCTACAGGCGCCGGCGCGGCTTCCAGAGGCCGAGATCCTTGAGTTTTTTGCGCAGGGTATTGCGGTTGAGCCCCAGTAACTCGGCGGCGCGCAGCTGATTGTGGCCGAGCAGGTCAAGGGTCAACTCCAGCAGGGGGCGCTCGACCTCACGCATGACCCGTTCGTAAAGGCCGGGCGGCGGCAGATCGTTGCTGTGTTGGGCGAAATACCGCCTGAGATGCCAGCGCACAGCCGCCTCCAGACTGTGGGTGGGATCCAGCGCATTCGGTTCCCGCTCATGGGAAGACAGGCTGCCCACCTGCGGTTCGGAAGGGGGCTCAGCGGCCGTTGCCTTCGCCCCTGTCCGACCGCTTGTGATGGCGCGCACGGCCTGACGGTCGGCTGCGAGTGCCGCCTCGACATCGGCCGCTGTAATTTGGCGTCCGCGTGCAAACAGGGCCAGCCGCCGCATCAGATTGCGCAATTCCCGGACATTGCCGGGCCAGTCATGTCGCTTGAGACGCGCGAGCGCGGCATCGTCGAGCACGCGCTCGGGCAAGCCTTCGCGGATTGCTTCCGCCAGGAAGTGGCGCGCCAGATCCGGGATATCCTCGCGCCGGGCCCTGAGAGGCGGCACGACAAGCGGCACGACATTCAAGCGGAAATACAGATCGCTGCGGAAGCGTCCTTCCGCGATCAGCCGGTCGAGCGGTTGATGCGTGGCGGCAACGATCCGGGCCCGAGCGGCGATCTGCTCCCGTCCGCCTAAGCGGGTAAAGCGCCCTTCCTCCAGAACCCGTAGCAGCCGCGTTTGCGCCTCGAGCGGCATGTCTCCGATCTCATCCAAGAACAGGGTGCCGTCTTCGGCCTGTTCGAAACGCCCGATTTTGCGGCGATCGGCGCCGGTGAAGGCCCCTTTCTCGTGGCCGAACAGCTCGGATTCGATCAAAGTCGCTGGAATCGCCGCCATGTTGATGGCCACATACGGGCGTCCGCGCCGTGGGCCGAGGTCATGGATGAGGCGGGCAATGAGGTCCTTGCCGGTGCCTGATTCGCCCAGAATCAGCACGGTCAGCTCTGTTTCGACGACGCGAGCGAGATTGCGGAACAACGTCTGCATCGCCGGCGAGCGGCCGACGAGCGGCGAGCCACCGGCCTGTCCCAGACGGTCGGCCGCAAAGGGTGAGTCATGCGGCCGGCGTTCGGCCAGAGCCCGCTGCACGGCATCGACAAGGCTGTCAAGGTCGAAGGGTTTGGCAAGATAGTCGAAGGCGCCGCCGCGGGTCGCGGCAATGGCGGTGGACAGGGTGCTATGGGCGCTGATCACGATCGTCTTGAGATCCGGACGCCTTGCCGCGATCTCGGGCAACAGATCCAGGCCGCTGCCGTCCGGCATCAGCACGTCGGTGACCAGCACATCGCCCAATCCGTGGTCCAGACGCTCCTGCAGCGCGCGGCGGGTGGCAACCGCCTCGACTGCAAATCCCGCCTCCTCAAGAGCCGTCGTCAGTATGAGCCTGAGGCTACGGTCGTCTTCGGCCAGTAGCACCAATGGACGGACATGTGGGCTTTGCTGCTCCGTCATGGTCTTCCGCCCTCCAGCCGGCTCCTACCCGAAGAAAGCGGCAGAGCGACAACGAAAGCCGCACCACCGAGCGTACTGCGATGCGTCTGGATGAGACCGTTGTGCCGGCGCACGATGCGCGCCGCGATGGCCAGACCCAACCCGCGCCGCATGCCACGCGCGCTCACATAAGCGGCGAAAATGTCGTCGCCCGCATCCTCGGCGAGGCCGGGACCATTGTCCTCCACCTGCACCTCAATGGCCGGCAGAGCCCCCATGCCGGCCTTGCCTCCCGCCCGGCGCAGGCCGTGGCGATAGCGGGTGCGAACCCTGATGCGGGGCTCGGCCGTGGCCAAGAGCGCTTCGCGCGCATTCTCCAGCAGATTGAGAAACAGCTGAACGAGTGCATCCCGGTCACCAAGGATGGTCGGCAGCGAGGGATCGAAATCCCGCTCGATCACGAGCGGATCGGGCCCCTCCTCTCTGGCGCGCAGCCGTGTCAAGGCCAAGGCGTGATCGACGATCTCATGAAGATTGAGCGGAGCGATCCGGCTGTCCGCATCCGGCGCTTTCTCGAAGGTGGCGACCTGCTGGACGAGGCGGTCGAGCCGAGCGATCTCGTCTTCCATCACGGCGGCAAGCGCGCGGCTGCGGTCGTCGCGCGCCCGCTTGAGCAATAGCTGGGCCGCCCCCTTGAGACTGGCGAGCGGATGCCGCAACTCATGGGCGAGCGCCGCAATCAGCCCTTCGGCCGTGTGATCGGCGACCGCGAGGAGATTTTCTGCGCGGGCCGTCTGGCGGGCCGGCGACACGTCGATGAGCACGAGAGCGCGCGGTGGGGCGGGGTCCACAGCGGGCGTCGTGCCGAGCCGCTTGATCCAAATGTCCGCCACTGTCGCTTGCGCGCACAGCAGGGCCTCATCGCGCAGAATCAGGCCCTCGCCCTCCCCTTCTCCCGAGGACAGGAGAGCCTCCAGACGTTTGCGCGCCGCCTCTTTCAGGTATGTCGGAAAGAGCGCTCCGGGGCGCAGGCCGTATCGCTCGCCGGCTCGTGCGTTCACGATCCGCACGATGCCATCGCCGTCGAGGATGAGAGCCGCCAGCGGCAGATCGTCGAGCCAGCCGAAATCGCCCGACGATAGCGGCACCGACGGCACCTCGTGCGTGGGCGTCCGCTCCAGAGAACCGCTCACCGACCGGTCAGGCCGCGGCGCGCTCGACGAGCGGGTCATAGAAGGCCTCGATGGCAGCGCGGGCGGCATCGGGATCCTCGATTTGGTTGTAACGATTGCGAAATTCGGCCGATCCAAAAAGCCCTTTCGTATACCAACCGATATGCTTGCGGGCCATGCGCACACCGGTAACCGGCCCATAATGGGCGATCATCGCATCGAAATGGGCGAGCACGATCTCGCGTTGTTGCGCAAGCTTGGGCGGCGGCAGCTTGCGGCCCGTCGTCAGATAATGGCGAACCTGCTCGATGAACCAGGGACGGCCGTAGGTGCCGCGGCCGATCATGACACCGTCCGCACCCGAGGCGGCCAAGGCGGCCACCGCATCCTCCTCCTGCAGGATGTCGCCATTGACGATCACGGGGATGCCGACCGCCTCCTTGACCGCGCGCACCGCCGCCCAATCCGCCCGCCCGGCGAACATCTGACAGCGGGTGCGGCCATGGACGGTGATCATCCTGACGCCCAGCTCCTCGGCGATCCGGGCAAGCGTGGGGGCATTGCGGCTTTTGTCGTCCCAACCCAGACGCATCTTCAGCGTCACAGGGCGCGAGACGGCGTTGACCGTGGCTTCGATGATCCGTGCCGCGTGATCCAGGTCGCGCATGAGTGCCGATCCGGCCCAGCCGTTGACCACCTTTTTCACGGGGCAGCCCATGTTGATATCGATGATGTCCGCCCCCAGCTCCTCGTTGAGCCGCGCCGCCTCGGCCATCGCTTCGGGACGGCAGCCGGCAAGCTGCACGGCAACGGGACGCTCGGTCAGATCCGCCTTCGCCTTCAGAAAGGACTCCCGCGTGCGGCGGATCATCGCCTCGGAGGCGATCATCTCGGTGACGATCAGCGCCGAACCGAAGCTTTTGACCAGACGGCGGAAGGGCTGGTCCGTCACCCCGGACATCGGCGCCAGAATCACGGGATCGCGGATGACCACGTCTCCCACCGTGATCGCCCGTGCAAGCCGTCCCGCACGCTCACCTGTTGCCCGATCCGGTTCCACGCTCGTCACAGCTCTTC
>CAZJPA010000216.1:0-4850 GCA_964547755.1 uncultured Sphingomonadales bacterium
CAAATTCGACTACCGCAGCTTCAGAGTAATGCTTCGCATGAGAAAATGAGGGAGTGACATCTGCATGCGCCTTTGCGACACCTGCCGCCACCGTGCCGATGCCGGCGCTGGCGACCAGCTTTACGCTCACCTTCGCCGTCGGGTTGATCTGCTTGAGATCGTAGATGAGCTGCGCCAGATCCTCGATGGAGTAGATGTCGTGATGCGGCGGTGGCGAGATCAGGGTGACGCCGGGCGTCGAATGGCGCAGGCGGGCAATGAGCTCTGTCACCTTGAAGCCGGGCAACTGTCCGCCTTCGCCGGGTTTCGCACCCTGGGCGATCTTGATTTCCAGTTCTTCCGCGTGATTGAGATACGCGGCCGTCACGCCGAAACGCCCGGAAGCCACCTGCTTGACCGGAGAATTCGCATTGTCGCCGTTCGGATAGGGGGTGAATCGCTTGGGGTCTTCTCCGCCCTCGCCCGAGACCGATTTTGCGCCGATGCGGTTCATGGCGATCGCGAGCGTCTCATGGGCTTCCGGCGACAGAGCGCCGAGACTCATGCCCTGCGTCACGAAGCGCTTCCTCAGCGAGGTGACGGATTCGACCTCATCGATCTCGCGTGCGGGCCCTAAGGGGCGCAAATCCATGAGATCGCGCAACTCGATGGGAGCGCGTCCGGCGAGCAGCTCCACATACTCCCGATAGATACTGGACGCACCCGTATCGCAAGCCTGCTGGAGTTTCTCGATGACGGGGCCGGTCAGCGCATGCGGCTCACCGCGCGCCCGCCAACGGTAGAAGCCGCCCGCCGGCAGGAACGGTCTGGCGTGGCCATAGGCAATCGCGTGCTGAGTCCGCAGTCTTTCTTCGATGGTGGAAAGGCCGATGCCCGAGATCTTCGATGGCATGCCAGGGAAGAATTCCGCCACCAGCGCGCGCGACAGCCCCAGCGCCTCGAAGTTCATGCCGCCGCGGTAGCTGGAGACCACCGAAATTCCCATCTTCGACATGATCTTGAGCAGACCGTCTTCGAGCGCCTTCTTCCAGCGCCTCAGCCAGGCGGCCTCCATCCACTCGCCGGCCTTATTCTTCGTCCGCGCCGGGCCGAAGCGTTCGGTGAGCAGGTCTTGCACGAGACAGGGATTCACCGTCGTCGCGCCAACGCCGATCAGCACCGCCAGTCCGTGGGGATCGATGCAGTCGGCCACCCGGACGTTGATACTGGCAAAGCTGCGCAGTCCCCGTTGCAGGAGATGGGTATGGACGCCGCCCACCGCCAGGATCATCGGCACCGGCAGCCGTTCGGAACCGGTCGCCTCGTCGGTGAGGAAGAGCTGGCCTCGTCCCGCCCGCACGGCTTCTTCCGCCTCAACCCGGATGCGATCCAACGCCCGCCTCAAGGCTCCGTCGCCTTCCGCAGCCGGGAAGGTGCAGTCGATGACCGCCGATTCCCCGTCGAGATAAGTCTTGAGCGCCTCGTAGCCGCGATTGGTGAGAACGGGAGACTCGATGGTGAGCACCTTGTCCTGCGGATTGTCCGCATCGAGGACGTTCGCGAAATTCGCAAACCGCGTCTTGAGCGACATCACCCGCGCCTCGCGCAGAGGGTCGATGGGTGGGTTCGTCACTTGGCTGAAGCGCTGGCGGAAGAAATGGGAGAGCGGCCGGTAGCCGGGGGCGAGCACGGCCAAGGGGCTGTCGTCCCCCATCGCGCCGATCGCTTCCTTGCCGCCTTCGGCCTGCGGCCGGATGACGAGCTCGAGATTCTCGAAATCGATACCAGCGAGCACTGCGCGCCGCCGCCGCTCGGCCGCATCCGTGAGGACGACCGGCTCGTCGTCCGGCGCCTTCTCCTCCAGCACCCGTTCGTCGCGGAAATGGCGGACCCACTCTGCAAAGGGATGGCTCTTGGCGAGCCGGTCCTTGAGTTCGCGGTCATGGAGAAAGACGCCATCCGCCAGATCCACCGCAATCGTCTGGCCGGGACCGACACGGCCCTTCTCGATGATCCGCTCTTCTTCCACCGGCACCATGCCGGCCTCGGAGCCGACGATCACGAGCCCGTCTTCCGTGCGGCAATAGCGTAAGGGTCTCAGGCCGTTACGGTCCATGCCGGCGATCACGTAGCGGCCATCATAGCCGACGATGGCCGCCGGCCCGTCCCAAGGCTCCATCACCGAGTTGCAGTAGGCATACATCGCCCGGTGCTCTTCGGGCATGAAGGCATCTTTCGACCAGCTCGCCGGGATCAGCATGGTCTTGGCCATCGGTGCGCTGCGGCCGGCGCGCACCAGGAGCTCGAAGACGGCGTCGAGCGCAGCCGAATCGCTGGCGCCTTCGGGCAAGACAGGCTTGATATCGTCATCACGATCCCCGAACGCGATGGAGGCCATCCGGATCTCGTGGCTCTTCAGCCAGTTGAGATTGCCGCGCAGCGTATTGATCTCCCCATTATGCGCGATGGTTCGGAAGGGCTGGGCCAGCCACCATTGCGGGAAGGTGTTGGTGGAGTAGCGCTGATGATAGAGCGCAAATGACGAGACAAAGCGTTCATCGGCCAGATCCGGGTAGAAGACGGCCAATTGTTCGGCCAGAAACAGCCCCTTGTAGATCACCGAACGGGCGGACAGGGAGCAGATGTAAAGATCCTTGAGCTGGAGCGCGGCCGCGCGCTTTTCGATCCGGCGACGCACAAGATAGAGCAGGCGTTCGAGTTCATCCTCCGACCGGTTGCGGGGATCGCCGAGCATGATTTGCTCGATCTCGGGCCGCGCCGCCTCCGCCTTGCGGCCGATCACCGAGGTGTTCACCGGCACCTGACGCCAGCCGTAGACCTTAAGGCCGACGCGCACGGCCTCTTCTTCGACGAGCATGCGGCAGCGTTCCTGGGCCGCAAGATCGGTACGCGGCAGAAAGACCTGGCCGAGCGCCACCGGCCCATCAAGCAGCTCATGCCCCCGGGATGTGACTTGCTTGCGGAAGAAGTCCTGCGGGATGGCGATATGGATGCCGGCTCCATCACCGGTCTTGCCGTCGGCATCAACCGCGCCGCGATGCCAGACCGCTTTCAGGGCGGTCAGCGCCGCTTCCACCACCGCGCGCGACGGCCGGCCATCCTCGGCCGCGACAAAGCCGACCCCGCAGGCTTCATGCTCATCCGCGGGATCATAGAGAGCGAGAGGGTGATCGGGCTGACGGGCAAGAGGTCGGATACTGATTCTGCTGTCCATGGTTCGCTGCTCTTTTTTCCCTGTGTCTGTAGGCGGTTGCGGCGTGCCTTGCCGACCAGATGCTCTAGAGGCCCACGGCATGGGCATAGGGTGCCGTCTCAGACATCGTCTTTCCTTCCGCACCCGTGCGCAGCCAGCGATCGATGGCAGCCGCCGCCCGTTGGCCGTCCTTGACCGCCCAGACCACCAAGGATGCGCCGCGCATGATGTCGCCAGCCGCGAACACCCCGGGCAGGCTGGTCATGAGGGTGTCGGGGTCGACCTTGAGCCGGCCGTCGGCATGGGTTTCCGGTTGGGGCTCCGCGCGGGGCAAAGCGAGCGGCTCGGGCGTGAAGCCGAGCGCGAGCACCACGAGATCGGCCGGCATGCGTTCTATGGCATCGGGGATCGGTTCGAAATGTGGCCGGCCACCGCGGGGATCAGGGATCAGCTTCAGCTTCTGCAGCTGGCCAAAGCGCACTTGGCGCGCCCCCTCGAAGGCGGTCGGCAGCCGACACCAGACGAAGGTCACCCCTTCCTCCTGCGCATGGACGACCTCGCGCGGGGAGCCGGGCATTGCGGCCCGATCCCGCCGATAGACGCAATGGACCGACTTGGCACCCTGGCGCACCGCCGTGCGCACGCAGTCCATCGCTGTGTCGCCGCCGCCGATCACGAGCACGCGCTTGCCCTTCGCGTGGAGCAGGCGATCCTGCTGGGCGGGCAGCGTTTCACCGAATTCCCGCCGGTTTTCGGCAACGAGATAATCCATCGCCGGAACCACGCCTTTGAGGGTGGCGCCCGGCACATCCAAACGACGGGCGCGGTAGGCGCCGGTGGCGATCAACACGGCGTCATAGCGTTGGCGCAGCTCGCCGAGGGTGACATCCTGGCCGAGCGCCGTCTCGCAGCGGAAAACGACACCCGACTTTTCCAACCAGTCGATGCGCCGCATGACCACCGTCTTGTCGAGCTTGAAGCCCGGAATGCCATAGGTCAGGAGGCCGCCCGGCCGATCGGCGCGCTCGAACACGGTCACGCGATAACCGCGCTGGCGCAAGCGGGTGGCGGCCGCCAACCCCGCCGGGCCGCTGCCGACGATGGCAATATGTTCCGGCCGCTCCTCCTGTGGGCGAATTGGCCGCGCATGGCCTTGCATGAAGGCTTGCTCTATGATCGCGTTTTCGATCGCACCGATCGTGACCGCCCCAAACCCCGTCTCGATCACGCAATGGCCTTCGCACAGGCGGTCTTGCGGGCAAATCCGCCCACACATCTCAGGCAGGGCATTGGTCGCAAACGCCCGCTCATAGGCTTCTTCCCACCGCCCCTCGGCCACCAGCAACAGCCAGTCGGGGATGTCGTTGCTGAGCGGACAATGTGTGGAGCAGAAAGGAATCCCGCATTGCGAACAGCGGGAAGCCTGGGCGGCCGCGCGCACTTCGCTCATGGCCTGGTAGATTTCGCGAAAGTCCTTTGCGCGTGCAAGAGCCGCCCTTTTGTCCGGCATTTGCCGTCCGATATGTATGAACTCCAGCATCATATATCCCACATCCTTGGTGGATATTGTGCGTGACGCCATCGGTATGGCGAGCGGGCATCACCTGGGCGCCGACCACGCGGTATCTGCCACCGATCGCGTTCTCCAGACGCCGAC
>CAZJPA010000217.1:0-4805 GCA_964547755.1 uncultured Sphingomonadales bacterium
AGCCGGGCAAGAATGTCGTCGGCCGCGTGACGAAGGAGCAGATCCGCGAGATCGCCGAAGTCAAGCTGAAGGATCTCAATACGCAGGACATCGAGGCCGCCATGCGCACCATCGCTGGCTCGGCGCGCTCCATGGGGCTCGAAGTGGAGGGAATGTGAGATGGCGCGTGTGAGCAAGCGGATGAAGGCGATCCGCGAGAAAGTCGATCGTGCGCGGGTCTACGATCTTGGCGAGGCGATCCGGCTTCTGAAGGAGCTGAAGGCCACGAAATTCGACGAAACGGTGGAGGTTTCGATCAATCTCGGTGTCGATCCGCGCCATGCCGATCAGATGGTGCGCGGCAGCGTGACCCTGCCCCATGGGCTTGGCAAGGATGTCAAGGTTGCGGTGTTCGCGCGTGGCCCCAAGGCCGAGGAGGCCAAGGCAGCGGGGGCCGATCGCGTGGGCGACGAGGATCTCGCCAAGGAATTGCAGTCCGGCGATATTCCCTATGACCGTATCATCGCGACCCCCGACATGATGGCGATCGTCGGCAAGCTCGGCCGGATCTTGGGGCCGCGCGGTCTGATGCCGAACCCGAAGCTCGGGACGGTGACGATGGATGTCACCAAGGCGGTCAAGGAAGCCAAAGCCGGTCAGGTGCAGTTCCGCGTCGATAAGACGGGCATTGTGCATGCGGGCGTCGGCAAGCTCAGCTTCGACGAGGACAAGATCGCTGAAAACATCCAGGCTTTCGTGGATGCCGTGATCCGTGCCAAGCCTTCCGGAGCGAAGGGCCAATACGTGAAAAAGGTGACCATCAGTTCGACGATGGGGCCCGGGCTGCCGGTGGATCTTCAGAGCATCCAGCAGAAACTGGCGGCCTAGGCGGCCGGGCGATCGAAGAGAAGGAATGGAGGAGCGGCAGAAGGAATGAATCGGGCTTTCGCGCATCATGCGCACGGGGTATCGGGCGAATTCCGGCCCGCTCCGGCGTGTGGCGCGGGAGAAGGCGGCAGGTGAAGGGTGAGCGTTGCTTGCTCTCTCACGTGTCCGCATAGAGCACTGTCCGAGATTGCAGGTGGCGGCAGGGTTCCGCCGTCTTAAGTGGGGACGGATGTCCTCGACCTGCATGAGACGGGGTTGCGGTCACGATCAGGACGATGAGCGGATGGCGTTGTTCGCTTGCGTCCGCCGCCGGGGATCGGGTCATCGGGACGCAGGAATGCCTGACCAAGCGCCTGTATCGTGATGGCCGGTACCGGTCGGAATGCACGGCCCCCGGACAGGAAATGGCACCGCATATGAGCCTGCTGGTTCAGATGGGGTGCGCGTGATGGGAGACCACAGCGGCCGGGCGATGATGGTCGCGTCTTGCGGTTCTCCCGTCCAAGGGAAGCTAAAGGAGGCGAAAAGCGTGGACAGAGCTGAGAAAAGGGCATGGGTCGCATCCATGAAGGATGCCCTCTCGGCGGTGCCCGTGGTGGTGGTGACCCACTACAAGGGCTTGACCGTCGCCGAGATGTCCGAACTTCGCCAGCGCATGCGCGAAGCCGGAGGCCAGTTCAAGGTCACCAAGAATCGGCTCACCAAGCTTGCGCTTCAGGGCACCCCCTTCGAGTCCATCGCGGACCTCTTCCAGGGGCCGACCGCGATCGGATTTTCGGAGGATCCGGTGGCCGCACCGAAGGTGCTGGCCGGGTTCGCCAAGGAGAACGACAAACTCATCATCCTTGGCGGCGCGCTGGAAGGCCGGGTTCTCGACGAATCCGGCGTCAAGGCGTTGGCGGAGCTGCCGTCGCTCGACGAACTGCGGGCGAAGTTGGTGGGTCTGCTTCAGACGCCGGCTCAGCGCGTGGCGGGTGTGCTGCAGGCGCCGGCTGGGCAGCTTGCGCGCGTGCTCAAAGCGCGTGCGGAGGCCGCTTGAGGGCGAGTCGAAACAGGAAGAAGGCGCCTCTTGCGTATGGCTACTCGTGGCGTGGCAAGGACAGACCGATAACGCTGGGTTGCAGCAGCAAGGGGTGCCGACAGAGAAGCAGAAACAGCGGGGCGGATGCGTCCCGACAGACGAACGAAGCGGAGAATATCAATGGCGGATCTTGAGAAGATTGTGGAAGAGCTGTCGAATCTCACCGTGCTGGAAGCAGCCGAGCTGTCGAAGATGCTGGAGGAAAAATGGGGCGTCTCGGCAGCGGCGCCGGTGGCGGTCGCAGCCGTGCCGGGTGCGGCCGGCGGCGAAGGGGAATCGGCCGAGGAAAAGACCGAGTTCGACGTGATTCTCACAGCCGTGGGCGACAAGAAGATCAATGTCATCAAGGAGGTGCGTGCGATCACCGGCCTCGGCCTCAAGGAGGCCAAGGAACTGGTGGAGAGCGCGCCGAAGCCGGTCAAGGAGGCTGTCTCCAAGGACGAGGCCGAGGAGATCAAGAAGAAGCTCGAAGAGGCCGGCGCGACGGTGGAGATCAAATAGGCATGGGTTTTCAGGCGCCTGTGGTGCACGAGGCGCTTTCAACGACAGCAGGGCGAATGGGCTGGAGGCGTGTGCGCGCCTCCGGCCCCTGCCCTTGTGGGAAAGAATGGGAGACGGGATCCGTTCGGCGACCGGGCGGCGGATCCACGCGATCGCGGGGGCGGCCCGGTCTCGTCCAACAGCGGCCCGGCGTGCGGGTTTGACGATAAGGTTGGCGTTCGCTTGCGGAAAGCAGGCACGGCGGCAGAGAGCAGATATCAAGGCGAGGACAGAGCATGGTGACGTCTTACACGGCTCGTAAGCGCATTCGTAAAGATTTCGGGCGGATCGAGGAGGTGATCCCCCTGCCCAATCTGATCGAGGTGCAGCGGGCCTCCTATGAGCGTTTCATCAAGCCGGGCGCGAGCGAGGAGGCACGGCTGAACTCCGGTCTGGAGCGTGCCTTCCAGTCCGTCTTCCCGATCGAGGATTTCGCGGGCACCGCCTCGCTCGAATATGTCCGCTACACGCTCGAAGAGCCCAAATACGACGTCGAGGAATGCCGCCAGCGGGACCTGACCTATGCGGCCCCCTTGCGGATCACGTTGCGCTTGATCGTCTTCGAGGTCGATCCCGACACGGGGGCGAAATCCGTGCTCGATATCAAGGAGCAGGATGTCTACATGGGGGACATCCCGCTCATGACCGACCACGGCACCTTCATCATCAACGGCACCGAGCGGGTCGTTGTCTCGCAAATGCATCGCTCGCCCGGTGTCTTCTTCGATCATGACAAGGGCAAGACGCATGCCTCCGGCAAGCTGCTGTTTGCCGCCCGCATCATCCCATATCGGGGTGCGTGGCTCGATTTCGAGTTCGACGCCAAGGACATCGTCAATGTGCGCATCGACCGCAAACGCAAGCTGCCGGCCACCGTGCTGCTGCACGCGCTCGGTTTCGACAACGAGGAAATCCTGAACCAATTCTACGACAGCTATACGATCGAACGGATCGACGAAGAGCACTGGCGTCTGCCCTTTATCCCGGAACGCTGGCGCGGTCAGCGGCCGGATTTCGACCTCGTGGATGCGGATAGCGGTGAGGTTGTGGCCGAGGCGGGCACGAAGATCACGCCGCGGCTGCTGCGCAAGCTGGAAAAAGGCGGGCTCAAAGCGGTCCGTGTGCCGGAAACCTACCTTCTGGGACGGTTCGTCGCCGAGGATATGATCGACGAAAAGACCGGTCGCATCTACATCGAAGCCGGCGATGAAATTGGCGAGGATCACCTGGGGCTGTTCCGTGAAGTCGGCATCGATACGCTGCGGCTGCTCGATGTCGATCATATCAATGTGGGACCCTGGATTCTCAACACCTTGAAGGCCGATCGCAGCGAAGATCGTGATACTGCTCTGGCGGAGATCTATCGCGTCATGCGACCGGGCGAACCGCCGACCAAGGAATCGGCGGAAGGACTGTTCCACGATCTCTTCTTCAATCCGGAGCGTTATGATTTGTCCGACGTCGGGCGGGTGAAGATCAACATGCGCTTGGGACTCGATATTCCCGATACCGTCGGCACGCTCACCAAGGAAGACATTCTGGCCGTCCTCAAGTATCTGGTCGGGCTCAAGGACGGCAAAGGCGAGATCGACGACATCGACCACCTTGGCAACCGGCGTGTGCGCTCGGTTGGTGAGCTGGTGGAAAACCAGTATCGCGTGGGGCTGCTGCGGATGGAGCGCGCCGTCAAGGAGCGGATGTCGAGTGTCGATATCGATGGGGCGATGCCGAACGACCTCATCAACGCCAAACCCGTGATCGCGGCGGTGCGCGAATTCTTCGGTTCCTCCCAGCTCTCGCAATTCATGGATCAGACCAATCCCTTAAGCGAGATCACCCACAAGCGTCGTGTCTCGGCGCTTGGTCCGGGGGGACTCACCCGCGAGCGGGCGGGTTTCGAGGTGCGTGACGTTCATCCCACGCATTATGGGCGCATCTGTCCCATCGAGACACCGGAAGGCCCGAATATCGGCCTCATCAATTCTTTGGCTTCCTATGCGCGGGTGAACAAGTACGGCTTCATCGAGACACCCTATCGCAAAGTCGAGAGCGGCCGGGTGACCGACGAGGTGGTCTATCTGTCGGCGATGGAGGAAGCGCGACACACGATCGCCCAGGCTAATGCCGAGCTGGATGAGAAGGGCCGGTTTACCGCGGATCTCGTGTCCTGTCGGCGCAATGGCGAATTCGTGCTGGTGCCGCCCGACCAGGTGACCCTCATGGATGTGAGCCCGAAGCAGGTGGTCTCGGTTGCCGCAGCGCTCATCCCCTTCCTTGAAAACGACGACGCGAACCGAGCGCTCATGGGCTCGAACAT
>CAZJPA010000218.1:0-4795 GCA_964547755.1 uncultured Sphingomonadales bacterium
CTGGATCCGCCGGTCGAGCCGGCGGATGACGAAGGGAAGGGGTGTCCTGCCGGTCAAGCCGGCGGATGACGAAGGAAGGGGGAGCGGCGGAGACGAAGGGAAGGGGTGGTCCCGTCGGTCAAGTCCGATCCGGGCTGTGATCCGGGGGCGGCGGGTGATGAAGGAAGAAAGAAAGCGGCCGGTGGGGCGCAAAGGGGAAGAGGGCGGCCGCTGCCTGCCCTGCTGCTGTTCCGGCCCATAGGATGGAAAGGCGGGCGCCCCCCGCCGTCTCCGCGGCCGGTCACTCATCATTGCCGAGCGCCTGCCCTCATGGGATGGAAGGGTGGACGCTCCCCGTCGTCTACGCCGTTTCCTCGAACAGCTCGCGGCCGATCAGCATGCGGCGGATCTCGGAGGTACCGGCGCCGATCTCGTAGAGCTTCGCGTCTCTGAGCAGTCGGCCGGTCGGATACTCGTTGATATAGCCGTTGCCGCCCAGCGCCTGGATCGCCTGGAGGGCTATCTGTGTCGCCCGTTCGGCGGCGAACAGGATGCAGGCGGCGGCGTCTTTGCGCGTCTGCTCACCGCGGTCGCAGGCGGCCGCCACCGCATAGACGAAGGCCCGCGCCGCCGACCAGTCGGTATACATGTCGGCGAGCTTGCCCTGCATCAGCTCGAAGGTGCCGATGGGCTGGCCGAACTGCTCGCGCTCATGGACATAGGGCAGCACCACGTCCAGACAGGCCGCCATGATGCCGAGCGGCCCGCCGGCCAGCACGACGCGCTCGTAATCCAGCCCGCTCATCAGCACGCGCACCCCGCGGTTTTCCTCGCCGAGGAGATTTTCGGCCGGAACAAAGCAGTTCTCGAAGACGAGCTCGGAGGTGTTCGATCCGCGCATGCCCAGCTTGTCGAGCTTCTGCGCCGGTCGGAAGCCGTCAAAGCCCTTCTCGACGATGAAAGCGGAAATCCCGCGCGGGCCGGCGTCCGGATCGGTCTTGGCATAAACCACCAGCACGTCGGCATCCGGGCCGTTTGTGATCCACATCTTGTTGCCGTTGAGGATGTAGCCGTCGTTGCGCTTTTCGGCCCGAAGCCGCATCGAGACGACGTCAGAACCCGCCCCCGGCTCCGACATCGCCAGCGCACCTACATGCTCGCCCGAGATCAGCTTCGGCAGATATTTGCGCTTCTGTTCCTCGGTGCCGTTGAGACGGATCTGGTTGACGCACAGATTGGCATGCGCACCATAAGACAGGCCGACGGAAGCCGAGGCCCGGCTGATCTCCTCCATCACGATGGTATGGGCCAGATACCCCATGCCGGCGCCGCCGTATTCCTCCTCGACCGTGATGCCGAGCAGGCCGAGCGCGCCCATCTCGGGCCACAGATCGCGGGGGAATGCATTCGTGCGGTCGATCTCGGCGGCGCGTGGGGCGATCTTCTCCTGGGCGAAGCGATGCGCGGTCTCGCGCAGCATCTGCAGTTCTTCCGGCAGACCGAGATTCAGTTCCGGCAAAGGCATCGAATCGGCTCCCTCGATGATCCCGTCTCTTGACTGTTTCGCCGTCCCAACACCCGCCCGATGCGGGCGGCGGACGAAAGGCGCCTTTTGTCTTGAACGCCTGGCGGCTGCGCGCGCCTTTCTGGCTCAACCCGCCCGTCCGGTCAATCGCCCGGATGAGCTCCCCCCTTCCGGGGGAAGGCGGGCCAAGAAGGAAGAGCGAGAAAAAACAGGCAAAGCAAGAAGCAATGCCACCCCGAGCGCAGAAGCGGTGAAAAGAGGGAATGAAAAGACCAGCAGAAAGAGCAGGAAACAGGCAACGGAGGAAACGACGGCATCCCGATCGGCATGCGCGCAGCCTCCTCCTTCGGCTATCGATCCTGCATTATCCCTGCAAATCGAAAATCAGACTTTTAATTTGCAAGGATGATGATTCGCAGACGCATCACGGACCGCTTGCGCCAGGCGTTGCGTCGTCAGGCAGCCGGCCGTCTTGCTCGGACCACGGCAGTCCGGCAAGACGACCCTTGCTTTGACTTTGCAGGGGGAATGCGGGGCGATCTATCTTGATCTTGAGTCGCGGGAAGATCGGGCAAAACTCGTCGATCCTCTTTTTTTATCTCCGGCAATTCGCAGATCGGCTGGTCATTTTGGACGCAATTCATCGCGCTCCTGAAATCTTTCAGGACCTGCGCGTGCGGCGCTTGCCGCCCTGCCATGTGAATGTCCGCAAGCGACTGGTCACGTTGCCGCGAATCTCTGTGCGCGACAGCGGCCTCGTCCATGCCCTCCTTGGGATCCGCGATTCGACACCTTCGCCGGACATCCTGTGGTGGGGGCAAGCTGGGAAGGATTCGTGATCGAGAATCTGCTGAACATCGCCGGTCCCGACGTGGCAGCTGGGTTCTATCGAACGGCGGGCGGCGCCGAAATCGATCTCGTGCTTCAGCTGCCTGGTCACATGGCCCCATGGGCAATCGAGATTAAGCGGGGACTGGGCGCACGGCCTTGTATGCGTCCAGCTGTGCTCTTCTCCAGATCGTTCATTCGATTCACCTCATGAGAAGGGAACATTTACACAAACTGGAAGCCGATCAGGGGTGGATGTGAACAATCTCATGAAACGCTACAACTGGGCCTCTGCGCGCATCGAGGACAGCACACATGGGGGGACATGGCGGAAGAAGCCACTTGAAGCCACATGAACCACATGAAAAAGGCGCGTTTTCAAGGCTCTCGATCCTGTATGACGGGCGGGTTTTTGCTCCTGCCTCAGGCGGCGGTGGCAATGTCGGCGCGCTGGCGTAAGGCGTCGAGATCGCGGATTCGCAGGCGCCCCTGACCGCAGGATTCGACGACGCCATCCTTGCGCAGGCGCGAGACGATGCGGCTGACCGTCTCCAGCGTCAGCCCCAGATAATCGGCCATGTCGCTGCGCGTCATCGCAAGTTTGAGCTCTTTCGCCGGATCGAGGCAGCAGCCCTGGCGCTGAGCCTCGTAGTAGAGAAAGCTCGCCACCCGTTCTTCGGCCGTCTTGCGGCCCAGCGCGAAGATCATCTCGAGCAGATGATCGACCATCGCCGCTCCCATCCGCTGGACTTGGCGTGCGACCGCGGGAAAACGCTCCATCAGCTCGTCGATCGAGCGGCGGTCGAAGCGGCACAACCGGGCATCGGTCAGCGCCTCGGCGGAGAACTGGTATTCGGGCGCCAGAGTCAGCCCGATGAAATCCCCCTGGCCCAGGAACCCGAGGATCTGACGCCGGCCGTCCATCGCGACTCGCGACAGCATGACTTCGCCCTCGATGACGTTGTAGACGTCCGTTGCCGGATCGCCTTCGAGAATCAGCGTCTTGCCCTTGGGCAGGGTGAAGCGCGTGGCCCGGGCGGCCAGATGCCTGAGCTCATGATCCTCGAACCCCGAGCACAGAAAGCTGTCACGCGCCGGACAAGCCAGGCACATGACTCGGCCGAAACCATCCTCTTCCGTCTGTGTGGATTGTGTGGAAGCCGCGCCCCGGCCGTCGCTCCGTGAGCCGCCATCCCCATCCGTCATCGCCGCCTCCTCATTTTCGCGGCCGGGAGAGTGGAGCGATCCGGTGCCGTTCGCCGCCAGCCGCTCTATCTCTCGTTCTCTAACCCGGCCGGCCTGTCGGTGCAAGTGGTCAGGATGGCAAGGCCCCTCCTGCGAAGACGCAAGCGGCATGGGGTGCAGTCGCGCCGGCGCACGGGCAAGGGGTCGGGGAACAAAGCGATGGCCGAACCGTTCGTGGCAGCGAGAGATGGTCTTGCCGATCTCCACGCATGCATCCGGCGACCGGCAAGCGGGCGAGGAAAGGAAGAAGCGATGGCGGACAAGAGCTACGAATCAGAAATCGCGGCCTTGCAGAAGGATCTCGGCGCGCTCAAGGCCGATGTCGCACGATTGGTGGCGGCGTTCGGCGATGACATCGAGGCCAGAGGCGCTGAACTCAAGGAGCAGGCGCAGCGCCGGCTCGACGAGGCCCGGCAACGCTCCCGGCAGGCGTTCGAGCAGGTGGAGGAGGCCGTCGAGGACAATCCACTCGCCGCTCTGGCCATCGCGGTGGGGCTGGGCTTTCTGGTCGGGGCGCTGCTGGGACGCCGCTAGGCGGTCGGCCAGCAGGAACGGGCAGGCCGGCCGGACGGCATCTCCTCCAGGTCGGTTCTGTCGTCACTGCCGGCAAGGGAGGAGAGCGCGGCATGAACGGATTGCGGACGAGACTGGTCGCCTGGGCGGCGGAGGCGTCCAGAAGAGCAGGCCTGCTCGTTGCCGGCCTCTTCTTTTTGGCGATCTTCTGGGTCGCGGGATGGGGGGCGCTTGCCTGGTGGCTCAAGGGAATCTGGGCGGCGCAGTGGGTGTGGTTGCTGATTGCGGGCGTCCATCTGCTGCTGGGAATCCTGGCGCTGGGACTGGCGGTGCGGCGCGGGCGGCCGTCGCCGGCAGACGAGACGACCGCCGTGTCCGCTCCAGCGCGCGACGCCCTCATCCAGCAGGCGCTGGCCCAAGCCCTGGAGCGGCAACCGGAACGGATCCTGCCGGTTCTCTTGGCGCTCGATCCAGTGCTCGCGGCGGCGCGCCGCCGGCCGAAGAGCAGTCTGGCCGTGGCCGCGCTCATCGGCCTGCTTTGGGGGGTGCGCCGCGGTCGGTGATCAGTCATCAGTGATCGGTCATCGGTCATCGGTTATCGGTCTTCAGTCATCGGTCATCGGTCTTCAGTCATCGGTCATCGGTCTTCAGTCATCGGTCATCGGTCGTTGGTTATCGGTCTTCAGTCATCGGTTGGCGGTGAGG
>CAZJPA010000219.1:0-4783 GCA_964547755.1 uncultured Sphingomonadales bacterium
AGCGAGAACTGCCCGGAATGAACGTCGAAGGGCGGGCGTTCGGTGCTAGGAGGATGGGGCGCTTGCGGCAGAATGGTGGCCTGCGGAAAGGTTCGGGCGAAGATGGTTTCAAGACGCGGGGCGCATTCGATGATCACCTGCCCCGCATGGGCGACGAGATCGTGATAGAGATCAGCGTTCCTGATCTCATCGCCCAGTCCGTGTTCACGCCAGACAAGGATGGTCTTGTCCGAGATGTCTTCGCCTCCCCAGTAGCGATCGTTGCGCGGCAGAGGCGGCGTGCGGCGCCCGCAACCAAAGCCGCCTTCGTAGAGCTTCCAGCCCTCTTCGAGACGCCCGAAACAGAGATAGAGATTGCCCAGCTCCCACAGCACGCGCGGTTGCCGGCCCTTGGTCAGCTGAAAGGCGGTGGTGATGGCGGCAAGCGCTTGATCATAGAGCCCCATCTTTTCCAGCGTCTGGCTGAGATTGAGGTAATGCTGCCAGACTTTCGGCTGCAGCTCGATCGCCTTGCGCTGATATTCGATGGCTTTCAGAAAATCGGCCTGCTCGAAATAGGCGAATCCCAGATAGCTGTAGGAAGCAGCTCGGTTCGGCTCACGCTTGATGGCCTGGAGCAGGTAGAATTCCGCTTCCTCCATCCGGTGCAGGTTCAAGGCGGCCAGCCCCATCACCTCACACCAGGCGGCATTGTTGCCGTAGAGAGGAAAAACCTCCTTGAGTATGCGGTAACCCTTTTCGATATTGGGTTCGTTGCCGGGGCGCGCCTCGATCATCGGCTGCACGCGCTTGATCAGCTTCTGCAGTTCCTGCGCCGCCCGCTTGGGACTGGTGACAACATTCGTCCGCTTCGTCTTCTTACGGCGGTGCTTGGACTTACCCATATCGTTCTTCTCCCGTCACATGCGCCTTCGTTCCCGGCCCGCGCCGGCGCGCACGGCACTTTCCCATCCTGGCGCGCAAACTGTTAATCCTTTCTTAGCCATGGCCGGCCAAGCTGCGCTCATCACACCCTTGATGCGAGGAGACGAGCGGTGGCCGCACTGGAAAGCCGGGAAGCAAGTCTCATGCCTGAGGCCCGCCAGCGCCTGCGCGAAGTGGATCGGCGGCATCATCTCCATCCGTTCACGGATCACCGGCTGCTGCGCGAACAGGGGGCCGTCATCGTGGAAGGCGCAAAGGGGTCCCGGATCCTCCTCGAAGGCGGTATCGCGCTCATCGACGCGGTGGCGGGGCTTGCCTGTGTGAATATCGGTTATGGTCGCGAAGAGATGGCGCAGGCGGCGGCGCGGGCGATGCGCCGGCTGTCCTATTACCACGCCTTCCAACAGGTCACGAATCCGTATGCAGCCGAGCTTGCGGCCCGAATCACGGAGCGCGCGCCCCGAGAGCTGAACCGGGTGTTCTTCTCCAACTCGGGGTCGGAAGCCAACGAGACCGCTCTCAAGATCCTGCGTGCATATTGGCAGGCCCGCGGCGAACCGGAGCGCCGGGTCGTCATCGCCCGCCACCACGCCTACCATGGCGCGACGCTCGCCACCGCCTCACTGACGGGCTTACCGCATATGCATACGGGATTCGGACTGCCGGACGAAAATGTCCGTCATGTGCTGGCACCCTTCTGGTATCGGGAAGCGCGGACCGATGAAGATCCCGAGACATTCGGCAGAAGGGCCGCGCAAGCCGTGGCCGAAGAAATCGAGCGGGTGGGCGCGCGTCATGTCGCCGCGGTGATCGCCGAGCCCGTGCAGGTCACCGGCGGGGCCATCGTTCCACCGGTCACATACTGGCCGCGACTGGCGGCGATCTGCCGCGAATACGGTATCCCGCTCATTCTCGACGAGGTGGTCACCGGTATGGGGCGGACGGGAAGCTGGTTCGCGGCCGACCGGTTTGGAATCCAGCCTCAGATCATCACGCTCGCCAAGGGCTTGTCCTCCGGCTATCAGCCCATCGGCGCAACACTCGTGGCCGACGAGATCGCAGAGGTGGCGCTCGAAAGCCTGGATGGCGCTTTCCAGCATGGATTCACGACATCGGCGCATCCCGTTGCAGCGGCGGTCGCACTCGAGAACCTGCGAATCCTGGAAACGGAGAACCTGCTGGCGCGCGTCGACGCCCTCGCTAATCGGCTGGCCGAGGGGTTCGCGTGTCTTGCGGACAATCCCCTCGTCGGCGAGATCCGTCACAGCGGGCTCATTTTCGGGATCGAAATCGTCCAGGACAAGGCTGCAAGGCGGCACTTCCCACTCGACCAGGCGGTCTGCGGCCAAGTCGCGAACGCTTGTCTCAAACAGGGCGTGATCGTGCGGGCGGTGGGCAATGCCATCGTCGTGACCCCGCCCTTCATCCTCACGGACGACGAGGCCGATCAGCTGACCTCGGCGCTCGCGGCAGGACTCGACGAGGTGGCCAAAGCGCTTCTGCCGGCGTGACCGGCATCCGCCGCCTTACCCGCCCCCTTCCAATAGCGGGCCGATGATCGTGTTCGCCACCGCATGCAGGCGACCGATGATCGCATGGCGGTTGCGGCAGCCTGCCGCAGCAGGTAAGCGATCTTTCGGTCGATGACAATCGGCACCGCCGCTTTCAGTGACGGTGGGCAGGGGTTCGGGTATGCGCAAAACGGCGGTTTTTCTCCTTTTCTCCCTTGCGGCTGCGGCTTTCGTTTTCGGCGCCTATCTGCTGGTGACGCCACAACGGGGCGCCGGCAATCATGGCGGCTGGCGGCAGGCCACGGTCGGCGTCGAAGTCACGCCGGCTTCCGTCCACCGCTTCGTCGATCGGATCGAAGCCTTGGGCACGGCACGCGCCAGCGAATCCGTCACCCTGACCGCCCAGGTCACCGAGACCGTCGCCCGCATCCATTTCGAAGACGGCCAGACCGTGCGCAAGGGCACGATCCTCGTCGAACTCGATCATGCGGAAGAAGATGCCCAGCTCGCGGAAGCCGAGGCCACGCTCGAGGAAGCCGAACGCCAGCTTGCGCGTATTCGCGAGCTCGTCGCGCGCGGGAATGCGACCGCAGCCACGCTCGATGAGCAGATGCGGGACGTCGCTCAGGCCCGCGCGCGCATCGCCCAGGTGAAGGCGCGGATCGCCACCCGCGTCATTCGGGCGCCCTTCGACGGCATGCTCGGCCTGCGTCAGGTCAGCGTCGGCGCGCTCGTTACCCCCGGCACCGTGATCAGCACGATCGACGATATCACCCCCATCCTGCTCGATTTCTCCGTGCCGGAGCGCTTCTTGTCGGCTCTCGCCCTGGGGCAGACGATCCGCGCCCGCGCCGCCGCCTTCCCCGACCGTCTTTTCAGCGGGCGGATCGTCGCCATCGCCCCGCGCGTGGATCCTGTGACCCGGGCCGTCACCGTGCGGGCCGAACTGCCCAACGCGGACCAGCTGCTGCGCCCCGGCATGCTGCTCGAAGTTGCGGTGATCGGGCGGACATGGCGCTCGCTCGCTGTCCCCGAAGAGGCCCTGCTGCTCATCGGCCGCCAGCATTACGTCTATGTCATCCGTCCGGACGGCACGGCCGAACGCCGCAAGGTGACGATCGGCCGGCGCTTGCCGGGAATCGTGGAAGTCACGCAGGGCCTCGCTGCCGGCGAGAAGGTGGTGGTAGCCGGAATCTTGCGGCTGCGGCCGGGGATGAAGGCCCGGATTCTGAAAGAACGTCCACCTGCGGATGGTGAAGCGCCTGCGGCCGGGCGCGGATGAAAACGGGAGGAGCGCGACCATGGTGATCTCGGACATCGCCGTCAAGCGCCCCGTTCTTGCGGTCGTGATCAGCCTGCTGCTCGTCGTCTTTGGTGTCGTCAGTTTTGCGCGCCTGCCTGTGCGCGAATTGCCGAATATCGATCCCCCCATCGTGTCCGTGACCACCAATTATCCCGGCGCTTCGGCGGCCGTGGTGGAAACCCGGATCACCCAGATCGTCGAGGATCAGATTGCCGGTGTCCAGGGTATCCGGGCGATTTCCTCCTCCAGCCAGGACGGCCGGTCGAATGTGGTGATTGAATTTGCGCTCGATCGCGACATCGACGCCGCCGTCAACGATGTACGGGACCGCATCGCCCGCGTGCTCGACCGCCTGCCCGAGGAGGCGGATTCCCCCGAGATCGCCAAGGTCGACAGCGACACCCGCCCCATCATGTGGTTCTCGCTGTCGTCTCCCGCGATGGACGTCCCGGCGCTGACCGACTTCGCCGAGCGCAACATCGTAGACCGTCTTTCGGTGGTTAAGGGGGTGGCCCGGGTGCAGATCGGCGGTGCGCAGCGCTATGCCATGCGCATCTATCTCGATCGCCAGGCGATGGCCGCGCGCGGTCTGACGGTTGCCGACGTCGAAGCCGCCTTGCGGCGGGAAAATGTCGAACTGCCGGCCGGCCGTCTCGAATCACGGGCGCAGAATCTGGTGGTGCGCATCGACCGGGGATTTCACCGCCCTGAGGATTTCGCCGCTCTCGTGATCACCCGCGGCGCGGACGGGCATCTCGTGCGGCTCGGTGAAATCGCGCAGGTGGCGATCGGCCCCTTCAATGACAAGACGGAATTCCGGGGCAACGGCGTCCCGCGTGTTGGTATCGGCATCGTCCGCCAATCGAACGCCAATGATCTGGCCGTCGCAAAAGCCGTGCATCAGGCGGTTGACCGCATTCGCGCCGATCTGCCGGAAGGCGTCACGCTCGAGGACAGCTACGATTCCACGATCTTCATCTCGGCCGCCATCACCGAGGTCTATCGCACACTCGCCATCGCGCTCATCCTTGTCGTGATTGTGCTT
>CAZJPA010000220.1:0-4774 GCA_964547755.1 uncultured Sphingomonadales bacterium
GGACACGGTCTTCTTCCCCACAGCATGAGGTGTTGGCATCGTGACGAATAAGCCACAGGAAGCGACCACGAGAAGCAACGGCGGCTGGTGGGCGCGGCTCACGCGCGGCCTGAAGCAAACCGCCAGCCGCCTGTCCGATGGTATCGCCGACATCTTTGCGCGCCGCCGGCTCGATCAGCAGGCGCTCGATGAGCTGGAAGAGCTGTTGATCATGGCTGATCTTGGCGTGGAGACGGCGGGCGAGTTGGTCGCGGCCCTGAAATCCCGGCGCTTCGAGGGGGAGGTGACCGACAGGGCGGTGCGTGAGGCCCTGGCCGCGGAGATCACGGCGCTTCTGGAGCCGGTCGCCCGCCCGCTCGTCATTCCCGATAGACCGCGTCCCTATGTGATCCTCGTGGCCGGGGTGAATGGCTCGGGCAAGACCACGACGATCGCCAAATTCGCCCGAGACTTCACGAGTCAAGGTCTGAAAGTGGTATTGGCGGCTGGGGATACCTTCCGGGCGGCGGCGGTGGAGCAGCTCGAGACCTGGGGCAAGCGGCTGGGGGTGCCGGTGGTTGCAGGGGCGCCGAAGGCCGATGCCGCGGCGGTCGCCCATGACGCCCTGGCCCGCGCCCGACGCGAAGGGGCGGATGTCTTGCTCGTCGATACCGCCGGGCGCCTGCAGAACCGCGATGAGCTGATGGCCGAGCTTGCCAAGATCGTGCGCGTGCTGGGCCGGCAGATGCCGGACGCGCCGCATGCTCGGATTTTGGTAATGGATGCAACCGTCGGACAGAACGGGCTCGAACAGGTGCGCATCTTCGATGAGACGATCGCGCTCACCGGACTTGTCATGACGAAGCTCGACGGCACCGCCAAGGGCGGTGTGCTGGTGGCGGCCGCGCAGCGGTTCGGTCTACCGATTCATGCCATCGGTGTTGGCGAGGGCGCCAACGATCTGCGGCCATTCGAGGCGCGCGCATTCGCCCGGGCACTCGTCGGTCTGGAGGAGGCGTGAGGACGTCGATGGCCGCACGCGGCGAGATGGGAGACAGCGAAAGCCCGGTCGGCGTTCTTGCCCGTTGGCAGGCACTGGTGGCTGCCGGTGAGCTGACGGCGGACCCCGACCAAGAGCGGGTCGCTGAGGCACTCGACGATCTGCGGGACCGACTGCTGCGCCCATCTTCAACGCCCGGCATGTTCCGCCGTTTCATGCGACGGATCATTGGTTCCGGCGGCGGAGATCAGCAGGCAGGCCCCGCCACCCCTTCCCATTTGCGCCACCTGTATATCTGGGGCGATGTGGGACGGGGCAAGTCCCTGCTGATGGATCTGTTCTTCGAATCGCTGGCGGATACGGCGGTGGCCGGTCGCCGCGTCCATTTCCACGAGTTCATGGCCGATGTCCACAAGCGTCTCGCCTATTGGCGCCAGGCGGAGGGGCGGGAATGGCGGCGGCTCGGGCTTGACCCGGCTGTGACGCGCAATCCCGTCAGCGCCCATGCGCGCGAGCTGGCGCGTGAAATTCGCCTCTTGTGCTTCGACGAGTTTCAGATCACCAATATCGCGGATGCCAGTGTCTTGGGCCAGCTATTCCAGGCTCTGGCGGCCGCCGGCGTGAGCCTGGTCGCCACATCCAATCGTGCACCGGCGACTCTTTACGAGAATGGGCTCAACCGCGACCGTTTTCTGCCCACGATCCACTGGATCGAGGAGCATTTTCGTGTGCTCGCCATGTGTGGGCCCACCGACTATCGTTTGCGACGCTTCGCAGGGCTGAAAACCTATCTCGTGCCTGTGAACGAGGAGACGACGACACAACTGCGGCGGGCTTTCTACCGACTCACCGACCGCGAGGTGGAGGATCCGGCCAAGGTGCCGAGCGACGAGATCATCGTTGGCGGGCGGCGGATCTTTGTGCCGAAAGCCATTCGTGGTGTTGCCGTCTTCTCCTTCAAGCGATTGTGCGCAAATCCTTACGGTCCGCAGGATTACCTCGCGATCGCACACCGCTACCATACGGTCTTCGTGGTGGCGATTCCCCAGATGGGTGAGGCGGAAGCCGACATGGCGCATCGTTTCATGACGATGATTGACGTGTTCTATGATCAAGGGGTGAAACTGGTCTGTTCGGCCGCTTGTCCGCCGGACCGGCTTTACACCGGTCGGCGGGGCGCGTTCGCCTTCCGGCGCACGGTTTCCCGGTTGATGGAGATGCAAACGGAAACCTATCTCGGGCGCGGCCATGGTGCCATTGCGAAAAGCGCATGATGCGGCGCAAGAAACCCTTGTCTCGCATGGTCAAAGGCGGTAGAGCCAAGGTCTGAGGAAACGGGAGAAAGTGCCCGGTTTTCCCGTCTCTTCCGTTCCCTTCGGGTGTTTGCGAAACTGACAACGAAGGAGCCTTTTCATGGCACGCACCAAGATCGCCCTCATCGGATCCGGGAATATCGGCGGCACGCTTGCCCATCTTGCGGCCCTGAAAGAATTGGGCGATGTCGTATTGTTCGACATCGCGGAAGGTCTGCCCCAGGGCAAGGCGTTGGATATCGCAGAAGCCGGTCCCATCGAGGGGTATGACGGCCATTTCGTCGGCACACAGGATTACAAGGACATCGAAGGGGCGGACGTCATCATCGTCACCGCCGGTGTCCCACGCAAGCCGGGTATGAGCCGCGACGACCTGCTCGGCATCAATCTCAAGGTCATGAAGGCGGTGGGTGAAGGGATTCGCGCCTATGCGCCGAATGCCTTCGTCATCTGCATCACCAACCCCTTGGATGCGATGGTCTGGGCGCTCCAGCGCTATTCCGGCATTCCGCATGAACGTATCGTTGGCATGGCGGGCGTGCTGGATTCGGCGCGTTTTCGCTATTTTCTGGCGCAGGAGTTCGGTGTCTCGGTCAAGGATGTGACGGCCTTCGTGTTGGGTGGGCATGGCGATTCCATGGTTCCGCTCGTGCGGTATTCGACGGTCGCCGGCATTCCGGTCCCGGATCTCGTCAAGATGGGCTGGTCCACGTCTGAACGTATCGAGGCCATCGTCCAGCGCACGCGTGACGGTGGGGCGGAGATCGTCAAGCTGCTCAAAACCGGTTCGGCCTTCTACGCGCCTGCGACCGCGGCCATCGAGATGGCCGAAGCCTATCTCAAGGACAAGAAGCGCGTGCTGCCCTGCGCCGCCTATCTCAACGGCCAGTACGGCGTTAACGATCTTTATGTAGGAGTGCCGGTTGTATTGGGCGCCGGTGGTGTCGAGCGGATCGTGGAGATCGCGCTGCTGCCCGAGGAAGAGGAGGCGTTCCGGCGATCGGCGGAAGCGGTGAAAGGACTGGTCGAGGCCGCACGCAAGATCGCGCCCGATCTGGGGTGATGGGGGATCGTCTCGTCCTGCCTTGCTGGTGAAAGGTGGTGGAAGCAAAACGCCGTTTGTTTTTTGAGCGTCTCCGGCTGTAAAAGTGGAATCTTGGCTGGAAACGTGTTCACAGCGGTGATTGTGTAGGTGGAGCGCCCATGAATATCCATGAATATCAAGCAAAGTCCTTGCTGAAATCTTTTGGGGCGCCGGTGCTCAAGGGTGGTGTGGCCTATACACCGCAGGAGGCGGTGGAAGTCGCCCAAGAGCTCGGCGGACCGGTTTGGGTGGTCAAGGCCCAGATTCACGCTGGTGGCCGGGGCAAGGCCGGTGGGGTGAAGGTCGTCAAGTCGATCGAAGAGGTCGAACAGGCGGCCAAGGCTCTGCTCGGTCACAAGCTCGTCACCCATCAGACCGGCCCCGAGGGCAAGGAGGTTCACCGCGTTTACGTGGAGGACGGCTGTCGGATCGCGAAAGAATACTACTTTTCGATTTTGATTGACCGGGCAAGCGGTCGGCCGGCCGTGATCGCCTCGTCCGAGGGTGGGATGGACATCGAGGAAGTGGCGGCCACGCATCCGGACAAGATCGTCAAACTGGTGATCGACCCTCTGATCGGCATGGCGCCTTTCTATCAGCGCCGCATTGCCTTCGGCTTGGGCATGAAGGGCGATGTCGCCAAGAAGGCGATGAAGGTCTTCGCGGCGCTCTATGACGCCTTCGTCGCGCTCGACGCCAGCTTGGTGGAGATCAACCCCCTGGTTGAGACCGAAGAAGGTGAGGTGATTTTGCTGGATGCCAAGATGGCTTTCGATGACAACGCCCTCTTCCGGCATCCGGAAATTCGGGATCTGCGCGACGAGTCGGAAGAAGATCCGATGGAAGTGCGCGCCGCCAAATATGGTCTCAACTACATCCGGCTCGACGGCAATATCGGCTGCATGGTCAATGGCGCTGGCCTGGCCATGGCGACGATGGACATCATCAAGATCAAAGGCGGCGAGCCTGCCAACTTCCTGGATGTCGGCGGTGGTGCCACCCGCGAGCGGGTCACCGAGGCCTTCAAGATCATTCTCTCCGACGAGAATGTGGAGGGCATTCTCGTCAATATCTTCGGCGGCATCATGCGTTGCGATGTGATCGCGGAAGGCGTGATCGCGGCTGCGCGCGAAGTCGACTTGCAGGTGCCCCTGGTGGTGCGGCTCGAAGGCACGAATGTCGAGCTTGGCAAGAAGATGTTGGCCGAGTCCGGGCTTGCGATCATTCCCGCGAGTGATCTGGACGATGCGGCGGAAAAGGCGGTCAAGGCCGCGAAAGGGGAGATCTGAGCGTCATGGCGATTCTGGTTGACGAGAATACCAAGGTCATCTGTCAGGGCTTCACCGGCTCGCAGGGCACCTTCCACTCCGAGCAGGCGATCGCCTATGGCACGAAGAT
>CAZJPA010000221.1:0-4759 GCA_964547755.1 uncultured Sphingomonadales bacterium
AGCCGCAAGATCCGCAAATCCGGCCGCAGCGAGATTGCGTTCCAGATGGTTCCATACCCGAGGGATCATGGCCAGATAGCGACTCTTGCCGTCCCGCTGCCATAAGCGGGCGAAGATGCCGATGATCTTCGTCGCGCGCTGAGCGCCGAACAGGGCATAGTGATGGGCGAATAGATGACCGGCCTGGGAGCCGGCCGGCCAGAGTCGGCGTTCCTGCAGCATGGTGACAAAGTGCGTGCGCAGGGCATCTTCGAGGATCAGCGGCACATCCCGCCGGGCGTCCTGCAGCAGCGAGACGAGATCATAGGCGGGATGGCCGCGCAAGGCGTCCTGAAAATCAATGAGGCCAACCCGCCGCACGCCACGCGCGCCGGCGATCCAGATCAGATTGTCGGCATGATAGTCCCGCAAGGTGAGCACGTGGCATGCCGTACTCATCTCGGCGATCAGCGGATCCCACAAGGTGCGAAAGGCCGCCAGCTCGGATGGATCGGCCGATCGACCGATGAGCGGCAGATACCATTCCGGAAACAGCGCAAGCTCCGCCCACAGCGGATCCCGGTCGTAGGGATGGAGCGGATGCCGATCGTCTTCTTCGCTCTCCGGCACCGGCAGAGCCGGCGGCAGGTCTCCGGACCGCTCGGCCAACGTGATGAGCACGTCTACGGCCGCTTCGTAGAGTGTCCTCTCCCGTTCCGGAGCCGGACGCGCCAGCAGCTGCGTGAAGAGCGCATCGCCCAGATCCTCCAACAGAACGAAGCCGCAGGCGCTGTCGGCGGCCAGAATTCTGGGGGCATGCAGACCCCATTCCGTCAGCAGGCGGGCCACCGCCAGGAAAGGACGGACATCTTCTCTCGGTGGTGGTGCGTCCATCAGGACCAATGAGGAACGTCCTTCTTCCCGCAGGATGCGGTAATAGCGCCGAAAGGAGGCATCGGCCGCCAGCGGCTGCAGTGACGCTTTTGCCAATCCCTGCGCCGCCAGAAAGGCGGCCCGCGCTTGCAGGCGTGCGGTGTCCGCTTCATGATTGCGGGCGGGGGACGAAGAAGCGGTCGTCATGGGGCGCGTGCTCCCGCCAGGGCCGCTCTCATATGAGGTGAGAAGAGACCCGTCAGACGATCGTGCCAGGCCGGGTGGAAGGCGGTGAAGCGGAAGCGGCGTTCGGTTTCGCCCAGAAGATGAATGCGGGTCCACAGGAGACGCGTGCCCCGTAACAGCTGCCGCATCCGCTCCGGCCACTCGACGACGAGTATGGTCTGCTCGGCGAAGGCGTCGGCCAGGCCGAGCGCCCATACGTCATCCCCGGCCGAAAGGCGATAGAGATCGAGATGCCAGATCTCCAGACCCGATGCTGTCTCGTAGGTCTGGAGCAAGGGAAAGCTCGGGCTTGGGACGGTGAGATCCGGATCGCCCACCAGGGCCCGAATGAGATGGCGGGCAAAACTCGTCTTGCCGGCGCCCAGTCCCCCCGATAGAGCGATGACGTCGCCCGCCGCGATCACCGCAGCCAGATTCTCGGCCAGGCGCCAAGTGTCTTCCAAGTCGGCGACTTTGGCTACACGCACCCGTCCCGTCATGGCCGCTCCGCAATAGACTGCTGAGAGGCGGCGTCGGCGACCGGTTTTCCGGCACCGGCCGATGGGCGCCGATGAAGCTGATGCTGTGGCAGGGTGATGGTGACCGTCGTGCCTTTCCCGGGAATGGAATCGATGCTCACGGTCCCACGGTGCAGCTCGACGAAGCTGCGCACGAGCGCCAGCCCCAGACCGGCACCTCCGCGTTTTCTGGCGCCTGTGCCCCGATAGAACTTCTCGAATACGCGGTGACGATCTTCTTCAGGAATGCCGACACCCGTATCCCGGACGCCGATCTCCATGCCGGCCGCAACAGCCGGGCGGGCGAACAGCGTAACAGTACCGCTTTCCGGTGTGAATTGAATGCCGTTGCGCACGAGATTGTAGAGCGCATGGATCAGTCGGCGGCGATCTCCCTCGATCCGCTCCAGCCCGGATGCCGCCTCGATCACGAGACGCACGCCGGACTTGCGGGCGGAATCCTTGGCCATTTGGCGCACTGTTTCCAGGAGCGCCGGGACATCGATCGGCTCGATCGCCAATTCGAAGATTCCCGCCTCGATGGTAGCAAGATCGAGGATGTCGTCGATCAGCCGCTTCAACTCGCTCGCGGCCGTGATCACATGGGTGAGATATTCCTTCTGCCGGGCGGACAGGGAGCCGGCAATGCCATGTGAAAGCAGTTCCGCAAATCCCATGATGGTGTTGAGCGGCGTCCTGAGCTCATAGGACATGTTGGCGACGAATTCCGACTTGAGCCGATCGGCGGTCTCGAGCGCCTCGTTGCGCTCGCGCAGAGCCTGCTCGATGCGGAAACTGTCGGTGACATCGACATGCGTGGTCAGCACGCGCCCATCGGGCAAGGGCACCACGGCATAGTCCAGCACCCGGCCGTCCGGCCGTTGCCAGCGGCCGGACAGCGGAATGTGGGCGATCACCTGGTTGAACAGATTGTCTTTCAGGGAGAGGATCTTGTCCCGTTGGTCGGGCGTGGTCGCCTGTTCGGCCCACACGCTCAGAATCTGATCGAGCATTTCGCCGAAATGCGGTTCGCTTGCAAGATAGGCGGAATCGAACCCCCAGATGTCCGCATAGGCGGGATTGAACAGCTTGATCCGGGCATCCGGCCCAAAGACCGCCACGGCCTCGTGAAGGTGGTTCAATGTCTCGCGTTGTACCGCGGTCAGCGTGTTGTAGGAGCGTTCGAGAGCCAGTCGGTCCGTGACGTCTTCGAAGAGAACGAGCAGTCCGCCTTCGGGATGCGGCTCGGTGAGTACGCGTAAAGAGGTCTCATCGGGCAGATGCCAGAGTTCCTCGCTGCCTTCCGGCTGCCGGTGCCGATCCAGTTGGTCCTGTTTCCAGGCCTGGTAATCGGCTTGTTCCGGGATCCGGCGTCGCTCGCGCAGGGCATCGAGCACCTCTCCATGGGTCGGATGGCCCGCAAGCCAATCCTCGTCCAGCCGCATCAGGCGCAAGAACGCCGTGTTGAAAAAAGTCAGACGCCGATTGGCGTCGAACAGCAGGACGCCGGTGGTCAGGCGATCGAGAGTGGCCGCGTGACTGCGGATCAACTGGTGGACCTCTGCACGCAGCTCTTCGATCTCGGTCACATCGAAGGCGATCCCGAAGCTGCCGGACCGGCCCAGCGGAAGCTCGATCAGACGCAATGCCCGTCGCTCGCCCGACAGCACGGCGAAAACCCGTTTTTCGCGAGCCTGACCGCTTTGCATGGCTTCTTCGGCGAGTTCGCGGGCCGTGCCATGCAGCTGTTCTTCGACGAGTTCGATCTGGCGAGAGAGGATTTCTTCCCGTCTGCCTCCCACGGCGCGGCAGTAGGCGGCGTTGACCGCGATCAGCCGTCCCGTGCGATCGCGGCGCCAGGCGGGCAGGGGCCAGGTATCGAGCAGGGTGTCTCGTTCCGGATGATCGCTTTCTCCTCCATCGGCCGGATCAGCGTCGGCTGCCTCGGCAAGCCGTTCGGCCATCAGCAACCAGCGACCATCGGCAAGAGGCAAGAGTCGCTCGAAATGCAGGCGTTTCATCCCTTTCGGGCGCGCGGCGTCCACGCCGTCGTCTCGGGAAGTCGGGCCAAGAATATCGGCCAGGGCAGGCAGGCGCTCTCGGAACAGAGAAGACAGGTTCGCGGTCTCCGGCTGCAGGCGACGCCGCAACAGCGCTTCCGCCAGGCGATCGACGGGCAGGGGACGGCCCGCCGGCAGCGCCAGCAGCGTGGCCATAGCGGCATTCGCGGTCACTTGCCCCTGCTCATCCAAAAGCAATGCCGGCCGATCCGGGTCGCCCAGGGCCTGGAGGAGGGTGCGCTCACGCGTCATGGCCGACCGCAGCCGCTTCAGGCTGCGAATCCACAGCGCGACGGCAAGACCGGTCGCACCCAATGCGGCCAGCAGGACAAAGACAGTCACCCCCATCAGGAGGGGAGGTGTCAGGACGCCCGCTTCGAACCCCGTCAATGACACAGGCCGTTCTTGCCCTTCTTTCGGCACCCTTGTGATGCTCTTTGCGCCGGCCGCCATCTTGGTCGGTATGCATGGCGTCCGCCGCGGAGGCGGATTATCCCGCCTTGACGAGCGCGACGCAAGCCTGTGAACAGACGCAAGCCTGTGAACAAATGCCGACCGGCCCCCGGGGCATAAGGGCCGGTCGGACGAGGATGGGCATCGATCGGGAGGGGCGGGATCGATGCCCGGGGCAAGAAAGCCTTGTCAGTTGAGGCTGTATTTGACCTGCAAACCGAACCAGCGTGGGGCGCGGTAGCTGACCTCGTTGCACCCACAAAGGGTTGCGAGATCGAATCCCAACACACCGGCCTTTTCCTGGGTCAGATTGCGGATATTGAAGGCCACTTCCCAGCGCTGGTCGCCGCTGGCCCAAGCCAGGCGACTGTTGAGCAGGAAGTAGGAGCCGAACTTGTCCGCATCGAAGTTCCGCAAGTTATAGAAGAAGCTCGAGGAATAGCTGCCCTCGCCGACGATGCGCATCGTGCCGCCGAAAGCCGGCCATTCATAGCCTACCATGACATTGCCCTGAAACTTCGGCGTATAGGTGGGCCGGACGTTGCGCGAAATCGGACCGCCAACTCGCAATGGCACGTTTTTGACCGTTGCGTCGATCCAGGCTGCGGACAGGCGGATGTCGAGGCCGACGACGGGTGAGACCGTCAGATC
>CAZJPA010000222.1:0-4750 GCA_964547755.1 uncultured Sphingomonadales bacterium
AGAAGGAGAAGATCAGCAGCTCCTACCTCGCCCGCATCCTGCGCCTGACCCTGCTGGCGCCAGACATCGTCGAGGCCATCCTCGACGGCCGCCAGCCCAGGGGACTGGCGCTGGCGGACTTCATGCAGCCGTTCCCGGTGGAGTGGGACGAGCAGCGGCGACGGTTCGGGTTTGCGAATCTTTCGCCAAGCTGACACAACGGCGGCTTGGTCCATCTAATCAGCACGGCCAGCTTTCAACAATGACACGGCTTGCTTTGGGGAATGGGACAGGGCATTCTGTTGTTCGCAACAACATTAGGTCGGCATGTCAGTCCACTACACGCCGGGTCAGCTCCGCAGCGCGGTCGGAATCCCTCCGGAGACCTACCGACACTGGAAGAAGGTGCTCGGACCGCTGCGGCGCGACCGAGGCCACAGCCCCTGTTTCACCGCCGGCGATCTCGTATCGGTCGCGGTGGTCCGCGTGTTGTCGGTGGATATGGCCGTGCGCGTCGGATCACTCACGCCGATTGCCGAGGCACTATTCGAGTTGTGTAATTCGGCTCCTTGGCCGACCCTCGAAAGAGGGAAGCTCCTGTTCAACTTGTCGAACTCACGGGTCCGATTTCGTCCTGAGCTCGCGGGCACGCATAGTGAAAGGCCACTGGCGATTGTGCCACTACGACCAATTATCGCTCATCTGCGCGATCGCCTGCTAGCGGCAGGTGGAGCCGACACTCAGGAGATGCTCCGCTTCCCGCCGACGGCAGTATCCTCGACGGCCGCCGCGAACCGACAGGGAGGCCAGCCGTGACCGCCGTCGATGCCATCGCGGCCGCAATCCAGGCAACCGGCTATCGCCGGGAGGCCATTGTGCGGAACTACGCCTTCGCCGATGTCCTCAACCCGACCGTGGAGACGCGGACGGCGGCGCTCGCCGCATTCACGCAAACGCCCCCCTCGTATCGGTCCGCTGCCCTCGCAGTCGTTCCAGCCGAAGGGCGTGAGGGTGTCGATCTCGTGCGGACCTTTCGCGCGCTCGGTGCTCCTCTGCTTTTCGTCGTCGAAGGCAACGATGTCACCATCTGGCAGGTACGAAGCACCCACCCGCCTCGTGTGCTTGAGCGCTTGACTGTCGCGGAGTTGCCGGCGCTCTTCGAGCGTAATCGTGACACATGGCGCCCGGACGCCATCCATCGCGCCAAATCTGTCGGTGCAGTCGAGAAGGGTTACCAACTCGATTTCATCGACCTTGACCTACTTCCGGCCATCGAAGGCGAGATCCACGCCAAGCTCGATCGTCTGCTGGTAGAGACCCTGGCAGCCGCTACGGCGGCACAGGGTACGCGTGGTCTCGATATGCGCTTGCTTTTTCGCGTCGTCTTTCGGCTCCTCGCGGCCAAAGTTCTACAAGATCGCGGCCACCCTTACGCCAATACCTGGAGTCCCAACGATCTGCCTTCTGTACTGCAGGCAATCGAATCATACTATTCCTTGGCCAACATACCAGTAGTCAAACACCGAACGGTTCCCGCCGCTTTCGAAGCAGCATGGGATTGCCTTCGGCACGGTATCAGCTTCTCGAACATTTCTGCCGACGACCTCGCTTTCGTCTACGAGAATACGTTGGTCACCCCGAAAGCACGAAAGCTCTTTGGCACTCACAGCACGCCTCGGCAAGTGGCCGAATATGTGGTCGGGCGGCTTGAGCTGCACCGGCATCGTCCGGAATCACTGAAAATCTATGAGCCATTTGCCGGCGCCGGCGTTTTCCTAGTCTCCGCTCTTCGCCACCTCCGCGATCTCCTCCCGATCGATTGGACGGATCAACAGCGACATGATTTTCTCGTTCATCACCTCGCTGGCGACGAGATCGATCCCTTCGCCTGTGAAGTGGCGACGCTGTCTCTAATTCTCGCGGACTACCCCAACCATAACGGCTGGCATATTCGCGAATCTGACCTCTTCGACGGCGGCACGCTTGAGGAGCGGCTATGCGCGCACAATGTGATCCTCTGCAACCCACCCTTCCAAGCGTTCACGTCGCAGGAACGCAGCCGGTATCCGATTGCCGCGCAGACTTATTCAAAGCCCGTAGCAGTACTGAACGCAGCGCTTGATGCTCACCCGCTAGCGCTTGGTTTCGTACTGCCCCGGCCTTTCATACTTGAGAGGCAATTCGCCGAGCAGCGCCGCCGGATCGAGCAGCTTTATGGCACGGTCGAACTGGTCGAGCTGCCTGATCGGACCTTCGGCGCCTCGGTCATTGAGGCGGCCCTGTTGATCGCCAGAGATCCTCGCCCGCCAGCCGCAGCTTTCATCTCTTTGAGATCGACCGAGATCGCCGATCGCGATCGCGGTGCTTTCTTGAAGACTGGCGCAACGACAACGCAGCGCCACCTCGTCCGGCCGACTTCCGACCTGCCGACTGGCGAAATCTGGATTCCGCCCCTCGCTTCGTTGTGGCAATACCTCGATTTTTATCCGCGCCTCGGCACGAAGCTACGGCCAAGTCGGGGGCTTGAGTGGACCTACAATCAGACAGAGGCGTTCAGTAGGCAGCGCCAGCCTGGCTTCCGCAGAGGCTTGCACAGCGCCAGGAGATTCCGGCAATTCTTGCTTGATCGGCCGGTGTGGCTCGATTGCCGACGCGACTATTTGCGCTGCGGCTATAACCAGGACTGGGATCAACCCAAGCTGATCACAAATGCCGGACGTCTGAGTCGTGGGCCTTGGCGCATCGGCGCCGCTTTGGATACGCAGGGTCTCGTCTTCTCACAGCAGTTTTTTGGTCTGTGGCCAATAACGCCACTCGCCAAAAGAGACCTAATCGCCCTGTCGGCGGTCTTGAACGGTCCGGTGGCAAATGCCTTCATTGCCGTCCATTCCCCTGCGAAGGGGATCCGTGCGTCGGCAGTCGCACAAATTCCCCTTCCTCTGTCGCTTTCCGATCAGCTCGCCGACCTCGTCGCCGAATATTCAGGCCGGCTGGCGAGTCCCCAGGCACTTCACCAAGACAACGAACACTTAGCCGCGCTCCTGAGGCAGATCGACGCGGCGGTGCTAGAAGCGTATGACCTACCTCCGCGGTTAGAGATTCAACTGCTCGATTACTTTCGAGACGCCGAACGGCCGGTGGGGCACCCTTGGGCTCATTGGGATGTTGTCGATCCGACTCCCGGATTGCGTCTCGCTGAACGGGTCTCTGGTCGTTTGCGTCCGAACGGAAACTGGATCGCCGAAGTCTTTCGTCCCCTCCCTGAACGCGAAGCTGCCCTTCTCCGCGAGCTTGGGGAATGACGCCCGGTGGACGCCTATCTCCTCGATACGACGATCCTGTCTATCTATCTGGATCCGGCGCATAGGTTTCATGCGGAGAAAAGGCGCGCCCTTGAAGTCCTGCCTGCGGCCGCACCTCATTACATTTCCGCGGTTGCGCTCGCGGAGTTGACGTTCGGTGCCGATCTCGCTGTGGCCATTGGAAAGGGTGATCTGCCGGCACTCAGGGAGATGCTTCAGAAAGCGCGCGCCTACGCGGTTCTCGATCTCACCCACCACACGGCGGCAGCCTACGCCAAGTTAAAGAGCAGACTTGCCACCAAGTATCTTGTAAAGCCGCTCCGCCGTGATCGACCGAAATACGTCGAGGATTGGGTAGATAAGGCGACTGGCAAGGCTCTGGGTGTTGATGAAAACGATCTTTGGATGTGTGCTCAGGCAAAAGAACGCTATCTCGTCCTTGTGACGACCGACGGAAAGATGCAGCGCATCGCTGACGCCGATCCCGAGGTTCATTTGCTCATTTTGTAGGCGGACACCACGATTTGAACCGAAATGCATTACGCTTTACGCTCAGCTTCACATCCACCGCATCGCAAAGTGTGAAATGAGTTAAGGGGCCGACCGATCCGGCTGATGGACCGAACGTCACTTTCTGGAACTGACCCGCCTTCCTGGTCGTGGTGTTCCGATGGCTGCACAGCGATCCAACAGCGCAGATTCCAGCCAAGGACCTGAATGGCGGCCTTGGATCGTAGACAGCCGCTCAGCGCCATTCGGCGAGCGGGGCTGCTCGACAGCTCCTGGCACCCAACGGACATCCTCGGCTCTTGTTCAAAGCGAAACGTTCTAATCAGAGCCGGTGAATTTTCACCGCGCCTGAATCCGCCCATCGCAAATTTTTTCGAACTTTTTTCACCGCCGCGAGCCGGCGGTTTTCTTGTGTCTGCGTCGTCTGCCGCCCTACGCGAGGGCGGCCGATCCGGGCTTTCGGTGAGTTTTCGCCAGTCGCGGGTGATCGGGCCCCACCCCTCGAACCCGGTGGCCCGCCACTCGGACCAAGGCGAACACCATGGAGTCTCAAAACCGCTATGACGGCGTCGAATCTTACGCCGTGACCAAGATCCGCTACCAGGCTCGCAGGCTCGCCCGCTCCCGGGCCTTCCATCCCTCCGACATCGAGGACCTCGAACAGGAGCTGATGCTCGACCTGCTCCGAAGGCTGCCGGCCTTCGATCCGTCCAGGGCGAGCCGGAACACCTTCACCGACCGCCTCATTGAGAACCGCGCGGCCTCGCTGATCAAGGCGGCCAGGGCCAGCAAACGCGGTCCCGACATCAAGCACGAAAGCCTGCAGGCCATCGTTTCCGAGGGGACCGAGGGCCGGATCGCGCTTGGCGACACCATTTCCGCCGAGCAAGGGCTGTGGGTCACTGGCGACCGCACCTGGGACGAGGCGATCGATCTGCGCCATGACTTGGCGCGCGCGA
>CAZJPA010000223.1:0-4732 GCA_964547755.1 uncultured Sphingomonadales bacterium
CGGCTTCAGCTGAGGTTCTTGATGGCTATATGGAAGATGCTCTGTTTGCTGAAATGCGCGCAAACTACAACAAATCCATGAAGGCCTCTTCGGGCTGGATCGACAAATCAGAGAGTGCATACCGCGCTCAGCGTGACCGCGTTCTTGGCTAATCGCCACGCGTAAAATATGCCTCCCGCCATGCTTGGCGGGAGGTATTTTTGATTTTCAACTCCTTTCGAGAGAAGCATTATGGCTGATGCGCTAAGCTGGGTGGCTGCCCAATTGCTGCAAGGTTTTATTAACCTTTACACCGCTTTAACCAATCCGATGGCATGGCTGAACTGGGTAAATGACCCGGAGTCGCTGATCCGGTTTATTTATTACGGGGCCTCGAAAGAGTTTCTTTTTGTTGTTGTCGATATATTTTTGGTAATCACCGTTATCGGCGTGTTTTACCGGCCCTTTCTGTGGGGCGTGGTGCGCGTTATTGAAGGGTTTTCCAATTCGGTCGGGCGGTTTTTTGCATGGGCGGGGCTTATTATGGTACTCCAGCAAGTGATGATCGTGTTTTTGCAGCGCATTTTTCGGGTGTCCGAAATTTCGATAGGGCCGTTCGGGGTGGTTTTCACCAAAGACCTGAGCTGGTTTGGCGAGGAGCTGAAGCTTTATAACGCCATGATCGTGGCCTTGGTCGCCGCTTATACCTTTGTGCAGGGCGGCCATGTGCGGGTAGACCTTGTGTATGCGCGCGTGGGCTTTCGTGCCAAAAAAGTAATTGATATGTTTGGCTCGCTGTTTTTCATCATGCCAACCATGTTCCTGATCTGGATGTTTGGCTGGTTCTTTATGTGGCGCAACCTTGTTACGCCCAAATTCTCGGCCTCGGCCTCGCTGGAATCCATGCTGCGCAAAGCGCCGTATCTAAAAGAAAATATCGAGCTGATCGGCTTTTCGCCCAACGGGTTTAATGCCTATTTCCTTTTCAAGGTGCTGCTCATCTCAGCTTGGCCGAAGCCTTCACCGGCGTGCGCAAGACGATCCGGTTGCGCAGTCTGGTCGGCTGCGAGTCCTGTGGCGGTTCGGGCGCGCGTGCCGGCTCGCGCCCCCAAGTTTGCCCTACCTGCCATGGTGCCGGGCGGCTGCGCGCACGCCAGGGGTTTTTCATGCTCGAACAGACCTGTCCCCATTGCGGCGGGGCCGGTCAGGTGATTGCGGATCCCTGCCCTGATTGTGCCGGGCGCGGTTTGACGGAAAAGACCCGCAGCCTGTCCGTCAACATTCCGGCCGGGGTCGATACCGGCACGCGCATCCGACTTTCCGGAGAAGGCAGCGCGGGCCTGAAAGGTGGACCGCCGGGCGATCTCTACATCTTCATTGCGATCAAACCCCACCCCATTTTCGAGCGTGACGGTGCGCATCTGTTCTGCCGGGTGCCGGTTCCGATGACGACGGCGATCCTGGGCGGCGAGATCGAGATCCCGACGCTCGACGGCACGAAGACGCGGGTCAAGATTCCCGAAGGCACGCAAACCGGTCGTCGCTTCCGCCTGCGCGGCAAAGGCATGCCGGAGCTCGAGACGGGTGTGCGCGGCGATCTCATCGTCGAGGTCCGGGTGGAAACACCCGTCAACCTCACCCGCCGCCAGAAGGAACTGGTGCGCGAGCTGGCCGAGGAGCTGGGCGAGGAGACGCACTCGCCCGAATCCACCGGCTTCTTTGCGCGGGTGAAGGAGTTCTTCCAGGACCTGGGCTCTGACAAGAGCGTCCACTGATCGGTCCGGGCACGACGCCGGTTGTCTTCGCGATGATTGGCGCATCGGAAAACAGATTGCCCGAAGCCCCCAAGGCCCTGCAGCGGGGTGACAAGCACCTGTCCCATCCCGTATGATGGGAGGCGGGCGCAACTTGCGCCCTTCATCTTGCTATACGTGTGGTTCGAAAGGCGGATTCGTGAGCAGACAAGGCGATGCGGTAACGATGCGGGCGCAGCGTGTGAGCCATTCGGCATGGCGTCCCCGACTGTGGCGGGAACGGCCGGCGCACCAGCTGCCGGACTATCCGGACGAGGCCGCGCTCAGGCAGGTGGAAGAGGAGCTGCGCCGGCTCCCTTCCTTGGTCTTCGGCGGCGAGGTGCGCGCGCTCGAAGCCGATCTCGCTCGTGTATCGCGTGGTGAGGCCTTTCTGCTCCAGGGCGGGGATTGCGCGGAAAGCTTTGCCGAATTCCGGCCTGAGAATTTGCGGGACACCTTCAAGGTTCTCCTGCAGATGGCGGTGGTGCTGACCTTTGCGGCCGCTTGTCCGGTGGTCAAAGTGGGCAGGCTTGCCGGCCAATTCGCCAAGCCCCGATCGAGTCCGACGGAAGAGCGCGACGGCCGCGTCCTGCCCAGCTATCGCGGAGACATCATCAACGACATCCGCTTCGACGAGGCGGCGCGCACACCCGACCCGCAGCGCATGCTGCGCGCCTATCATCAGGCGGCTGTCACCTTGAATCTGTTGCGCGCCTGGTCGGTGGGCGGGTTTGCGGATCTGCATCAGGTCCATCGCTGGAGCCTGGACTTCATCGCCAACACGCCGACGGCCGCGCGCTATCGGGATCTGGCAGACCGGATCGCCGAGGCGATCGATTTCATGCGCGCCTGTGGCGTGGGCGAAGCGGCCAATCGCGTTCTCCAGGGCACGAGCTTCTACACCAGCCACGAATGTCTGCTGCTACCCTATGAAGAGGCACTCACCCGTCAGGATCCGGAGACGGGCCAATGGCTCGACGGCTCGGCGCATATGCTCTGGTGCGGCCACCGCACCCGTGATCCGGAGGGAGCGCATGTGACATTCCTGTCCGGCATCGCCAATCCGGTGGCGGTCAAGCTGGGACCGGGACTGGACGAAGACACATTGTGCCGCATCATCCGCCGGCTCAATCCCGATAATCGCCCCGGCCGGCTCACGCTCATCTGCCGGTTCGGGGCGGAGCGGATCGCCGCGCATCTTCCCCCCCTCATTCGCCGCGTGCGACAGGAGGGATTTGCCGTGATCTGGTCCTGCGACCCGATGCATGGCAATACCGTGCGCACGGCCAGCGGTCTGAAAACCCGCGCTTTTGATACCGTCATGCGCGAGGTGCGGCAGTTCTTCGCCATTCACCGGGCGGAGGGCACCCATGCCGGGGGTATCCATCTGGAGCTGACGGGCCAGAACGTGACCGAATGCACCGGCGGCGCGGTGGCGATCACGGAAGAGGCGCTCGCCTCGCGCTACCATACGCATTGCGACCCCCGGCTCAATGCCGCTCAGAGTCTGGAATTGGCCTTCCAGGTGGCGGAGCTGATCAAGGCCGAACGTCAGCGTGTCCGGATGGAAGCTGCGGCCGAGGCGGCTCCGCCAGCGGGTGCAGCGGCATCCTGAGACCGGCGACACACGCGGAAGGGGACGCAATTCACCTGCCGGCGGCTAATGTGGCCGCACGCGCAGAAGGACCGGCCCGAGCCGCAGCAGATAGAGCAGATAGGCCAGCGCCCAGGCCGTCGCGCTCATGTGGATCAGCGCTCGTGTCCCCATCGGCGTCAGGCTTACGGCCAGGCGCAACAGCGCGGCCAGGGTAACGAGCACGAACATGGCCACCATCCAGCCGTCGGCCACCAGCGGCTCGCCGCTGTGTCCCAGCGCCGCCCGCGTCATGACGGTGAGCGTCATCGTGCCGATAGCGCCCACCGTCCAGGCGTGAAGGGCTTGGAAGCTCTCTTGGGGCGCCAGCACGAGCGCTGCGCCTGTGAGCAGGAAGCCCACGGCATACCAGGCATATCCCAGATGCAGAACGAACAACAGCGGCTCGCCGCGGGCCGCGCCCGCCTGCCAACGACTCATCCGTAACAGGTGCAGGCCGCCGAGAAAGACAAGCGGCCAGCCGGTCCAGGGATCCAGCGGACGGGCTACCCACAATCCCAGAGCAAGAGTGGTGGCCAGCAGGATCAGGGCGTCCTGACGATTGGGCGTGACGACCTGTGCTGCTCGGGCATCCCCCTGCACCGCGAGCCAGTTTCGGGTGAAGGCCGGTGTGATCCGCCCACCGATCAGGCCGATGAGCAACAGCATGATCGCCAGACCAAGGCGCCAGCCGATATCGCTGCGCGTCAGGCTGTCGGGGGCCAGTCGGGCGAGCCCGTCCCAGAGGTCGGCCAGTCCCAATATCGCGATCGCCGCCACCACGGGCAGATTGCGATTGCCGGCCGCGAGAATACGGCGGCCCGCCCATCCCGCAAGCAGGAGGTAAAAGAGCGGACCGATCGCAAGCGCCGGATACCACAAGCCGCCTGCCTCCCCGGCCAAATACAGGCCGCCGGCGAGGATCCGTGCGGCCAACCACAGGCTTGCAAGGCCGATCAGCACCGGAAGACGCGGCGGCGGCGTGCGGGTCCAGTTCGGCACGGCCGTCAGGACGAACCCGGCCAATGTGGCCGCCAGAAAACCGAAGATCATCTCGTGGCGATGCCAGGAAAACGGATCGGCGCCCGCGCCCGGCAGATCGGGCCAGAGCCCGGTATACAGCCCCGCCCACAGCAGCACCGCGGCCACCGCATGAAGCGCGGCAAGAGGAAAGAAGATCCGCATCGCCCTCTCCCCATCTGACTGATCCGCTCTGCAGACATCAGTTTTGCGGGCGCCGGATTGCCGCCGTCAAGGGCGGAAGGCCGGTCCTGCTCGCCACCTCTTTCTTCCCTGCTATATTTCTCTGCCACGTCTTCTCCTGCCA
>CAZJPA010000224.1:0-4681 GCA_964547755.1 uncultured Sphingomonadales bacterium
CATCGCGGGCTTCGAGGCGCGCAGGCAGAGCCTTCCGGCTGGCGGGTACCACCGCCAGCAGCGGCGCATCGGACAAACCACCCACCTCGCTTGGGATCCACAGCAGCCCGCGATCCTGATCCGACTTCGGTTTGCTGCAGGTCTCCGGCACAAAGACGATCGGCGCTTCCAAGCCCTTGGCGCCGTGGATCGTCATGATCCGGACCTCGTCGCGCCCCTCCTCGAGGTCACGTTTGATCTGCTGACGCTGACGCGCCAGCCAGTGGAGGAAATGCTGCAAGCTCGCCGGGCCGCGTTCACCGAACTGGCGGGTGCGCGTCAGGAATTCCGTTACCGGGTCGAGAATGTCGGCCCCCAGACGCTGAATCAGGCGGGCGAGCCCGCCTTCGGCAAACAGGATCCGGGTGAAGAAACCAACGGGTGGTTCGTGATCGACTGTCTCCAGCCATCCTTCCAGACGGGCACGGAGCGCGTCATGGCCCGTTTCCTCGGCCCATTGTCGGAAGGCCTGCCACAGGCTCGTGGTGCGCTCGGGGGCGAAGGCGAGCAGATCGTCATCCGTCAAACCACATAACGGGCTTTTGAGGAGGGCGGCCAGATTGAGGTCGTCTTCCGGCAACAGCGCGAAACGGGCGGCCGCCAGCAGATCCTGCACCGCAAGCGAGTCCGTGACCACGAGGCGGTCGAGCCCGGCCACCGGCACACCGCGTGTCCGCAAGGCCGTCATGAGCTTGTCCACGAAGGCCTCACGCCGGCGCACCAGCACGAGGATGTCGCCGGCGCGAATGGGGCGATTCGTGGAAGCGAGCTGCTCGCCCGTGCGCAGCATCTGAGCGATCCGCTCGGCGATGCGTGTGGCCAGCCGGTCGGCCGGATCCTCCACCCGGGCGATGCCCTCGGGCATCGTGTAGGCCGCACCGTCCGGCAGCCTGGTCTGTCCTTCCTCGACCGGTCTTTCGGGCGCCCACAGCTCCACCAGCCCTTGTGCGTCCCGGCGATGGGCGCGATGTGAGACGGTCTCTTCTCCCAGCCCAAGCAGAGCGCGGCCTTCCGGTTCGGCGAAGACGGTATCGACGAAGGCGAGAATGTCCGGCGCCGAGCGGAAGGACGTGGACAGGCTGAGCGGCCGGAAAGGCTGGCGCACATGGGCCGCACGCGCGCGAAATTCCTCGCGTGCCGTGACGAAGGATTCCGGCTCGGCCCCTTGGAAGCGATAGATCGACTGCTTGACGTCACCGACCGCGAACAGGGTGCTTGGCTCGTCTTCCTGCCCGCCACGCCCGGCGAAGGTCTCCGTTAGCAGGGCGGCGATCAGCCCCCATTGCCGGCTGTTGCTGTCCTGCGCTTCATCGACCAGGACATGGGCGATTCGCCGATCGAGTTTGTAGAGTACCCAAGGCGCAATGCCGGGCGTCTTGAGCAGTGTCTCCGTGCGCGCGATGAGATCGGCGAAGTCCAGCATGCCCTGGGCGGTCTTAATCTGCTCATAGGAATCGATGAGCCGCTGGGCTACGGTCAGATAGGCCCAGGTCAGCCGATGGACCGAGACGGCTTTCAGCCGTTCGAGCAGAGCGAGGAGACGCGCACAGGCATCAGCCCAGCATTCGGCGATTTCGGGATGATGCCGGGCGAGCTGTTGCTGGAGACGCTTTTGCGGCGCATCGCTTTGGGTCAGAAAGATTCGCTTGTAGGCGGCGAACCGGGCGGCGACCGGATCTGCCGGTTGCGCACGAAAGGTCGCGATGGCCTCGGCGGCCTTCCGCAGGGTGTCGCGGCCGCGGGCCAGATCCTGCGCCCATTGCGCCAGCGTCTCTTCATCGACGGCCTCTTGCGCGAAGAAGCGGGCAAGCAGAGCCTCCTCGTCTGCTTGTTCAACGTCCAGATCGAGTAGGCGGGCGAGGGCGGCCATATGGCCTTCGATCCCGCGTCCGGCGAGGACTTCGGCGATACGGTGACGCTCGGCGATGGCCTGGTGCAGGCGCGTGGTGAGTGCAGTGTCCGCAAATCGCATGGCGAGTTCGCTGAGTGCGTCCGCAAGCCGCGGATCCCGGGTGGCCGCTGCGAATAGGGCATTCAAGGCCTCGTCGAAGACAAGCCGTGCCTCGGCCTCATCCGCAACCCGGAAATGCGGAGCAAGCCCGGCTTCCAGCGGAAAGCGCGCGAGCAGCGACTGGCAGAAGGCATGCATCGTCTCGATCTTGAGACCTTCCGGCAATTCCAGCACCTGAAGGAACAAGCGCTGCGCCCGCGCGTGCTCGGCAGCCGTGGGCGGGCGGGCGAGAAGGGCTGTGAGCTCGGTCGTCAGCGCTTCGGCGTCCAGCGCCGCGAACCGCCGCAGACGGTCCAGCAGGCGATTGCGCATCTCGGCCGCCGCTGCCCGGGTGTAGGTGAGACACAAAATGCCGGCCGGATCGGCCCCCGCCAGTATCAGCCGCAACACGCGGCCGACCAGCACATGGGTTTTACCCGTGCCGGCAGAGGCCGAGACCCAGGCATGCACATTCGGGTCCACCGCCTTCTGTTGTTCATCGGACAGGGCAGGAGACACCGAGGCGCGGGGCGGCGAGGACGCGGTATCCATCATGGCGCATCTCCGGCGACGCGCCCCCACCACTCGGCTTCACGGGCCAGATGCGCGTATTCGGGATAGGCGGGAAAATCGGCATGGGGCGCGGGGTAGAAGGGATGGGAGGCGAGGAGATAGCGTTCCAGGAATGTCGGCGCCAGCCGACGCGCATCGTCGATGCGCAAGGCGACGTCTGTCACCACCTTACAGTCAAGAGGCTTGTCGCCATAACCTTGCAGTTTCCAGAATTCCAGACTCGCCACCTGACCGGACAACACCGTCCCATCCTCGGTGAGAAAGCCGCCTTTAGCGAAAATCCAGCCCTCAAGGGGCAGCTGCGGCGCAAATCCGCTGCGCAAGCGCTTGTCGTCGGGTGCGGAACCGGTTTTGTAATCGATGATCACAAAGGCCGGCTCGCCGGGATCATCCCCAAGCTTGTCGATTCGATCCGCCTTGGCCGTAAGGACAATTTGGTCATTGAGAAGGGCAAGGCTGCCCTCTTTTTCCAGAAGCACGGGGTGACGGCCGCGGGCCTCGTCACGCGTGATCCGGTCGATGAAGGCGCGGGCCAGGCGGCGGAAACGCGGCCACCACAGCGCCTGTACGAGAGGACGCGGGGCGAAAGCAGCAAAGCGATCCTCCGCCAAGGCAAGCAGCCGCGCATATTCAGCATCGTTTGTTCCGGGAGCCCGTGCCAGCCGGTCGGCCAGATAACGATGCAGGATGTCATGCAAGAGATTGCCGCGCGCAAGGGCGTCGGGCTCGGCGTCGAGAGCATCGAGCGGCTGGAGATTCAGGATATGCCGGGCATAGAATGCGTAAGGGTCGCGCATCAGCCGCTCAACCGCGGTCACCGAAATCTTTTTCGGCCTGAGCGTCGGCGGTGGTGCAGGAGCCGGTACAGGACAGGGCGTGACATGCTCGGGACGATCGAGCGCACGCAGCCGCTCCAGCAGCGGATGCCGCCGTCCCGCGGAGTCGAGGTCTGGCAGCAGGACGCTCAACCGCTGCAGCCACCGCGCTGGCGTGGTTTGAACTCCATCGATCTTCTCCGCCCGTAGCAGAAAGACCTCCGGCGCGGCGGCTGCGCTGTAGAAGTCGTGGGCGGCCTGTCCGATCCGGCGCTCGGGCTGGGGCAGGCCGACGGCCTCGCGCATGCGCCGGTTGAGCCAGGGATCGACGGCCACGGCCGGCGGCCAGGACTCCTCGTTCAACCCGGCGAGCACGAGGCGGTCGGGATGCAGCAGGCGCGCTTCGATCGTGCCCAGGATCATGAGCCGGGGGTGGCCGCCATAGGGGCGCCGCACCACGGTGTCCGCTACCAGCCCGGCCAGGAATCCACGATATTGGTCCAATGCGAAGGCGAGCGAAGCCTGGGCGGCCGCCTGGGTGACATCTGCCATCAGGCGGGAGGCGGCCTCTCCGGATTCCCGGCTCCAAAGCCTGTCACAACGCCCGTTTTCATCACGCGCCAACGCTTCGAGAACCGCCAGATGCGCAGCCACCCAGGAGGAAAGCGGGTGCAGGGCATCTTTGTCTTTTGCGCATGCGAGCAAGGGGGTGAAGATCTCCTGAAGACGGCGCAGGCGGGCAAGGTCTTCGTCGGCGAGGGTGAGCGCCTCGGCCTCGCGGATCAGGCCGGTCAGGCCGCCGCCCACGCGCGGTCCCCGCAGCAGCCATCGGCCGCTTTTTCTATATCGGTCGAGCCGACGAGCAAAAGTGCGGATAGCCGCCGGGCGTTCTCCCAGGCGCACCAGAGGATGTTTGAGAAGAGCAAGCAACGGCACGGGCGCGAAGTCTTCTGCCACCGCTTCGAGAACGAGTTCCAGAAGTGTGCCCACAGGCGTCGTCGCCAATGCGCGGCCGGCGCTGTCGTCAACCAGGATACCCCAGCGTTGCAGCTGGTCATGCACGGCCTCCGCCAAGGCGCGATCCGGTGTCACGAGCGCCGCCGTGCGGTTCGGTGTCTCGAGCGTCTCGCGCAGCAGCAGCGCAGCCGCAAGCGCTTCCTCGCGGCGGTCGTGGCAGATGATGAGCCCGAGTCCTTCGCGCGCCCGGTCCGCGGTTTCCGGTGCACAGGGGGCCAGCCGATCGGGATGAAGAGCGGCACTGAGC
>CAZJPA010000225.1:0-4582 GCA_964547755.1 uncultured Sphingomonadales bacterium
ACAGATGTGAAACACGAAAGGCCAATCCGAGTCCATTTGTGTGCATCAGTGGTTCTATTGCCCCGAGCACGGGGCGCTCTCCAGAGCCATTTCCAATAACTACATGTGCGATGGACTGGCGGACGGGGTGTCCGCCGAACCATTGTCTGCGCCCTGCCGAGAACGTCCGAAAATCTTATTGATATAATGGGGTAAATCTGCTCGGTTGTTCCGAGCCCGTCCTTGCAAATCCAGAACAATTCGTGTACGATTTGGGGACCAGTTTGGGGACCAGAATTCTGGTCCCCAAATTTGCATCGGTTAATTCTTTCAAGGGCTTGGCGCTATGGGCATTCACAAGCTTTCGGCGAGGCGCGTGGCGACGGCGGGGCCGGGCAAGCATGGCGACGGCGGCGGCCTGTGGCTTGTCGTGCGCAAGGATGGGCGGAAGACTTGGGTTTTTCGCTACATGCGCTTCGGGCGGGCACGCGAGATGGGGTTGGGGAGCCTGCGCGATGTTTCGCTTGCCGAGGCGCGGGAGGCGGCGGCTTGTTGTCGGAAGCTGCTGCGCGATGGCAAGGACCCGATCGAGGAGCGCCGCAAGGAGCGGGCGAGAACCGACGGCCTGACCTTTCGCGAGGCCGCAGACGCCTTCCTGAAGGCGCATCGCGACGGCTGGAAGAACCCCAAGCATCGCCAGCAATGGGAGAATACCCTTGCGCAATATGCATTCCCGGTGCTTGGCGACCTGCCGGTGAACGCGATCGAGACCGCCCACGTGCTGCGGGTTCTGGAACCGATCTGGAAAGAGAAGCCGGAAACCGCTTCTCGGCTGCGCGGGCGGCTTGAACGCATCCTCGATTGGGCGACGGTGCGCGGCTATCGGACCGGCGACAATCCTGCGCGCTGGCGAGGGCATCTCCAAGCGCTCTTGCCCGCCAAGACCAAGGTGCGGGCCGTGCGCCACCATGCGGCGTTGCCGTGGCGTGACCTTCCGGGCTTCATGGCGGCGCTGCGGGAGCGTGAAGGCGTTGCGGCGCGGGCGCTCGAATTCCTGATCCTGACGGCGGCGCGATCGGGCGAGGTGAGGGGCGCGCGGTGGGATGAGATCGACAGGCAAGCGCGCATCTGGACCGTGCCGGCCGAACGGATGAAGGCGCGGCGTCCGCATCGGGTGCCGCTTTCCGACCGCGCGTTGGCGATCCTCGAAGCGATGCGGCCGCTTGCCGATGATGCCGCGACCGGGCTGGTCTTTCCGGGGCTGAAGCGCGGCAGGCCGCTATCGGACGTGTCGCTGGCGAAGGTGCTGAAGCGCATGGGGCGGGATGATCTCACGGTCCACGGCTTCCGTTCGACGTTCCGCGACTGGGCGGCGGAAGCGACCGCCTATCCCCGCGAGGTGGCCGAACAGGCGCTGGCGCACGCGATTTCCGACAAGGTGGAAGCCGCATACCGGCGCGGCGACCTGTTCGAGAAGCGCCGCCGCCTGATGGAAGACTGGGCGAGCTACTGCGAACGCCCGCCGGGGGAAGGCGAGGTGGTGGCAATTCGGGCGGAGAGCGTGTGATGGCGATCAAGCGGGGAATAAGAGGCTTTGGTCTCACGGTGCGGAAGTCCTGGGCCGCTGGTGCCGAGGATATCGGCAGCGATGAATACCGCCGGGTGGTCCGCGAATCCTACTACGGCTCAGACAAGCCGCCGATAAGCCCTGAAGGTGTTGCCGCCTTTGCCGGTGCTTTTGCTCGGCATCTGCGCGAACAAGGCGGCGGTCCGGCCGAAGAGCAATCGCCGTCGTGGTATGCGGACGAGATCGACGCGCGAGCCGAGGCGATGATGGGGTTCCTTGATCACCCGGACGTGCGGGAGCCGGGGCTTGCCGTGATGTACGCTTGGCGTCTCGGCATGTTGATGAAGGAAGCGATGCTCAAATTCAAGGCCGAGGAGGACTGGCAGCTTGGGCGCCGTGTAAGAGACGGGAGCTCTGCCGGTGGCAAGACAACAGCCGAGAGAATGCGCTCAGAGATCGCGGCGCGCGACAGACGGCTGGCCAGGCTTGTCGATTGTGCCATTGAGAGCAACCCGCGATTGTCGGTGAATGGAGCCCGCGAGAATATCTGCAGGCGTGAGGGGGTTAGCCTCTCGACAGTTGCCCGGGCTCACAGAAAATTCGGCAAGAAAGCCGGCCACAAGCCCGCAAAATAAGCATTCTGTGAAAAAGTCGGTCATGCGCCCCCCGCGTGACCGGGCGCGCAGGGCGTATTTTGGTCTTCGTCGAATGTCGGTGGAGACCTTCACGGTTGATTGGTCTCCGCCGGAAGCAAAAGGAGACCAATCTATGGTTAATGTAATGACTGACAGGTTAATCCGGCGTCCAGAGGTGCAACGTCTCACGGGGCTATCGCGTTCCAGTCTCTACGAAATGATCGCCGCAGGGAAATTCCCGGCACCCGTTCGGATCGGGGAGCGCGCCGTGGCATGGCGCGAATCCGAGATCCGCGAATGGATTGAGGCACGGCCGCCCGCCCTTCCGGCAATCGATCTCGAAGAAGTCGCCATCGATCTCGGCGGGGAGGCTGCGGCATGAACCGGTTGATGATAATGGGAACAAAATCCACCGCCCGTACAAGCCGAGCTAAAGTGGGAGCACCGCTGGTGCCTGCCAAGGCGACGCAAGGGTGGAATGCGTATCTGCTCTTGCGGGCGATCGAGATCCTGGTGCTGGTGCCCGGGACGGCAGAGGTGCGGCACCAGATCGCGCGCATGATCAAGCGGCCTGCGCCGCGGGAGGTGGTCCGATGAAGAACGGGACGACCTTCGCCCCCATTCCCGCCCGCGCAATCGGAGACGGGGCGCTGAGCGGGTTAGACCTTCGCCTTCTGGGGGCGATCGCATTGCATGACCGAATGAGCGAAACGGGCAGGAGCCGGCAAGGTTGCTGGGCATCACATAAGCGCTTGGCGGCGATGTTAGGGTGCGACAAGAGCGCCGTTTCGCGGAGCCTGAAGCGCCTTGTCGAGTGGGGATATGTCCAGAGCCAGCGAAACCCGAGGAGCCGTCGCTACAAGGTTCTCGTCGTGCACTACACCGACGAAGACGCGGCAATCATGGCCGAGCGCAATACCGTGCCAGAACCCGGAAAGGGTGACAATATGTCCCCGTTTCACGAAAACAGTTGTCAGATTCGACAACCATCATGGCCGGACAGTTGTCAGATTCGACAATCAGAAGAGATTAGGAAGAATCCTAGAAATATATCCCATGAAATGGCCCCGCCTTTCGGCGCGGATCGGCTTGGCAGGGGGATTGCCGAGGGCTTGTCGAGCGACGGTGCGAACTCTCCTGCGGTGAGATCGGAAACGCCGTTCTGGCTCGATCCTCCAGACCTTGGCAGATCAGACCTAGTGAATGCCTGGCTCGCCAGAATCGAACGGGAAGCGAAGTCCGGGCGAATCCCTCCCGAGGATATGGAGACGGTGGCACACACCGTCGGCGATTTCATCGAAGAGCTTGAGCCGGGCACCCCCGAATGGGGGCGATCCGCAAGGCTCGTAACGAACGGCGTTCTCGCGGGATGGAGCGATGATGGGGGCGAAGATGTCTGCGTTTAGTCGATTGAAAGGCAAGCGTGGCGAGCGCGAGCTTGCGCGCCTGCTGACGGCGGAAGGCTTCTCTGCCGAGCGGGACGCCCAGCATCGCGGCGGAGCGGATTCGCCTGATGTCGTGGTGCCCTGCCTGCCGAGCCTTCATTTCGAGGTGAAGCGCTGCGAGCGGTTGAGCCTGTACGATGCTATCGACCAGGCGCGGCGCGATGCGGGCGCGAAGCTGCCGGTGGTGGCGCATCGGCGGAACTCCCGCCGGTGGTGGCTGGCCATCCTCGACCTGAAGGACCTGCTGGCGATCCTGCGGGTGTCGGAGCTTGTGCGGGCCGGTGGGTAGGGGCGGGTGATTTTTCTGGAGCCGCGAGGGCGTGGATCGACGAGCGCCCCCAAATTTCCGCGTGGACGAATTAATCTTCCGGTCTGGAGAAACTCAGGACTCTGTGTTCCGGAATGGCACTCCTAATCTGACGTCTGGGGCTAGGCTGCGAAGGGCGTGTGGACCAAACTTCCGCGCTTCCGGCCTCGGTGGGCGGCTCATCATGATCCAAGCCCTGACCGATGCCTTCTGCCGCCCATCGCCTTTCCGCTCACCGGCAGTGAGGACACCAATTGCGAGGAGGCGGATTTATCGCTCCAGCTAATGTCGAAAACGGTCCTCCCGCATGGAGTAGGAGCCTGAGATCGCGATGGCGCTCGCGGGAAAATCAAGGCCATGGGCGCAGCCCCCGACATTGCGTCCAGGATCAACCGGCATTGGGGCCCTGCATCTTTCCCGTCCTCGATCGCGACCCCAATGCCATCGCGCGCATATTCAACCGCATCGAGGATTTTGTGCGGGATCGCCATACGATACAGCAAACTGGCCCGCAACGACCTCCCGCCATCCAACTCGCCGCCGCCGGGTGCTACTGGTTAAATGAGTCCGCAGCCTAGAGAAAGCCGTGAAGAGGAACCGGCTCCGCAACTACAGCAAGCCGGTGAGCGACGAGCTCATCAGGAAGATC
>CAZJPA010000226.1:0-2219 GCA_964547755.1 uncultured Sphingomonadales bacterium
GGCCTGCTGGAAAAGCGTGAGATTGTGATCGCAAAAACGAAACTTCAGGCCCTGTCTCTGCGCCAGACGCTGATCGGACGCCTGATCGGTGTCTGGGAACTGCGCTTCCACCAGGTCGGCGGTTTCCGCCAAAATCCTGGCCAGGGCATGGCCCGCCAGCAGAAACTCGTCATTCCCGCCGTGACCAATTCGGAATTGGCGGACATTCTGGCCGCGATCATGCCCGGGATCCCTTGGCCACTTCCGGCCGTGCGACGGCCCCATCCCTTCCTGATCACGCATGGCATGCGCTATCTGAGCCTGTTGGCGGTGGGAACGGGGATGGGGCTTGCCGCTGTCCTGATCCAGGAAACGGCGGGGGCAGTCGGCTGGGCACTCGCCGCCGGCATCGGTTTGGTGGCTGTGACCACTGGTCTGGGTTATCTGGTGCTCAGTCGTATCAGGCGGGAGCACGGCTATGCCATGGTGGCCGATCTCGTCGTGACCGTCCGCGGTTTTCTGGGCCGGCGGATTGTGCTGTTCCGACCGTTCAAGACCCAATGGGTGCGGATCCGGAGCGGTCCGGCTCTACGCCGCCGGCAGCTGGCGAATCTGACGGTTGCCCTTGCCGGTCTGCGCACAGAGATCGTCTATCTGCCCATCAAGGACGCGCAGGAACTGGCGGCCGGTCTTGTCCATCAGGCCGCACAGGATCCGCGCCCCTGGTATTGAGGCGTGGCATTGGGACGGCCTTGGCCGTAAGTAACGGCAGGACGTCACGCGCGCTCGGGCGCGTCGTCCTCTTCTGCTTCCGGCGCAGGACCGAAGGGAAAGGGCAGGGCGCGCGCCTCGCGCTCGGCCTTCAGATAATCCAGGATCTGGTCGAGATAGCGCCCCATCCAGGACAGCCAGTCCGAAAGTCGGGGATTGGGACGGCCGTTGATCAGCAAGACGAGGATCTGGACAAGGCCGACCGTGAAGGCCAGCCCCAACACGACCCCTGCCAGGGCGCCGAACACAAACCATGCGCCCAACCGCCACAGCACGGGCACGATACGTTCGCTGCCGCCCAACCGCTCATACAGTTCGCGGCTGGAGCGCTTGACGCGCGCAAGCACATCCTCGGTTTCTTCTTTTGCGCGCCGGCCTTTCTCCCGGGCTTCGGCACGCAGCTTCTCCAAAGCCTCGCGCGCTTCTTCAGAGAGGTCTTCGACCTTCTCCTTGACCTCTTCGGAGATGTGCTCCGCCTTTTCCTTGACTTCCTCGGCGATCTCGCTGGCAGTCTCCGCCAGTTCCTCCTTCAAACGCGCGGCTTTTGCCTTCGCCGAATCGGCCGACGAATCGGCGGTCTGCGAATCCTGGGCCGCCCGTTTCGTGGTGCCGCCTCTCGCAGACGTCGTCTTGCGAGCAGTCGACTTGCGGGTTGCCCCGGATGCGGCTGCGCTGCGCGTCTTGCGCGCCGTCGTGCCCGATGTGCTTTTCTTGCGCCGGGTCGTTCTCTTGCCGGCTTTGGCGGGCTTGTCCGCCTCAGTGGCCGATTCCTCCGGACTCACCGTCGCTTGGGGATCCTCCGTTCCCATTCCGGCTGCCCCTGCCTCCTGTTCCGCCATGGTTCGTTCCTCCGATGATTGCGCTCACGAGACGCAGAACGCATGCGCCCCTTCGCCTGCTGATATGAGGAGGAAGAACGGCGTTTCAAGACGTCAGGCGGTCTTCGATTCCGAGGCGGGGGCGGGAGGGCGCTCCTCGCGCATGTAGAGCGCAAGAGCCTCCGCCGCCGGTAATGGACGTGAGAAATGATATCCTTGACCGAGGCGACACCCCAGACGGCGCAGCAGATACTGCTGAGCGCTGCGTTCGATGCCCTCGGCCACCAGCACAAGCCCAAGCGTGTCCGCCAGCGCGGCCAGCCCCTTGATCAGGCGCTGGCGCTCGGCCTCCTGCTCGAGATCGAGGCAGAAGCTGCGATCGATCTTGACGAAAGAGATGGGGAAGCGGTGCAGATAGTTGAGCGATGAATAGCCGGTCCCGAAATCGTCCAGCGCGATGAGCACCCCATCCTCATAGAGGGCCGTCAGGGTCTCGGCGGCCAAGGCCGGATCTTGGATGAGAACGCTCTCGGTGATTTCCAGCCGCACGGCGGCCCCCTTAAGCCCATGCCGGGCGATCCGGTCACATACCCGCCGCGCAAAGCCGGCGTCCTGGAACTGGTGTCCCGAGACATTGACCGAGACCGACAG
>CAZJPA010000226.1:2319-4572 GCA_964547755.1 uncultured Sphingomonadales bacterium
GCGGCTTCCAGCTGCAGCGGGGACAGGGGCAGCATCCGTCGCTCACGCACATACAGCTCGATCTGCCCGCGCCCGCGGGCCTTCGCCCGATGAACGGCGACATCCGCATCACGCAGCAGATCGGTGGGATGGCGTGAGCCGGTGGCCGTCGTGGCGATGCCGATACAAGCCGATAGATGCACCTCTTCATCCGCAATTGAGAAAGGAGTCTGGATGAGTTGCAGGAATCGTTCGGCCCAGCCGCGGGCCGCCGCGACGACATCGCCCTGTGCCTTGAGCAGCACGGCGAACTCGTCGCCATTCAGGCGCCCGACCGCCAGAGAATCGGCGGCCAAGACCGACAGGCGTTGTGCAATCCCGGCGAGAACGCTGTCGCCTCGGGCATGGCCGAAGCTTTCGTTGACGCGCTGGAAACGGTCGAGATTGATCAGAACGACGGCGCATTCCCCCGATTGCGTCGCCTCCGCTCCCGCGTCGGCGGCGGCGGGCTCAAGGGCCGATTCCAAGGCGGCCAGGAAGCCGTCGCGGTCGAGCAGGCCGGTCAGGACGTCCTGACCGCGTGCGTCATGACCGTTATCTTCGTCTCCACCCTGTCCGGTGCGGTGACGGTCCAGGAATGTCAACAGGATGAACACGGCCTCTTGTGTCTCGATGCGCCGACCGTGGATGAGCCAATCCTCAACAGACAGCAACACGGAATCGGGGACTGTCGCTGCGCGCCCGGGCGTGCCGTTTGCCAGACGCGCCCGCACGGCGCGCAAACTTGCGGCGAGCGCATGGCGGGCAGGAGGATCCAAGGCCCCGCGCAGATTCGGCGCGGTGGTCGTGAACAGCTTGTGCGCCTCTGGACTGGAAGCGATCACCTGAAGCGGCAGATCGCCGTCCGGCAGAACGCACAGAAGAGCCGGCATCGGCCAGCACTCCACGGCCACACGCAGAGATTCCAAGGAAGCAGACAGGGAGGGCGCGGTGGACAGAGGATGCGGACGCGCCGGATCAGCGCCCACCAGAGATGATGCACCAAGCTTCTGCAACACGATCCACCCCGCCGTTTTGCGTGGTCGTCGCGGCGTTCCCAAGAACCAGAATCGGGAGCAGCCACTATTCGACCCTTGATGCCCTCCTGCCTCTTAAGAAAGCTCAAACATCCTTGGTTAACAGATGGCAGCATTGTCCTTTTTTGGCACGGGGAAGTGGCATCTTCAGGCTTTGGTGCCCGAATCCGAGCGCCGGCGATCACCCCTTCATCTCGCATCACCAAATTCCTAACGCATCGCGAAAGGCGCCCAATATGCAAGGGCGGCACCGCTGGGCGCCGCCCTTGGTGCATTGAGTCGCTTTTTCGTCGTCGCCTCTTTTTGTTCTTCAGCGCGCTTTGGTTACCGCGCGAGAATGAGAAAGCGACCGCGGCTCCGCCGATCAGCTGCAGCCGGTCGTCGCGCCGCAGGTCGCGCATTTAAGGCAGGTGCCGTTGCGCACCAGCGTGAAGTTGCCGCATTCCTCGCAGGCGTCTCCTTCGAACCCCTGCAGGCGAGCCACGGTCCGCGCATCGGAGCCGGCCGTGCCGACCGCCGTCATGTCATGACCGACCGCCTGCTGGAAGTGATGATCGGCCGTCGTCTCGGTGTGGCTGCGCGCTTCGGCCGGCCGGTCGTCGCTCTTCTTTCGGCCGCCGCCTGTCAGCACGTAGAGATTGGAGCGCACATAGCCGGTGGATGCGAGCTTCTTGAGCACCTCTTCGGTCGCGGCATCCTGTTTGTCTGCATTATCGGCTGCATCTTCGCGCGCACCGCGCCCCAAGGTGTCATGGCGCAGATCCTCCGGTTCGACATGCGCGAGCTCCGTGCGACCGAGGTAGGAAATGGCGAGCTCGCGGAAAATGTAGTCGAGAATGGAGGTCGCCATCTTGATCGCGTCATTGCCCTCGACGCGCCCGTAGGGTTCGAAGCGCGTGAACGTGAAGGCATCGACGAATTCCTCCAGCGGCACGCCGTACTGCAGGCCGATGGAAATGGCGATGGCGAAATTGTTCATCATCGCCCGGAAGGCGGCGCCTTCCTTGTGCATGTCGATAAAGATCTCGCCTAAGGTGCCGTCATCGTATTCGCCGGTTCGCCGATACACCTTGCGGCCGCCGACGATGGCCTTCTGGCTATATCCCTTGCGGCGCTGCGGCAACCGACGACGCCCCCCGCGCACGACGCGCTCGATCTCCACGACCTTCTCGACCACGCGCGCGGCGATCACCCGGGC
>CAZJPA010000227.1:0-4564 GCA_964547755.1 uncultured Sphingomonadales bacterium
ACTGATCACCGAATCGTCATTCGCCGGTTCAACCGGCGAATCCAGCCGGCTGCGCACCTACTCCCGCGTCATTCGCTGACTTGATCGGCGAATCCATCCGACGGTTTCGCAACTCCGGCGCTGGGGATTGTCTTCGCGTCCCGCTGGATCCGCCGGTCAAGCCGGCGGATGACGGGGGAAGGGGGGACCCGCTGGTCAAACCTGCCCCGGACTTTGATCCGGGGTCGGCGGGTGACCGCCCAGTGATCAGGAAGCGGTGATCAGTTATCGGCGAGGAGAAGCGTGTGAGGGCATCCTTCCCCATCCACATCGTCGCCGCTTTTGGTTCTGATTACTGATGACTGATGATTGATCACCGATCACTGGGTCGTCATTCGCCGACTTGATCGGCGAATCCATCTGACAGACACGGCATCCCTGACGTTGGATGGTGTCCCCACCGTCCGCTGGATCCGCCGGTCAAGCCGGCGGATGACGAGAGGGGGTGGACGGCGTGTGACGAGAGGGGGTGGACGGCGGATGACGAGAGAGGTGGGCGGCGGGTGACAAAGGGCGAAAGCGGACCCACCGCATCTGCGGTAGGTGACGAAGGGAGAGAACGGCAGATGACGAAGGGAGGGGCGCGTGACGGGCCGGACGGGTGGCGGTTTTGCGGTCAGCAATCGGTCGTCGGTGATCGGTGTCACCCGTTCGCATCCCCCTGCCGGCGGTGCAGACCGGCGCGGTAGCGGGTCAGGATCCTTTCGGCCTCGGCGGCGAAGCGCCCCTGTTCGATCGCCTCGCGCAGACGCCGCATCAGGGCTTGATAGAAGGCGAGATTATGCCAGGTCAGCAGGATCGCGCCCAGAATCTCACCCGCGCGCACGAGGTGGTGGATATAGGCGCGTGAATAGGCCCGCGCCGGGCTGTCCACCTCCGGATCGATGGGCCGCTCGTCCTCGCGATGACAGGCGTTCTTCATATTGAGCGGTCCGTCCCATGTGAAGGCCTGGCCGGTGCGGCCCGAGCGAGTAGGCAGCACACAGTCGAACATATCGATGCCGCGCGCGACCGCACCGATGATGTCATCCGGCTTGCCGACACCCATCAGATACCGTGGCCGCTCGGCCGGCAGCAGCGGTGTCGTGGCCTCCAGAACGCGAAACATCTCCGCCTGCCCCTCGCCCACCGCAAGCCCGCCGACCGCGTAACCGTCGAAGCCGATCTGCAAAAGCGCCTCCACCGATTGCGCCCGCAGATCCGCATACACACCGCCCTGGACGATGCCGAACAGGGCCTGGCCGTGGCTCCCACACCCCTGCTCGTCAAAAGCCTGGCGGGAGCGGGCCGCCCAACGCATCGACAGCTCCATGCTCGCGCGCGCCTCGTCATGGGTTGCGGGATAGGGCGTGCATTCATCGAAAGTCATCACGATGTCCGAGCCCAGCAGACGTTGGATCGTGACGGAACGCTCGGGTGTCAGCAGATGGCGACTGCCGTCGAGATGAGAGCGGAAGGTCACGCCTTCTTCCGTGATCCGCCTGAGCTCGCCCAGCGACATCACCTGAAAGCCGCCCGAATCGGTCAGGATCGGCCGCTGCCAGTTCATGAAAGGATGCAGCCCGCCGAGCCGGGCGATGCGTTCCGCCCCGGGACGCAGCATCAGATGATAGGTGTTGGCGAGAATGATCTCGGCGCCCGTGGCGGCCACCCATTCGGGCATCATGGCCTTGACGCTCGCCGCCGTGCCCACGGGCATGAAAGCAGGTGTCTCGATGGTCCCGCGCGGTGTGACAACGCGGCCGCGGCGCGCACCATCGCTGGTGGCCAGCAGGGTAAAGGCCAAGGCTTGGGTGTTAGACCCGCTCATATCGCGCCCTCCGGATAGAGCAGGCAGGCATCGCCATAGCTGTAGAAACGATAGCCGTTTGCGAGCGCATGCGCATAGGCCGCCCGGATCGTTTCAAGGCCTGAGAACGCGCTCACCAGCATCAGCAGCGTCGAACGCGGCAGGTGGAAATTGGTGATCATCAAATCGACGGCGCGAAAGCGATAGCCTGGTAGGATGAACAGATCCGTCTCGCCTGCGAAAGGAGCGAGCAGTCCGCTTTCATCGGCTGCCGATTCCAGCAGGCGCGTCACCGTCGTGCCGACAGCGACCACGCGGCCTCCACCTTTTCTGGTCGCATTGATCAGCTCGGCCACGGGAGCCGACACCTGCCCCCATTCCGCATGCATGGAATGCGCGCGCAGGTCTTCGCTTTTTACGGGCAGAAAGGTGCCGGCGCCGACATGCAGGGTCACGAAGGCGCGACGCACACCCCGCTCTTCCAGCGCCGTCAACAATCGTGGCGTGAAATGCAGGCCGGCCGTGGGGGCGGCCACCGAACCGGGTAGACGGGCAAAGACCGTCTGATAGCGTGCCCGATCCTCCGGCGCCGGTGCGCGACGCCGGGCGATGTAGGGCGGCAACGGCATGCTTCCGGCATGCGCCATCACCCGCTCGACATCACCCGCCGCGGCAAAGGCCAGGCAGCGAATACCGCCCTCACCGAGTCCCACGACTTCGGCTGTCACCGTCTCATCGGCGTCCAGCGCGAAGATGAGCCGCGTGCCGCGCTTGAGCTTGCGGGCCGGCCGCGCGAAAACTTCCCACAGCGCCGCGTCACCCAGCGGACGATGCAGCAGGATCTCGATCCGCCCCGCGGTTTCCTCCCGCCGGGCGTAAAGCCGCGCCGGCATGACACGCGTGTCGTTGAAGACCATGAGGTCGCCGGGACGCAAAAGCGTCGGTAAATCCCGCATGCCGCGATCGGCAGGCGACAGGCCGGGGCGCACCACGAGCAGTCGCGCCGCGTCGCGCGGGCGGGCCGGGTGCAGCGCAATACGGTCTTCCGGCAACGCATAGTCGAAATCGGTGATCCGCATGCTCCGGCCGTCCGCTCCCGCGTCCGCTCCTGCACGGAGAAAAGCCGCCGTCATGCCGCCGCCTGCGATGCCGGCGCGGTCATATAGCGCGGGAACCATCCCTCATGGGCCTCACGCAGGCGCGCAAGCGGCAGCGCGCATACCCCGGAAACGACAAACGCATCCCCACCGGTCACGCCGATACGCGCAACCGGCACCCCCGTCGCCTCGGCGCGGCCGATGACGGCGGCGGCCACATCTTCCGGGACTGCGATCAGATAGCGCGCCTGATCCTCACCGAAGAGCGCAGCATGCGCCGGCAGATTCCCGAATGGCGCCAAGGTGATTGTCACACCGATGCCGCCGGCCATGGCCATTTCCGCAAGCGCAACAGCCAATCCGCCGTCTGAGAGATCATGCACCGTGTCCACCACCCCCTCGGTGATGAGCGCACGCACGAAATCACCGTGAGTCCGTTCGGCCTCGAGGTCGACCGGCGGGGGCGCGCCCTCCTCGCGCCCCAAGATCTCGGCCAGATAGCGGCTGCGGCCCAAGGCACCTTCCGTTCGGCCGATGAGCAGGATGACGTCGCCCCCCCGCCGGAAGGCGAGATCCGCCCGTCGTTCGTAGTCTTCAAGAAGCCCGACGCCACCGATCGCCGGTGTCGGCAGAATCGCCGCGCCTTCCGTCTCGTTGTAGAAGGAGACATTGCCCGAGACGACGGGAAAATCGAGCGCCCGGGCTGCCTCCGCCATGCCTTCGATACAGCCGACGAATTGGCCCATGATCTCGGGACGCTCCGGACTGCCGAAATTCATGCAATCGGTGAACGCCAGAGGCTTGGCTCCCACCGCCGTCAGATTCCGCCAGGCCTCGGCCACCGCCTGCCGGCCACCGGCCACCGGATCGGCCACGCAGTAACGGGGCGTACAGTCCGTGGTGATGGCGAGCGCCCGGCGCGTGCCGTGCACACGCACAATCGCAGCGTCCCCGCCGGGCAAGCGGATGGTATCCGCCATCACCGTCTGGTCGTACTGCTCCCAGATCCAGCGCCGGGAGGAAAGGTTCGGCCCGCCCAGAAGCTTGAGAAGTGCTGCACCGAGATCGTCTGCAACCGGCACAGCGGAAGGCACCAATGCCGCAGGCGGCGCAGGGAGCCGCCAAGGCCGATCATAAACGGGCGCCTCATCGGCCAGCGCCGCGAGCGGAATGTCGGCAACCTTCTCGCCATGGAAAAAGAGCTCCAGACGCCGGCTCGCCGTCAGCTCGCCGATGACCGCGAAATCAAGCTCCCATTTGGCGAAGATGCGACGAGCCTCCTCCTCACGGCCGGGTTTCAGGATCATCAGCATGCGCTCTTGGGATTCGGAGAGCATCATCTCGTAAGGTGTCATGCCCTCTTCGCGACAGGGAACGCGATCGAGATCGAGACGGATACCGAGCCCGCCCTTGGAGGCCATCTCGACGGAAGACGATGTCAGGCCCGCCGCCCCCATATCCTGGATCGCGACGATGGCGTCGGTGGCCATGAGTTCGAGACAGGCTTCGATCAGGAGTTTTTCCGTGAACGGATCGCCGACCTGAACGGTCGGGCGCTTTTCTTCCGAATCCTCGTCGAATTCGGCGGACGCCATGGTCGCTCCATGGATGCCGTCACGGCCGGTCTTGGCGCCGACAT
>CAZJPA010000228.1:0-4512 GCA_964547755.1 uncultured Sphingomonadales bacterium
TGGTCCCCACATTCTTATCGATTCGGTCTCACATGTGTCTGTCCGGGTTCACTTTGGTCGAGGGTGTCCCCCCGCTAAAAGCATCTTCTACCACCTCCCCCAACCGCACCCAGCGCCAGCTTTGGGGGAGTTTGTAGAGTCCCTCGGTCATGCCTCCACCTCCCCGTTGCCGTTGCCCAGGAGTTCATCCAGTTCCTCGACGATGGCCAGAATCTCCCGCTCGCGCTCCAGGAGGCCGGCCACAATCTCCATGGGCGGTGGGAGCACCTCCGCCTCCTGGCGGTTCGGGTTGCGGGCGGTGAGGTCATAGCCACGCGCCTTGATTTCCTCCACGGGCACAATCCAGGAGTGCTCGGAGAGGCAGGCCTCCCGCGGCCCTTGCCCCTTGCGGTAGGCGTCCCAGGCCTTCCAGAGCCGGCGGGCCTCCTCGAAGTGTTCGTCCTGAATGGGGCTCCCCTTGCTGAACTTCTTTAGCCCTTCGGGGAGCGGCAACTCGTAATACCAGATTTTCTTCGTCGGACCGGGACGCTCGAAGAAGATGAGAGCGGTCTTGACATCGGAATAGGGCGCAAAGGTGCCTGGCGGCAGGCTCACAATGGTGTGCAGGTTGAACTGATCGAGGAGGTCCTGCTTGACCGTGGCGAACGCCCCGCCACGGAAGAGCGTCCCTTCCGGCACGACCATGCCGCAGCGGGCGCCATTCTTCGGCTTGAGCTCCTTCATGATGTGCTGGAGGAAGAGGAGTTCCGTGGCCGAAGAGGGAACCGGAAAATTGGCCTGGATGTGACGACCTTCTTTGCCCCCGAAGGGGGGATTGGTGAGGACCACATCAAAGCGCTCGGAAACATTGCGGATGTTCTCCTCCAGGGTGTTGCGCCGTCGGATCTGAGGGGCGGTGACGCCGTGGAGGACCATGTTCATGAGGCCCAAAAGCGCCGGAAGCGGCTTCTTCTCCTGGCCGAAGAACGTGCGCTCCTGCAGGGTCTTGTGGTCCTCGATGGTCTTCTCGTCCTTCTTCATGTGCAGGTAGGCTTGTGCCAGGAAGCCGCAGGAGCCGCAGGCCGGGTCATACACCGTCTCGCCGATTTTAGGATCCACCACCTCCACCACGAACCGGACCACCGGCCGCGGGGTGTAGAACTCGCCCGCCATGCGATTTTCGCTGCCAAGCCGTCGCAGCAGTTCTTCGTAGACCTGGGAGACGGTGAAAATGTCGTCCTGGCTGTGGAAGTCGATGCCGTTGAGGATCTGCAGGACTTCCTTCAGGTTGTAGCCTGAGGCGCACACGATGACGTTGCGTTCCGCGAACACGCCGCGAACGGTTTCGCGGAGCGGGTCGCCCCCGAGGCTTTGGAGATACGGGATCAGACGGCCATGGACGAACTCAAGAAGCCGATCTGCGGGCCAGTCCTTCGTGGCCCAAGCGCTCCAGCGCAAGTCCCCGTTGAGAATGCGGGTGTAGGTGCGGCCGGCGAGCTTCGCCTGAGTCTCCCACTCGTCCTCTTGGGCGTCGAGGAAGCGAAGAAAGAGGAGCCAGGCCAGATGCTCCACGTATTCCATAACACCGCCGCAGTTGTTGTCGCGGCGCAGGATGTCGCAGGCGCGCCAGATCTCGTTGGCCAGGGTTTCACGAGTTTGGGGTCTGTTCATACGGCTACCTCCTCAGCGTAGATGCGCTCTCTCATTTCCTGAAGCGATCGGCCAAGTTCCTCAGGTCCGCCGAAAGCGCGGCTTATCTTTACCGCTCCACCCCACTCGCGGAAGGGGGAGACGCCGAAGACCTCGGGTTCAAGCTGGTCGATACCGCCGACGCGATACTTGTCCAAGAGCTCGAGGATCACCTTCCGGGCGTCTTCGGCGTAGCTGCGGATAAAGGTCTGTTCGCGATTGACGAAGGCCTCGGCCCGCTCGCTCCGCGTCCGGATCGGGCTTCCAAAGGCGATATGGCAGAGAAGGTCGAAGGCGTCTGCCTCGGGTTGTCCCAGGATCTCGGCCAGAACCTGAGGATGCACGCTGGAGCGGGCAAGGTCTTCGAGGAACTGTTTTCGCTGGCCACTATTCAACCAGATGGCACGCAAATCGCGTCGGGTCGGGGTTTTGGACACGATGCGCTGCCGGGTATAGTCCCGGTACTGCTCGAGCGTGAGTTGCTGGCCGGTTGCCTCAATAAGAAACACCGCTTCATCGGCAATCGTCACTTCCAAGCCTTCGACGCGGATCTTGCCGCCTTTCTTCTTGGAGGGTTTGAGCGGGACTTCGATCTCGGTGGTCTCATTGGCGATGGTCTCGACACCGATGGACCGGCCCACAAAGCCGCTGGCGTTCACGAGAAGTTGCAAGCGGTCTGCGGGAAGCCGGTCGAAACGGAAGCGGCCGTTTTCGTCCGTCAGGATGGGACCCTGCTGGCTATTGGGTCCTGTGCGGACGCTCACGCGGGCCCCCACGAGACGCTGGCCCGTATCGGCGTGGAATACGCATCCTTGGATCACGGCGGTCAGGGGACCCTTCGGGGGCTCGGGTGGCGGGAGGGGTGGGCGGTCCCACTCGTCGAAGAGGCGTGTGGCCCCCGTGAAATCGATGATCCGAAACCAATACTTGCCCGTTCCGCGATCGATCCGGCTGCCGCGACCAACAATCTGCTTGAACAAGACAGGGGAGGAGATGGTCTTCATGAACACGATGTTGCGGCATGAAGGAACGTCCACCCCGGTGGAGAGCAGTTCAGCGGTAGTGGCCACGACGGGGGCAGGCTTGTCGGAGTCGGCGAACGCCTCCAAAGCTCTGCGGCCTTCTTCTCCTTCCTCAGAGATGATGGGCACGGCGTAGTTGGAAAGGCCGGTTTCCGGCCCGAATTCATCCTGGAGGAGTCGGGCTACGAGGCGGGCGTGCTCCATATCCACACAGAAAACCATGGTCTTTTCCATTTTGCCGAAGCGGCGGAGCAGCTTGGCCAAGTGGTCGACCATAGCCCGCGTCCTATCAGGCAGGGTAATTTCCCTTTCGAACTGCGGCGTTGTGTAGAGCTTCCGCGGCTCTACGCCCTCAGGAACGAAGACCTCAGCGCCTTGCTCGACGGCGTCTTCTAGGTGCAGGCCGGAAGCATCCACCGTGGTGCGCACGCGATGGACCTTGTAGGTAGCCAGGAAGCCGTCCTCAATGCCCTGCCCTAGGCTGTACTGAAAGGCTGGCAGCCGCCAGGTGCCGCGCTTGGGGTGCTTGGGATCGATCGCCACCTCGGGCTCCTCGGCACAGAAATAGGCGTAGGTGTCTATGTTCTCGTCCTGCTTTGGTGTTGCCGTCATGCCGAGATGCACGGCTGCACCAAAGTGGTCGAGGATCTCCCGCCAGGTGCCGAACCCTGAGCGGTGGCACTCGTCGATGATCACCAGGTCGAAGAAATCACGCGGGAACTTCTCGAAAAGGCGTCGTCCGTCCTCGTCCGGGCTCCATAGCGTCTGGTAAATACCGAAGTAAAGGTCACGGGTCAGCTTCGGCGGATGCCCTTCGATCTTGAAGCGTGGTTCACTCGTGCCGTCGGCGAAGGGGGCGAATGTGTTGTAAGCCTGATCGCGCAGCACCACCCGATCGGCGAGGAACAGTACCCGCGCGGGGCGCTCGGGGTGTTGACGCTGAAGCCAGCCAGACTTAACGAGCTTCCAGACGATCTGAAACGCGACAAAGGTTTTACCGGTCCCTGTGGCCATCGTGAGGAGAACCCGCTTGCGACCCAGCATGAGGCGCTTGATGACCTCACGAATGGCGGTTTCCTGGAAGTAAAAGGGGCGTTTTCCGCAACGGTCTTCGGGGCAGTATGGGTGAAGAAGAGGATTGGTCCGTTTCTCTTCGCCATATGTGGCTGGGGTCTTTCCGAGCCCGTGGGCATGGGCCTGGCCAATGTTCTTCTGCCACCGCCCCCAAAGTTCGCTGGGACTCGGGAATGCGTCGATCTCCCGACTGGAATTCGTGAAGAAGTCAAACTCAATGATCTTGTGTCCGTTGGTCGCGTAGGCGAAGGGAACACCTAGGTCTTTGGCATAACGTTTTGCTTGCTCGAGGCCGGCCTCAGCCGGCTCCGACTCAGCCTTTGCCTCCACGACGGCAATGGGAAATGCCTCCGAGAGCCTGAGCAGGTAGTCGACCTTGCGAGCGCGCCCCCTTCGGACACGGTCACCAATGAGAATCACCCGCCCCTGCGTGTACTGATGATCTCGCTGGTAGTAATGCTCCCGGGTAACCTGCGTGTCGGTCCATCCGGCAGCTCGCAGCTTCGGATCTATCAGTATCGCTCGGGTGTCAGCTTCGTTTCTCATGCTGCCAGCTCCACGGTCAAAGCACGGTCGTCGGCCGGGTCTCCGCCCAGGTCCTCGATGCCGGGCTGGTAGAGACAGAGCGTGTCGCGCAGCTCCTGGGCCGTGGCTCCCAGGGGTGCATAGATGTCTCCGGTCGTCAGCCGGTGGACCGAGAGCCCGTGGATGATGCGGAGTGCCATGGGCTTGTACGCCGGCCGGGTGA
>CAZJPA010000229.1:0-4432 GCA_964547755.1 uncultured Sphingomonadales bacterium
TCGAACGGCGATTGCCGCAAGAGCGGGATGTCCGCGGCTGCCGGCTCGTCATCCTCGCGCTCGAAGACGAGGAGCAGGAGGCACGGCTTGCGACGGTTGCGCGTGCGGCCGGGGCGCTGGTCAATGTCGTGGACCGCAAGGCGCTCTCCGATGTCTTCTTTCCGGCGCTGGTGCTGCGGCCGCCGGTGCAGGTGGCGGTCTCGACCGGCGGCCGGCTGCCGCAGCTGGCCGCGCTCATCCGCCGGCGGATCGAGACGCTGTTGCCCGCGCGGCTGGGCGGGATCGCCCGGCGGTTTGCGGCGGTCCGGGACCGCTGGCGGGGGCGCGGGGAGTCAAGCAAATCCCACCGCCTCGATCTCGCCGCCCGGTTGGAGCGGGCGCTGGCCGACAGCGCGCAGCCGATGGAGCCTCAGGCGGGCGAAGTGGTGTTGGTGGGCGCGGGGCCGGGCCGGGCGGACTGGTTGACGCTGGAGGCCGCGCGTCTGCTCGCGCTCGCCGATGTCATCCTCCACGACGGCCTGGTGACACCCGAGGTGCTGGCGCGCGCCCGTCGCGATGCGCTGGTCATCGACGTCTCCCGCCGCGCCGGTCGCAACAAGACGGATGCGCTGGCCCGGGCCACGAGTCTGATGATCGCCCATGCCCGCCGGGGACGTCTTGTGCTCCGCCTCAAAGGCGGCGATCCCGCAATCTTCGCCCACACGATGGAAGAGGTGGAAGCCCTGCGGCGGGCCGGTGTGCGCTGGCGGATCGTGCCGGGGGTGACGGCTGCGAGCGCGGCGGCCGCGAGCGCCGGTATCGCGCTCACCGCCCGTCATGGTGCAAAGGCGGTGTCCTTCGTCACCGCCAGACAGGCCGCCGGCGCGCCCGCCGATCTGGCCGGCCTGGTCCGCGGTGAGCGCAGTCTCGTCGTCTACATGGGGGTGGACGAAGCCGCCCGCTGGGCTGCGGAGCTGATGACGCAAGGGCTGGCCGCCGCCACCCCCGTGTTGATCGCCGAGCGGATCGGCTGGCCGGAGGAACGTCGGATCGGCGCAGCACTCGGCACCCTGGCCGAGACGGTTCGGCGCGCGCGGGTCCAAAGTCCGGCGCTGTTCATCATCGGTGCGCCGGCCGCCGCGGCCGTTGCAGGCGGAGGCGAGACCATCGACAGCCCCACATCGACGAAAGGAGCGATCGCCTCATGACGAACCCGGTGACAGGCTGGATCGTGACGGCACACGAGTTGTGGTCGGGAGCGGGCGTGTTCCTTGCCGCCGATGGACGCTGGGTCCGCGATCCGGCAGCCGCCGCCTTCGCCGCCACGACAGAAGAGCGCGACGCGCTGCTGGCGCGCGCACGGGCCGCTAACGCGCGGGCCGAGGTGGAGCTTGTCGATGCGGTCGCCGCCGAGCTGAACGCGGACGGGCGCCCCACACCGGCGAAGCTGCGCGAACGGCTGCGGGCGCTGGGGCCTTCCGTCCGGCCGGATCTATGGGAACGGGACTTCATCGGGAGGCACGGCGATGTATCGCTATGACGAGTACGATCGCGCGCTGCTGGCCGAGCGCATCGCCGAATTCCGCGAGGCGGTCTCGCAACGGCTTTCCGGCGTGCTGGCGGAGGAGGATTTCAAACTCATCCGCCAGATGCACGGCGTCTATCTGCAGATGCACGCCTATATGCTGCGGGTCGCGATCCCCTATGGCACACTCGATTCCCGCCAGATGCGGGCGCTGGCCGACGTCGCCCGGCGGTTCGACAAGGGTTATGGCCACTTCACCACGCGCCAGAACATCCAGTTCAACTGGATCCGGCTGGACCAGATGCCGGAAGTGTTGGAGCGTCTGGCCGAAGCCGATCTCCACAGCATCCAGACTTCCGGCAATTGCATCCGCAATGTGACGAGCGACCCCTTCGCCGGCGCGGCGGCCGAGGAGGCGGTCGATCCCCGGATCTATGCGGAGCTGATCCGCCAATGGTCCACGCGGCATCCGGAGTTCTCCTTCTTGCCGCGCAAGTTCAAGATCGCCGTCATCGCGAGTCCGCAGGACCGGGCGGCGGTCCGGTTCCACGACATCGGCCTCATCGCGCGGCGGGATGATGCGGGCGCAATCGTCTTTGATGTGCTGGTCGGCGGTGGGCAAGGGCGCACCCCGATGATCGCGAAGGTCATCCGTCGCGGCCTGCCGGAGGACCAGCTTCTGCCCTATCTGGAGGCGATTCTGGCCGTCTACAACCGCTGGGGACGGCGCGACCACCCGTTCAAGGCGCGCATCAAGATCCTGGTGCATGAGCGCGGCATCGATGCGGTTCGAGCCGAGGTCGAAGAGCGCTTCGCCGAGATCCTGCCCGACTTCGATCGTGACCTCATCGCCGCCGAACGGGACCGGATCGCGGCCATGTTCGCTCCGCCTGCCCTGCCTGCGCGCAACGAGAAGACGGGTGCTGCCGCACTCTCCCGCTTCGCCGAGCGGCATCCGGCCTTCGCGCGCTTCCTGCGCACCAATGTCGCAGCCCATCGCATGCCGGGCTACCGGATCGTGACCATCTCCCTCAAGCCGCCGGGCGGCATTCCAGGCGATGCGACGGCCGAGCAGATGGAGGTGGTCGCCCGGCTCGCCAAGCGATATGCAGCAGATGAGATCCGCGTGACGCATCGGCAGAATCTCGTGCTGCCCCATGTGGCGGCCGAGGATCTGCCTGCGGTCTATGCCGCGCTCAAGGCCGCCGGCCTGCACCATGCGAATGCGGGGCTTGCGAGTGATATCATCGCTTGTCCCGGGCTCGACTACTGCGTGCTGGCGAACGCTCGTTCGATCCCGATCGCGCAACGTATAGGCGAGCGGCTGGCGATCCGCTTCGACGAGGAGGAAATCGGCGCGCTCGAGATCAAGATCTCCGGCTGCATCAACGCCTGCGGCCATCATCATGCCGGCCATATCGGCGTGCTCGGTGTCGATCGCAAGGGGGAAGAGCGCTATCAGCTGCTCCTCGGCGGCTCGGCGGCGGAGGACCCGGCGATCGCCACCATCACGGGTCCCGGTTTTGACGAAGAGGGCATCGTGAACGCCGTCGAGACCGTGGTGGAGACGTATTTGCGTCTGCGTGAACCCGGCGAAGGTTTCCTCGACACCTATCGGCGCGTCGGACTCAAACCCTTCAAGGAGGCGCTCTATGCACCGGCTTGACCTGAAGACCGGCCGGATGACTGCGGCCGCGCCTGCGGACGAGGATCTGTTGCGGGTGGATCTGACGGGCGAGAGCGCGCCGGCCGACATTCCCGAAACGGGGCCGCTTGCGCTGCGTCTGCCGGCCGGGGCGGAGGATACGGATTTCGCTCCGCTGCTTGCGCGCGCCCAAGTCGTCGAAATCCTCCCGCGTCATCCGCGCGATGGCGCGCCCGCTTCGCTCGCCCGGCACTTGAGACGCCATTTTCGTTTCACCGGCACGATCCGCGTCGTGGGGCGGCTCGTGCCGCAGATGGCCGATGGTTTGCGTCGGGTGGGCGTGGACGCGCTGGACCTGCCGGACAAGGCGCTCGCCGAAGCCCATGCCCGCGCGCTGGAAATTCCGAAGCTGTGGTTTCAGTTCGCCCGCGATGCCCGGCCGACCGTGCTCGAACTGCGCCACGGCCGCAGCCGAAAGGGAGTCCCGGCATGACTGCGGTTCCCCTCCATCTGGTCGATGACTGGGCCCGAGTGCTCGCCGACCGCTACGAAGACCGATCCGCCGAGGATATGCTGGCCGAGCTCGTGCACGACATTTTCCCCGGCCGGATCGCCCTGGTCTCTTCCTTCGGGACCGAATCGGCGGTGCTGCTCCACATGGTCTCGCGGATTGCCCCCGATCTGCCGGTGATCTTCGTCGATACCGGCAAGCTGTTCGGCGAAACGCTGCGTTATCGCGAGCGGTTACAGCACCTGCTGGGATTGACCAATATCACCGCGGTCGAACCCGACCCCGTGCAGCTGGCGGCCGAAGACCCGAAGGGGGCGCTCTGGCGTGAGAACCCGGACCGCTGCTGCTTCCTGCGCAAGGTGTTGCCGTTGGAAGAGGCGCTCGCCCCCTATGCCGCCTGGATTTCGGGCCGCAAGCGCTATCAGGGGGCAACCCGCGCCGATCTGCCGAAGGTCGAGGCCGCCGACGGCCGGATCAAAGCGAACCCGCTTGCCGACTGGTCACGCACCGACATCGCGCGCTATTTCGCGGATCACGACCTGTTGCGCCATCCGCTGGAGGCCGACGGCTATGTGTCGATCGGCTGCATGCCCTGCACGGACCGCCTGCGCCCGGGTGAGACCGATCTGCGGGCCGGCCGCTGGCGCGGGCGGGAGAAGACGGAATGCGGCATCCATCTGCCGCGGGCCGAAGCGGCTCGGCGTGCGGGGCTTGACATCGCCTCCTGATCCGCGCCTGGTTGCGGGGTATGGCAGAGCACAGAAACCACAGC
>CAZJPA010000230.1:0-4350 GCA_964547755.1 uncultured Sphingomonadales bacterium
AACCACGCGAGGCAGCATGTGGAATCGGCCATCGGTCTGCCGCGATCGGTCGGCGGGGATCAGCGATCAGGAGGGCGGTGCAAGACGCTGGCAGGGAAAGCCGGTCGCTGGCTGCTTTCGCAAGGTCTGGTGCAAGGTTTGTGCACCGGGAGATCCGATATACTTGGGCTTCGGGTCTCTTACGCTATCCACAGGCTTTTTGGGGAGATTTTGGAAGCCGGGTTGGGCGGACGGCTTTCTGTCCGCGCGTCGGCGCTTCTCAAGCGGGGTGCAGGTAGATGCGCACCGTGGTTCCGTGGCCGCGCTTGGACTCGATGGCAAAGACACCTTCCTGGCGCTCGACGAGCATTTTGGACAGCGGCAGGCCCAGTCCCACCCCTTCGTTCTGCCGGTTGAGCACGGATTCCACCTGTTCGAAGGGCCTGAGTGCCTTGTCCAGCTCTGCCGGAGTCATGCCGATTCCCGAATCCGCGATCGCGATCAGGACACAGCCGTCAGGCCAGTCTTCCGCCGCGCGCTCGGGTGGTGGCGTGTGGAGACGTTCCGCCCACAGCCGCACGCTGCCTCCTTCCGGCGTGAACTTGATGGCATTGATGAGAATATTGATGAGCACCTGGCGCAACCGCAGCCGGTCGGCTCGCAATTTGAGGTCGGGCGGTGGGGTTTCGTAATGGAAAGCGATCTGACGCTGGACGGCCCGCTGTCCGATCAGCCGCACGGCCGGCAAAATGACTTCCGTCAGCGGCAGAGCGCTCATCTCGACCGGCAGATGGCCGCTTTCCATGCGGGCGAGATCGAGAATGTCGTTGATCAGGGAGAGCAGATGTGCACCGGCTTCGCGGATGTCGCCGACATATTCCTTGTAGCGGGCATGCCCCAGCGGGCCGAAAAGCTCCCCTTCCAGCACTTCCGCAAAACCAATGATGGCATTCAAGGGTGTGCGCAGTTCGTGCGAGATATTGGCCAGGAATTCCGATTTGGCTCTATTGGCGAGCTCGGCTTCCTCCTTGCTGGGGATGAGCTCGGCCTCCTGCCGTTTGCGTTCCGTGATGTCGCGGCCCATCATCAAAAGATGGGGGCGTCCCCGGTAGGGGATGATCTTGACCGACAATGACAGGTGGAAGCGCCGCCCATCCCGACTTTCTCCTGTGAATTCGAGATCCCGGATCTCGCCACGCCGCGCCAGCTCGGCGATCAAGGTTGCGCGTTCCGATGGATCGCGCCACAAGTCGAGCTCGAGGCTCGTATGCCCGATGACCTCCTCTTCACTCAACCCGAAGGTGTCCAGAAAGGCCTGATTGGCATAGACGAAGCGGGTGCTTTCCACCTCGTTCAAGGTGATGATGTCGGGGGAAAGCGCGAAGATGCTGTGGAAGATGGCCTCCGATTCGAGCAGCGCCTCGGCCGCGGCGTGGCGTTCGGTGATGTCGAAGAGCGTGGCCACCACCGCAGGCTGGCCTTCCCATTCGATCGTGCCCGCCCGGCAATTGACCCAGATCACGGCGCCGTTCTGCCTTTTCAGGCGAAATTCATAATCGCGTGGCGCGTCCTCTCCCCTGAGCCGGCGGGCGATGTTGTTCAGCACCAGCTGCCGGTCATCCGGATGCAGGAATTCGCTGAGGGATTGCAGATTGGCCAGGAGGGCTTCGCGTGACTCATAGCCCAGCATTTCCGCGATGCGGTGGTTGGCATAGAGAATCTGATCTCCACGGTGGACGATGATGCCTTCCACGGCATCGTCCGCGATCTGGCGAAAGGTGGTCTCCGTCCGGGATTCCGTGCGCGATCTGGCGATCAGGACGATCGCCTCGTCTGTACCGGGGGCGTGCTGGATGGACCCTTCGAGCAGGACGGCCTGTTGATGGGCCGAGGGCAGAACGCGCAGCTGCACCGGATAGCGTAGCAGGCCGGCCTCGCGCGGGGCCTTGGCCAACTCATGGCCGATGCTCTGCAGAGAGAGCAGGCTTTCCGGACTGAGAAAGCGGATAAAACCAGCCGCACCGTCGGCACCGATGTCCCGAAAGAAGGTCTGTGCACGGGCATTGTGCCAGATGACTGTAGGCTCATCCTTCCAATTCTGCCGCGAAAAGGCGATGAGGATATGATCGCCGAGCCAGGAATCGAGAGCGGCGAGATCGGAAATTAAGGCGGGATCCGGCGTATCGGCTTTCCGCGCTCGCTCCTGCCCGCCGGTGCGCGGATCGGCGGAGATACCCGGTCCTTTCTGGCGCGTCGCCCGCTTGCGTCGCGGCTGCGCAGATGCCATCTCTCAGCCCCGTCCGGCCAAGGCGCCAGCTTTTTGCTTGCTCTTTCGTGCCAAGCGCCGATGACGACATTTTGTTCCGATGCGCGCGCAATTTCCAGTCCATTCTCGGCATGCGCGCACAGCCGGACCGTCCTTCCGGCAATCTAGCGCGAATTGCGTTGGCGAAAGGTTAACGCTGCGCAACGACCTTTCGGTCATCGGCATGGATGGCCCGCCGCGACGATTGGCGCACCGTAGCAGTCGGCTGGAGGTCTTGCAAAACTGCCTCCAAGACGGCAGGCTCTCTATGCGAGTGGCCTGGTGAGGCGAGGGACGGAGCCACTCGTCAGAGCAAAAGAGGGAGGAGAACCGTCATGTCGACTTTCGATCGCGGTGGGCTGCTTGTCGCCCGCATTCTGCTCGTGCTTGTCTTTCTGTTGGCTGGCCTCAACAAGATTATGAACTATGATGCGACTGTCGCCGATATCGCAGCGCACGGCGTGCCCTTGGCGGTCGTCGCCACGCCGCTGGCCATTCTCTTCGAACTGGGTGGCGCGATTCTGGTCGTGCTCGGCTACCGCACGCGCGAGGCGGCCCTGGCGCTGATCCTGTTCACGGTCCTGGCAACACTCTTCTATCATCGGTTCTGGGAGATGAGCGGCCAGGAGCAGACGATCAATATGATCATGTTTCTCAAGAATCTGGGATTGATCGGCGGCCTGGCGCTGCTGTGGCATGTCGGCCCAGGCGCGCTGGCGCTGGATGCCCGTCAGGCGGCTGAGACCGGCTCTTGAGGCGAGTGGGGCGGGGTCTGGTCGCAAACGCGACGCAGCTCGCCCAATCCGCCGCGCAAAGCATCGACCCGTCCCCATGCCGGGGGCGGGTCCTTCGTTCGGACGGGGGGCATGCGTCCGGGTAGAGGGTGCTATTTGTTTGGATGATGCGAAAGAAGGAAACCTCTTCATCGTTTGCGGGGATGCTTCCTCATTTGCGGAGATGCGTGCCGCTTGCAATGGGAGCGTCTCGGTGCCACATATCCGACGGCCAGAGGGCCGGGCGGCCGCTCCGACGGACCGAGGAGTGCGTCGGGGAGGAAAGTCCGGGCTCCACGCAGACACGGTGCCGGGTAACGCCCGGCGGAGGCGACTCCAGGGAAAGTGCCACAGAAAGCAAACCGCCCATCGCCTCCAATGACGAGGCGGTGTGGCAAGGGTGAAAGGGTGCGGTAAGAGCGCACCGCCGTCCTGGCAACAGGGCGGGCATGGTAAACCCCACCGGGAGCAAGATCGTATAGGGACGGCAGATGATCGGTCTGCGGATCGCCGTCCGGGTGGATTGCTAGAGGCGGCCGGCAACGGTCGTCCCAGATGAATGGCCGCCCCCCGCACCTTCCGTGCGGTGGACAGAACCCGGCTTACAGGCCCTCTGGCCCCTCATTGGCCCCCGGCGCGGGGTCTTCTCCCATTCCTTGCGGCATCTACGCGGTTGGATCTTCAGGCCCCCCCGGATATGCAGTCGCTGGTGTTTCATCTCTCCCCTCGATCGCTGCAGGGCGTGGGACGCAGGATGGGCAAATCCTGCTCTTGCCCGCGACCAAAGCCAAAACTTCCCCCCGAAGGTGTAATTAGTGGAATTGTGACACGTTATCACATGTGTCGGGTAAGGTTTTGTTAACCTTTTCCCGCCGCCGCCGCGTTTTCTGGGCGTTTTGAGGCGCTTTCCATTGAAATCCATCTTCTCCCATGGTATCCCATAATATCCCATGCAATACCCATGGGCGGCGGGTCGCGACCGATCGGGCCCCGCCATCCGAGGGCGAGCGGGCCTGGGGCAGGAAACGCCGATGCGCTTCATCGCGAACTACACCAATAAAGTGGATCGCAAGGGACGGGTTTCGGTTCCGGCGCGGTTTCGCGGCGAGCTGCAGGCTTCGCGTTTTCCCGGCATCGTCGTCTACGAATCCTTCAAGCTGCCCTGTCTGGAAGGCAGCGCGCGGGAATATATCGACGCCTTGGCCGATCGTCTGAGCAGCGATTTCGGTGCTTTCGACGATGAAAAAGAGGCGCTGGCGGCCGCCATTTTGGGTGCGGCCTTCGATTTGCCCT
>CAZJPA010000231.1:0-4291 GCA_964547755.1 uncultured Sphingomonadales bacterium
GAGCGCATTCAGCCGCTCCGGCCGATTGAGCGTGAGGGTGACGATCCCGTCTTCCCGCGCCACAAGCAAAATGTCCTCGGATTCCGCCATGGCTTTTCTTCCCGCCGAGCAACCGCCTTGGGAACGGGGCATCCGCCCTCCGGATGTCAGCACCAGCCATACCCTCTTAGCCTGTTGCTGACGAGCACCGAAAGGGGGAGGCCGGCTTTTGCCAGCGGTTCCTGCCCACCGAGGCAGATGGCGCAACGGCCAGGATGGTCGGCAGAGAGTCTTCAAGAGCCGGAAGAGCTGCCTTCCGTTCGGTCCGCCTGCTGAGCGCTGATGCGTTTTTCCGCTGCCAGGCCGGCTGCGACATAGCCGCCCGAGAGTGGGTTGTTCCGCGCCAGATCGATCATGCGGATCGTGGTGGCCTGGGAACGTAGGCGAATATGGGATCCCACGAATCTGCGCTGCTCCGATACTTCTGCCAGACGGATCATCTGCGGGGCGCACTCGCCGGGCCCAAGGCTGGACATCGGAAGATAGCTGCGCTCTTTGGCAAGCTTGAAGGCATGTTCCGCCCAGCTCTTGCTCGGCCCACCGTGATCGAGCATCTCCGCCTGTTGCACATGGCCCTCGGCATCGATGCACAGGCCGATCAGAACCCAGCTTCCCGCGGTGGAGGACGCAAAGTCCCGCGCCGTGACGCCGGTTATCGGGGCGGTGCCTCCCGTCAGGTCGTTGGCGGCGCCGACACCGCCCGGCATATTCGCGCTGCCAGCCGACGAACTGACTCCTGCCGAGCGTAGCCGTCGCCTGAGGGTGGGGCGTTTCTTCCCTTCCCGGTATTCTTCCGGTGCAAACACCTCCGCAGGAATGGGACCTCCGATCTCTCCGGGTTTGAGTAGAGCGGTTGCCTGGCTTGTTGCCCGCACGGCCTCGGAATCCCGGCCAAGCCAGTTGAGGAGTTTGGCTTTCTGGGCCAATGCCGCCGCCTTCAAGAAACGTTGCTCGGCATCCCGTTCGTCAAGGCGGGCGATGATTTTGTCAATCTCTTTGAGCGCACGGCCATTGCGATTGAGCGTGGCCGAACCCACGGTGAGCGCGAGGCGTGCCTTGATCGCCAATCGGCTGTTGGGACCGAATTTGCGTTCGGCCGCTTTGGCCGCTCGCTTCAAGCGGCGCAAGGCGTCCAGGACCATATCCCGGCCCGCTCCTTCCAAAGCCCGCGCGAACCCTTGCTCAAGTTCGGCCTTCGCCGTCCGGATGCGCGCCGTGATCACGACCGGGTGATCCGGCCCGAAAACGTTTGCCAGCGCGGTCTCCGCTGCGAGCAAATGGCGCGTGCGCTCCGCAAAAGCACCATCCTGTTCGGCGAGATAGGCGAACGCATGCTCAATATCGGCGCGCGCAAGGGCGTTGCGGACCGGATCTTGGCTTACCGTCAACTGCTTGCGGGCCTTCCGCAAGAAGGCGGCCGCCTCCTCGCGATGGCCGGTGATCAGAAGGTCGGCGGCGATGCCGGTCGCCAATTCCACTTCCCGCAGGGGATCACGGCGCGCGCGCGGAACCTTGCGGCGATACTCCTCATAGAGCATAGCCTTCTGCTGCAAGCGCATGGGATAGACATCGACCTTGAGAGGGGATGGCTTGCCGTGCCTCGCGGGTTCGTGGTCACCGTTTTCTTGTGTGAAACCCGCCACCGGCATAGCCCATGAAAAGACCACGGCGAGCACCGTCGCGGCGATTGCCTTCTTCCAGACGGACGATGGAGGCCGCTCTGCACACTGGGAACGAGAGATGGATATCGGCATCAGCTTGGACATGATTCCCCCATATTCGCACGCTTCGCTGTCTTGGCGGGCGACGCTCCCCTCCCTTTGAAGAGACCCACACTTCGTGAAGTGTGCCCGAACCTGAGCCGAATTACCAGTCTGAGCTGGCGCCATGGGGAAAGGAAAGCCGTCCCGTGCAACACACAGGGGGCAAGGATCTTCCGGCAGGATAAAGCGATCGCGCCTGTTGCGACTATTCCGTTTTTATGGGTTTGCGGCGGCGGCGCGGGCGGGCAGGGACCTTCAGAAAGGCCGGTACCGGCGAACCGGCTCCGAGTTTTGGTGGGGCAGCCGGCTTGTGGTCCTCATCGGCGGAGCGATCGGAGGAGCGCGGTTCACCGCTTGGAGGGGCGGCGGTGCGCTCGGCCGTCGTCCGTTCCTCATGTACACGATGGCTACCCCGGCGTTTGCGCCTACGTCGCCGCCGCCGACCGCTGCGCGGCTTCTTGTCTTGTGCCGGGCCCGCCTGCTCTTCCGTCGCCTCGCTTCTCTGCGTGGCGGCGGAGGATGCCTGGTGGTCGAGTGCGGGCTCTCCGGCGGGCGCTTCATCCTGGGGCGTCTGCGTCTTGCGGTTCTCGGGGACGGCCGCGGACTTTGCGTCTTCTCCCGGCTGGCGAGCGCGTTTGCGTTTGCGCTTGCGCCGCTTGGCCGGGCGGTCTTCGGGGCGTTCTTCACGCGGCATCTCACGTGTCTTGATCCCCGACAGCTCACGTTCGGGAATCCGGCGGCCGATGAGTCGCTCGATGGCGGCGAGCGCGCGCGCATCCTCAGGTGTTGCGATCGTCACCGCCACGCCATGGCGCCCGGCGCGGCCGGTGCGGCCGATGCGGTGAACATAGTCTTCGGCGTTCTGGGGCACGTCGAAGTTGAACACATGGCTGACCTTGGCGATGTCCAACCCGCGTGCCGCGACGTCCGAGGCCACGAGGATCGTGATGTCCCCGTCGCGAAAGCGCTGGAGGGTATCGAGCCGATCGGGCTGGCTCATGTCGCCGTGTAATTGGCCGACGGCGTATTTGGCCCGCTTGAGACTGAGGTAGACGGTGCGGACATCCGCCTTGCGGTTACAGAAGACGATGGCGTTTTCGATGGTCTCGGTCTCCAGCAGCCGCCGCAGGGCCTTGGTCTTCTCGCGCGGGCCGACGACGATGAGGGACTGATCCACAGTCTCGGCCGGAGAGGCGGGAGGCGCCACCTCGATCATCTTCGGGTCGTCGAGGAAACGATCGGTCAGCTTCTTGACCTCCGGCGGAAGTGTGGCGGAGAAGAACAGGGTCTGGTGACGCTGGGGCATGAGCGTCATGATCCGCTCGACGGAGGGAATGAAGCCCATGTCAAGCATGCGGTCGCATTCGTCCACCACCACGATCTCGATGCCGGTCAGCAAGAGTTTGCCGCGCTCGAAGTGATCCAGCAGGCGGCCGGGTGTGGCGATGAGCACGTCCACGCCGCGCTCGAGCTTCGATTCTTGCTCGGCGAACGAAACGCCGCCGATCAGCAGGGCCATCGAAAGCTTGTGGTACTTCCCGTAGCGTTCGAAATTCTCGGCCACCTGATGGGCGAGCTCGCGGGTCGGCTCCAGGATCAGCGACCGCGGCATACGCGCTTTGACCCGCCCGGTGGCGAGGATGTCGAGCATCGGCCAGACGAAAGCAGCCGTCTTGCCGGTTCCGGTCTGCGCTATGCCGATGATGTCGCGCCCTTGAAGAATTGCGGGAATGGCCTGGCGCTGAATGGGCGTCGGCTCCCGATAGCCGACTTCGGCGATCGCTTTGAGCAGCTCGTCGCTCAGTCCCAAATAGGCGAAGGACATGGGTGTGTATGGTTCCGTCCATCCTGTGGCGCTTCTCGACCGCCTTGGGGGACCGTATGACCCGGCTCCTTGGCCGTTCGATCCCAGGCGGGAGGCGCCTGCTCGCTTCCGTTCGTTCTTGCTCTTCTGGGCGAGCCTTCGCGGAAATTGCGCCGCATGTCAATCTCTGCCCGGACAGCGCGCGAACGCTGATGCATGCTCCCCTTACTTCTCGGCGTCTGTCTCGTGTTTGAGCGCTTCGGCCAGGCGCAGGAACGCCGCCACCGGCAGCTCCTCGGGTCGGGCGGTTTCCGCAATGCCTTGCCGGGCGAGAAAGGCCGTCGGCTCCGCCACCAGTCCCCGGAGGGATCGGCGCAGCATTTTGCGGCGTTGGGCGAAGACGGGTCGAAGCAGCCGGTCGAGATCCGGGAAAGAGAGTCCCGGCGCGGGCCGGGGCTGAGGCGTGATCTGAACGAGGGCCGAGTCGACCTTCGGTGGGGGCACGAAGGCCTGTGCGGGCACCGTCATGACCCGCCGAACGGCGGTGCGCCATTGCGCCAGAATAGAGAGCGCGCCATAATCCGCCGATCCCGGCCTTGCAACAGATCGGAAGAGCACACGTCTGAACTTCAGTCACGAATTCGTATCTCGTATGCCGTCTTCTGCTTGAAAAAAAAAAAATCAA
>CAZJPA010000232.1:0-4291 GCA_964547755.1 uncultured Sphingomonadales bacterium
GCCGGCGTCAGCCGGTTCCTTGTCGGCGACCTTGGCGCCGCTGGGGTACTCGATGTCCGCCGCATGCCGCGACGCGATGAGCTGCCAAGTCGTACCGGTGTCCCGGAAGATCTGATCCGTATCGGTCGCATGGTAGAGCCGGCCAGCCGTACCCGGCGCCGGGCGGGCCGAGAGCAGTCCGGTCAGCACGCCCTTCTTGCTCGCGCCGTCCGGCAGCTCGTCCATCGAGATCGCATCGAGCGCCTGCCACTGCCCCGCGGCCTGATTCCACCGCATCAGCCGTGGCGGCGGATCGGCGGGGTCGTTGAGATAGACGATCTGCCCATCATGATCCCCGGCCGCCGGCAGCGACGCCACCTCCACCATCCATGGCAGCAGCATCGTATTCCGGACCTTCTCGCCGCTGGGCAGCGTCACATTGCCCACCCCCGAGCCGTCGTCCACCACCGCCCCCTTCGTGGCGCCGGCCTCGGCGGGCTTCAGGTCCTCGATCGTCTCGCCGCCAAGATAGGTGATGTCGCCGGCCTTGACCGAGGCGATCAGGGTCCAGCTCGTCCCGTCGTCGCGGAACCATTGGCCGGTGTCCGTCGCATGAAAGATGCGATAGGGCACGCCGGGCTGGGGCCTGTTGGCCAGGACATCCGCAATCACCGCCTTCTTGGCCACCCCATCCGGCATCTCGTCCAGCGTGGTCGGACCCCTGCTCAGCCAGCTGCCGCTGGCAGCGTCCCACTGCATCCACCGCGGCGGCGGATCGGCGGGATTCACGAGGATCACAAGCTGGCCGTCATGGGTGCCCTGGGCCGGCAGAGAGGACACCACGAGCTCCTTGAGCAGCAGCATCCGGTCGCGCACTAGCTCGCCCGAGGGCAGCGTCACATTGCCCACCCCCGAGCCGTCGTCCACCACCGCACCCTTGGTAGCGCCGGCCTCGGCGGGCTTCAGGTCCTCGATCGGCGTGCCGTCCGAATACGCGACATCCTCGGCCGTGATCTCGGCCAGCTCGTCCGCCGAGTGGACGCGGCTGACGACACGATAGCCCAGCACCAGCTTCCTCACGCGCGGCCAGGCCGCCCCCCGGCTGATTTCTGCGATGCGCCAGCTGTCCAACGACTTGGGTGGCGCGGCAGGATCAATCAGCCGCGCCGTCAGCTGCCCCAGCCAGTCCATCCACCACACGGCGCCGGCGGCGGCCGCCACGGTCTCGATCCAGTCGGAGACCCGCGCCCCCTCGCGGTCCGTGAAGAGCTTGAGCGGGTGTGGGAACGCCGCATCCAGGGCGTCGAGCGCTGCCGTATCCAGCGTGATCGCTGGGCCGTCGTAGAGCGCCTCGATGACGCGCCGGATCACGGCACCGGCCGTGTCCACATAGCCGCCGACCGCATCACCCCGAAAATCCGCCACCACCAGGCCGACGGGCTTGCGCGCCAGGCGGAACATACCACCGGCATGCCAGGTGATGTATTGGCCGGCCCATTGAGGGCCAGAGAGATCGAATGCCTGGAGCTCGGCGAATCCGGCGCCTGGGCCGACAAGAGTCGCAATATCGCCGCCATTGGTCAGCGCCACGCCCTTGTCGGTAACGAGATCGATGCCGGCGATCGCACGTGCATGCAGCTGATAGATGAGTCCCGGTTCGTCCACCAGCACCGGCTCGACCGCCGTCTGCGGCCCGATCGCCCATGGCTTCGGCCGGTCCTTGAGCTCCGCCGGCCCCTCCGCCCCGCCGGTGCCGGCATAGCGCGGCAAGGCCAGCTTGCGGTCCAGCAGATAGCCGCGATCGCGCAGCTCGATGGTCACGCGGCCGGAGGCGTCCTCGCGTATGCCGCTCGTCGTCAGCCGCGCCACCAGCGTCATGTCCGCAAGGCTCGAGACCCTATTGCCGTCAGCTGCGTGGTAAAGCTCGAGCTCCCCTTCCGTCCAAACGAGATCATGCAGTGCAGTCAGGCCCCTATCGATAGCGGCAAGCTGTATGGATCCCACCGGCGCCCGACTGCCACCCTTGCCGGGCCCGTTGGTCAGGGTTTCGATGCCGATACTGGGAGGAGCGAGAAGCCGCTCTTCAGCTCCAAGTGCCTGGGGCTGAGCGAGCCCAAGGGAAAACCGGTGTTCGACGGGCTGGGCGTTCTTGTCCTGCACATGGATGACGACAAGCCAGGCTTGCATGAACCGCGTCCCTATTCGTTGTTGCCCCTTGTCCAAAACTGAAGACCGTTCGCGCGACCGATCAGGTCACCTGTACGCGGCGGAAGTCTCCACCCCCGACGAATCCGACACCGCCGCCCCCCACCGCTGTGGCGGGCGTGCTTCCCCCACCGAACACAGGCTGGCCGGTCTGGGGGGCGCCATTTCCGGGCAAGCGGTCGCGGATCTGGGCGAGCAGGTCGATCACCTGCTCGTTACTGGAGGCGATTTCCTGTCCAATGTCGGCCATCAGGCGCTGGAATTCGGGGTCCAACTCGATCCTGCCGACTTCATCGGCGATCTTCTGGACGTCCACGGTTTCGATGTTGTTGGTCACATCCTCCAAAATGGCGATCACCTGATCCTGGAGTTTGAAGAAATCGGCTGATGAGGCGAAGATCGCTTCTCCGCTCTTGAGGATCTTGTCGGCTAGTTCCTGGAGCTGATTGCGGGCCTCCTCATCCGTCTTGGCCCGCTCGGCGAGCTGTCGAAAACGTGCAAAAAGAATGGGCAGGCGCTCACGTTCAGCCAAGCGGGAGCGATCGCCAAAACGCAGCTCGTCGATGAAGTTCCGGATTGACTTCTTGAACGCCTCGATCGCGGCATTGGCGTTCTGCTCGAGCTCATCGATGAGTTTCTGATGGTTAAGCCGCACCTTGCGCAGCGCCTGCTCTATATCGGCGCCGGCCGCCACCGCATCGAGCAGGAATTGCCGGTCCTTGTCTTTCTGTTTTTCCAAGGCCGCACGGATCGGGTCTGTGATCTCGAGGATCGCGAACTCCACTGAGCGGTTGAAGTCATCAGCAATTTGCTTCAACGCCCGTTCGCGGGCTTTGGCGAGAGCGCCCTCCGCCAGGCCCAAAGAATGCGCCCTGACGATCGCTTGTGCGAACTGGCGATTCAAGTCCTTGATCTTTTTGACGAAGCTGCTTGTGGGCTTGCCGAGCTGTGTGAGTTCGTCGAAGATTCTGGCGAACTGCAAATCGGCCAGGAACTGGTCGGGCGTGGTGGCGCGGCTATTGGCGGCGATGGTCTTGGCGGTTTCCGACAGCCCGACGATGACGCCGTCGCGGATCGCTTCCTTGATGGCAGCCAATGTCGCACCTTCGCCGGTGGCAAAGATCTGGGCGCCGAACCGCGGCTTGCCGGCGCGTTTGTCTGTTGTGGTGACGGTGGGGTTGAAGAAGAATTTCTTGCCGCGCTGTCCGATGACACCGAAAGCCATCGTTGTCACGATCCCACCCAAATCCGCAGCAATACGGTCTAAAGCATCCAACACTGCCGACTGTAGACGATCGGCGGTTTCCGCCTGACCGCCACCGCGGGTGAAAGGTGTGTTCCGCTGTCCGCCGACCAGGCTTACGCTGGCCTGCGGCGTTTTCTTGAAGGCGCCGCCGATGAGGGAGCCGACCAGCCCGCCGATGATCGAGCCCAGCTTGCCGCCGAGGAGCTGACCCAGCGCACCGCCTGCTGCACCGCCAGCACGTGAGGTTTTTGCGCCAAAAAGCCCAGGCAGTCCGGCCACAGCCAATCCACGGATCGCACCACCGATGAGCTTGCCGAGAAAGCTGCTTTCTTTGCTCTTATCCTCTTTTTTGTCGTCTTGCTTGGGCTTCTGCTGCCCTGGCACGGCGGTGACGTCGGGGCCTTTGGACTCCATGCAGCCTTTTTTGAGATCTACGATCGCATCGCGTGTTTCGCCGAGAGTCTGGGTCAGCGTCTTGGTGGTTTCCTGCGATCCTGGTTGGCCGGGAGCAGAGCGGTTTGCGTCTTTTTTGGTTTTTTGATCTTGAACCAGAGCATCAAAAGCCCGGGCAAGATCATTGACGGCCTGCTTGATGAAGGGCTCGATAAAGCGTGCAGTCAAAGCCTTGGCCAGTGCTGAGCGCACGGCATCGGACAGTTTTTTGCCGAAGGACTTGAAACCTTTGAGCGAGCCGTCGAGTAGAGTTTTGACGGCGCCTTCGAAAGACGAACGCAAGCTGTCACCGATGCTTTTGGCCAGATCTTGGGCTTGTTTGCTGACTTTTTGCATGCTTTGGCCAAGGCTTTCGACCTCCTGTTTTGCTTCATGAGCACCCTGCGCCGCGCCACGCATGGCTTCTTC
>CAZJPA010000233.1:0-4274 GCA_964547755.1 uncultured Sphingomonadales bacterium
ATAGGGGTGAAAACTGACAACCTTTGGGTATGCCGCTATTCTGACCGGCAGTGGCGTATTTGGTGCGGCCGCCGGTGGCTTTGTGGGTGGCTTTATCGCAACGGGCAGTCTAAAAGGGGCGGCAATCGGTGCCGTCACGGCAGCGGCCTTCTATGGCGTAGGCAGCTTTTTCAAATACGCAAAAAGTTTGCAGGGTTCCGCGTCTTGGGGTAAAGGGCAGCTATGGTTCGGTAAGATTGTGGCGCATGGAACCGTGGGCGGGGCATCCTCTGTTGCGCAGGGCGGGAGCTTTCAGGATGGATTCCGAAGTGCAGGATTTACGCAATTTGCGTCGCCGGTGATAGGGACGATGCCTGGCGATGCAATCGGTCGAACCGCTGCTGCGGCTGTTGTGGGTGGAACAGCTTCCAGGCTGGGTGGAGGGAAGTTCGCAAATGGGGCGGCTACGGGGGCCTTCTCTAGACTGTTTAATGACGAACTTCATAGAGAGCAGCGAGAAAGCTATAAGAATCCACGTGCAGCAAAGGGGTATTTAGGTGATGGTAATTTCAAATACCGGCCTGTTTTAACTGTTAACCCAGTTGAATTAAGTGGGACGGGCAAGATTTTGAGGTGGGTTTCAAAATTGGTTGACGTGTTGGATATTACCTTCGAACAGGGTACCCGTTATTATCAACAAGGCGCGGAATATGATGTTGTTTTAGAAGAAAGATTGGTGCAGCGGAATGACCAGGGATTCATTACATATGAAAGTGGGGTGACGAATAGAGTCTACACTGGTCAAACCAAGTTTAATGCCCCAGCCGATTCACCTGTGTTTAGAGAAACAGATATACGAGTTTGTGTTGGTAGCGGGCTGTTTTGCTCAAACTAGATGATATATGAAAATATTTAAAACATTCACCATTCTTGTTATTGCCGTGTTTTTGTTTCTGGCGGCACTTATATTTTGGGAAGAAAGCAGAGTAGTCAATACTGGTTTTACGCCGGTGTACGAGAACGCGACTGAATTAGAAATGTTGTTCGAAAAGGCTCAAACCCAAGGTCTGTCTCAAGAAGAGTCCGAAAGGTTGGATTGGTTGGTCGAAGATAAAAAAGCTAAAGCCGATCTTCAGTTAAAAGAGTTTCTGGAGCGCAGAAGAAATGAGCGATCCAAATAGTGATTTATATAACGGCGTCTTCTAAACGTCTGGAGGAGAGGTTATGCAGATCAAAAAAGCACTCGTTGCACTGCAACTGGTCGCCTGTCTCCTGATCGCAGGCTGCGCAGGCACAAAAACCTTTCACGAATTCGCACGCCCCGGCGACACGGTGGCCCTGGCCGCCGGATGGCAAAACAATGCCTTCCGCGACAATATCACCGTCACGATTACCCCCGGCGGATGGCGGCCCTGATGTTGTTTACGGCCCGAATCATGACGCCATACGCACCGTGATCAATTTTTATCCCGATCCCATTTCCAGCATGGTCGTCTCGGATCGGATACAGCAGGACATTACCCCCGGGGCAAGGACCTATGCAGCGGTGAACACAAGCAACTATACCGATGATGTCAGGGACTGGTGGGAAACCGTAGTCTTTCTCGACCTTCCCGCTGATTTGCCGCTGGGTCGCACCTGGGTGGCGATACGTGATCCATCCGGCGAAGTCGCAAAATCACGCCTGGACATCGTTGGTGGTGTCGGGAGCCCGAATTCGCTTAGTGCAGAGAATCTGGGCGGGCTTAACCGCCAATACCTGGCGGCGCTGGAGCGCGCAAGCTTTCACGAGGTATCGTTCAGCGGCGACACGGTGCCGGATGCGATTCAACTGGAAATGTCTCACGATAGCGGTGTCGGCAGCGCGTATGCGGTAAGTCCCATCAGCGGTGTCAGCAATCTGGCGTGGTCGGATGATGGCGCTACCCTGCGGGCATTAATCACCCCGGCGGCAGACGGACAGATCCGCTCGATCAGCGATTTCAAGTTTTATGTGGCCGGTGGGTTACAGAACCTGACCGTTACCGGTATCCAGGCGTTTGATACCAACGGCGACGTTGTGCCGGGTATTGTGGCAAATGTGAGGTTTACGCAGGTGGTGCCAGAGACGCAGTAGCGCCCGCGGTATGAGAATGAGTCCATGCAGTGGAGGCGGCATGTTGATATCGCGCCGGTTTATCGGATGTTGCACGATATTTCCCTTCGAATGTCGACAAAGTTTACGATAATGTGTGACCGGGTTCGCATTTCTGAATTAGTCTTTAATGCATTGAAAATATAACAATAAATCGGATTTCTCCGGGGTGCATTGGCAGGGTGGTTTGACGGAATACTTTACAGAATATCATCCCCCTCTACTGAAAAAACAGTATAACTTATTGTCGTATAAAGAGTTTTCAATCCAGGCATAATCATTGCTTCAGCTATACTATTCAAGTTTGTTTCGAAGCGATTTCGGAGTTGGGGGCATCAAGATTATGAACACCACAAAAAAACTGGTCGTCGCAGGTATTGCGCTGGCCCTCGGGATGGGGACAACCGCGAATGCGGCGCAGAAGAAGGAAGAAGATTCCGCCTACAAGTGGGGCCGCTGGGCGGTGCTGAGTCCGGCCGCAGGCGGTGAGCCTTATGTCTCGCACTTGACACCGGATGCCGTCAACAATGCCCGTCCGGGCGAAGCCGATGAGTTTCAGCCGAACGTGCTGGAGGAAGATGTTACCCCGCCGGTGGCGATTGACGGTTTTTGTGAAGCCGGCTCGTCATGTGGTTACGCCACGTACTCGAACTTGTCCGATGAAGAGGATGGCCGCGTGACGTTTGCCTCGGTTCCGGAAGGGTTCGACCTGTCCGAAGAAAACCCGAATGGCCCGGTACTCGCGCGCTTCAATCTGGAAACTTCCCCCATCGATTACGGGGAAGGTGATTTCGCGGCAGCGGCGGTTGTTGGCGAAGAGGACAGTGACCAGATTGCGCGCTTCGAGGTTTTCGATACGGGTAACGAGAACTTTCCCGATATTGAGTCGGTGGAGATGGAGGGTGGCGAAGTGTATTTCTCCGGGGTTGAGAGGTCTAGGACGACTAATATGTCTGAGGACGGTAGTACTGGTAGCAGTAGTCTCATTACCAAAGTTTCCTCAATTGAAAAGATGTATGATTTTGACGCAACGGAAGCCGGTTCTTGGAGTGATCAGACTGAGACTCAGACAAGAATTACAAAGTCTGATAGCGGTGGGATACCAACTGTGCAATTCGATTTCTTCTCTTCGGGTGGTTTTTTTGTCTTCGGTAAGACAGCGACAATCGAGCAGATGGAAACTTTCGCTGCGGGTAATGTGACTGCAGTTTATCAGGGTGCGGTCATCGATTATGGTTCCGCTGTCACGATGGAGTTCGATCTTGGCGAGAAAACAGTCCATGGTGTATTCGCTTCAGAAAACGGTTTTAACGGGTTTCATGCCGATGGTCGTGTCGACGGGATAAATTTCGCTGGCAGCAATGGCGATAAAAAGTTCACCGGCAGCTTTTTCAATGCCGCGGAAAATGTGTCGGGCGCAGTGAATAATGGCTCCCAGTTAGGCGTTTTTTCCGCCGATCACGTGCATCCGTGAAGTGCGCTGAATAACTACAATTGATGTATTCTGGAGGATACTGTGAACAGGTTAAAAACAATATTGCAAACCCTGGTTCTGGCGCTGTCGATGACCGCGGGCGGGGCGCAGGCTGCGTTGGTGGATTTTACATTGCTTGGAACAGTTGGCTCCGCCGATACGAGTAATGGCTTCGGATTGGACGTCAGTGATCTGATAACTGTAACCGGGACATTTGACGACAGTGCACTGACTAATGTTGGTTCTGAAGATGTTCTGTTTTCTATGGGTAGCGGTAATAGCCTGAACCTTGTGCTTGGGTCGAAAAGTTTTACTGAGACAGACGACATTCAATACAGTTCTGGCGGCTCTTCGCCTAAACTGAGATTCTTGGATGGCGCGTTTGATGGGTTTAATTTCCGGACCGAATTTGGTACGTTGGGATACTTCCTCTCTGTTGGTTTTTCCTTCGATTCGGGCGATGATAATTTTTATCCCAACTATGTATCTGGCACCTGGACCAGCTACACCGTCTCCGCTGTCCCCGTCCCTGCAGCCGTCTGGTTGTTCGGTTCCGGCCTCCTTGGCCTGGTCGGCGTGGCTCGCCGCAGACGTTAAGTCAAGTCGTGGTTCGCACCATAAGAAACGGGGCCTGGCGCCCCGTTTTTTTAGTGCGCCCGGCACGGGCGCACTCCTGGAGGTGCAAGT
>CAZJPA010000234.1:0-4274 GCA_964547755.1 uncultured Sphingomonadales bacterium
GACCACACCTTCTCCGGATCGAAGGCCGACAGCCGTGTGCCCGCGGGCACCGTGCCGTCATCATTGACGACGCAAAAGATACCAAGGTCTTCATCGGCGCAGGCCTGGATCTCTTCCGGCGTGAAGCCGAGCTCCTCAGGAGTGGGCAGCGTGAGCGAGAAGGTTCCGAAGCCACCGGCCTTGTAGCCCTTGGTCACACTCGCCCAGAGCGTCGTTTCCGCGCTCATATGCCAGCGCGCGGTCAAGCGGGGCGTAACCTGGCTCCAGTGCCGAGTCTGCGTGATGAAGCCGTCGTTGATCGCAGGATCGGTGATGTATCCGAAGACGAAGAACGGCCCCAGATCGCTGTCCACCGGATTGATCCGGAGTCCGAAATTCTTCCGGTCATATGTGTAGCGAATGCCGGCGTTGAGTGCGAACCCGGGCAGCGCCTCCCAAGTCGCATCGGCATACAGAGCAAAGCCCTTGTAGCGCCCGCGCGCATCATTGGTCTCAAACAGCCCGAGCGGATTCGGCGTGAAGTCTCCTTCGAGCAGCTCCGCACAGCTCACCCCCTCGAAGGCCTGACACATCAGCTCCTCGTCAGCCTGCTGGGCAAAATAGGCGTCGATTTCCTCCTTGTAGATGGAGCCACCCAGAAACCACTGGAACACGCCGGACGTCTCGGACACCAGCCGGAGCTCCTGGCTGAAGTAATCCCCCTGCTGATCTTGAAAGTAGTTGTTGATGACGAGCGGCGTGCCGTCGAAATCCTCCTTGTAGTGGTAGCGGTGGCTGCGCACGCCGGTGATGCTGGTCAACGTCGCAAAACCGAGATCGATATCGAACAAGCCCGTGAGCGAGACGATGCGCCCGTCATCACGCGTGCCTGCGCCGAGATCCGTGTCCGCGTCGCGACCATCGCCGCGGATGATGAGATCCAGCTCTTCCGTCACCGGGTCGGCCTGGATCGCACGGTAGATCGTGCCGGACTGATCGCGCAGCTCGGCCTCGGCAAGGAGATTGAAGCGCAATCGTTCGCCGCGGTATCCGAAGGACAACCGCCCCGCCTGCTTGCGCGACTTGATGAGGTCGGGGCGCCGCCCCTTGGCTGCAAGCGCGCGCAGCTTCGGCACGGCCGCCAAATCCTGCGATGTGGGATCGGCGAAATTATCAACATAGCCGTCCTCAATGAAAAAATACCCGGCGATCCGCATCGCCCAACCTGCGCCCAGCGGCAGATTGACCATCGCCTGCGTTTCGACATGAGCGCGCTGGCCGAAGCCGGCGAAGACGTCCGCGTCGAAGGAATCCAGATCCGGCTTGTTGACCGTGAGCGCAATTGCACCCGAAATCGCGTTGCGGCCGAACAGAAAACCCTGAGGCCCGCGCAGTGCCTCGGCCCGTTCCATGTCGTAGAAGCTGGTAATGGCCGCCCCCGTGCGGCCCTGATAGACGCCGTCCTTGAAGATGCCGATGGAAGGGTCCCCGCCCACGCCGAAATCATTGGTGACGATTCCGCGCACCGACATCGTGTCCACGAAGCTGTCCTTGGACTTGCCGGCAAACCCTGGCGTGAAATCGATGAGATCCTTGACGTCGTCGAGCTTGGCGGTGCGCATGAAATCCGCATCATAGGCACTCACCGCGATCGGCACGTCTTCCAGAGATTCGCGTCGGTATTGAGCCGTGATCACGATCTCTTCGATCGTCTCCCCTTCCGCCATCCCTTCGTCCGTCTGCGCATATCCGAGAGCAGGCAGAAATGCGCCCCATGCGACCACCATCCAAGCTGCCGCCACCGCCTTGGCACAGGCGCCCTGCTCGCTCGTCCTGTCCATGGCCTTAACCTTCCTTCGCGTGTCATCCCTGCAATCGGCCGACCCGGCGGCGTGAGTCCCGCCGTGCCTGTCCATTCCCCCCTATGACCAGCGCAGCGCCGCCGCCTAGCACAGCTTTCCCGGAACCGGAACAGAATTCTCGCGCATCCGCGCACACCCGTCCCGCCTCTTGCGCTTGACAGACAGGAGGGCATCTGAACACTGCCCGAAGCACAGCCGCCGAGAGCAGAGCGTATCGAAGACCGGTCGCACACAAAACAGGAAGAACGCGCGAAGGCCATGCCGTCATCTCGTCCCGTGGTGGGTATCCTCTGCGATGCCGAGACGGTCGGCCGGCATCTCTCCCATTGTGTGGGGGAAAAATACATCCTGCCGGTCACGGATATCGTCGATGCCCTGCCTTGGCTGGTTCCCGTCCTGCCCAAGCCGCTCGATCCCGACAAACTCCTCGCGCAGATGGACGGGTTGCTGCTGCCGGGTGCGCTGTCAAATGTGGCGCCCCACCATTACGGGGGCGAGTCGCCTCGTGCCGACACGAAACTGGATCCGCGGCGGGACGCAACGGCGCTGCCTCTGATCAGACAGGCGATCGCACAAGCTGTGCCGCTGTTCGCCATTTGCCGCGGCTTCCAAGAGCTCAACGTGGCATTGGGCGGCAGCCTGCATCAGCAGCTTGCCGAGATTCCCGGCCGGTGGGATCATCGCGAAGACCCAACCGCTCCGCTGGCGCAGCAATACGCGCCGGCTCATCCCGTGCGGCTGACCCCGACGGGCTGCTCAAGCGCTGGCTGGGAGAACCGCAGATCATGGTGAACTCGCTCCATGGTCAGGGTATCCGCGATCTCGCCCCGGAGCTTGCTGTGGAGGCCACGGCCGATGACGGCACGATCGAAGCCGTGCGCGTATGCAATGCCAAGAGCTTCGCCATCGGAGTCCAATGGCATCCGGAGTGGCAGGCCAAAGACATCCCCCATCACCGCGAACTGTTCCGTCGTTTCGGAGCGGCCGTGTGGAGCCGCCACCATGCCCGTCGGCAAGCGAATGCCGGAGAGGAGACGTCGTCATGAATGCCCGCAGGAAGCGCCGAACGCGCCCGCTGCCGGAGATCTCGACAGAACGCCTGCAGGAGGTGAATCAGTGGCTCATCGACCAGGACGTAGACGATGTCGAAGTCATGGTCACCGATTTCGCCGGCATCCCACGCGGCAAGGCGATGCCGCGGCTCAAATTCATCGAATCCATCCAGACCCGCGGGTTGCGGCTGCCAGAAAGCATCTTTTCGATGACGGTCTCAGGCGAGTATGTCTATCAGGGCCTTGTGCCGGTTACCGAGCCGGATGTCCTGTTGCTCCCCCAGCTCGACACCCTGGTGCTGGTGCCGTGGCAGAACGAGCCCACCGCCTGCGTGATCTGCGACGCCTACTATGGCACGGGACAGCCCGTTCCGTTCAATCCGCGTGAGGTGCTGCAACGCGTTATCTCACTCTACGAACGCCGGGGCTGGCGCCCCGTGGTTGCGCCCGAATTCGAATTCTACCTGCTGGCACGCCGGGACGAACCTGAGGCGCCACCGGCAGTCCCGCGAGGGCGCTCGGGCCGTGTCGATTGTGGGATCGATTCCTTTTCGATCGATGGCGTGGACGAATTCGGCGTTCTCTTCGACGATATCTATGATTTCTGCGAAACCCAGCGGATCGCCATCGACACCTTGGTGCACGAGGCCGGCCCCGCACAGTTCGAGTTCAATCTGCGCCACGGCGACCCCCTGGCTCTCGCCGACCAATCCTTCTATCTGAAGCGCCTGATCCGCCAGGCGGCCATCAAGCATGGTATGTTTGCTTCCTTCATGGCCAAGCCTTATCCCGACCATATGGGATCCTCGATGCACATCCACCAATCGGTGGAAGATGCCGAGACGGGCCGCAACCTTTTCTCGGACGCTGCCGGCGAGGACAGCGAGATTTTTCATTATCATATTGGTGGGTTGCAGAAATATCTGCCGGCGGCCATGCCGCTGCTTGCTCCCTACATGAATTCCTACCGGCGCATCAGCCCCGGCATGTCGGCGCCGGTCAATACCCATTGGGGACGCGAAAACCGCACCGTGGGCTTACGCGTGCCGATCAGTGGTCCCGAGAACCGGCGCGTGGAAAACCGGATCGCAGGCGCCGATGTCAATCCGTATCTCGCCATCGCGGCCTCGCTGGCCTGCGGCTACCTCGGGATGATCGAACAGATTCGTCCCTCACGCCCTCTGCGCACATCGGCCTATGAAAAAAGGACGCGCACCCTGCCCCTGCACTATCTGGAAGGGCTTGAAGAGCTCGAGGATTGCGAAGAGCTGGCCGAAGTGCTGGGGCTGGAATTCGTGAAGCTGTTCGTGGAGGTCAAGAAGCTCGAATACCACGATTACTACAGCGTTCTTTCCCCTTGGGAAATCCGTCACCTGATGCT
>CAZJPA010000235.1:0-4232 GCA_964547755.1 uncultured Sphingomonadales bacterium
GACACACTGCGACCCGCCTGAACCGTCTGAACCACACGCGAGGCCTTGTCATACGCAAAGCTCACCGTCGCCCCGCCGCGGCTCACCGTCACCACCCGACCCAGGGCGTCATATGACAGCGTCACGTCATTCGCCGTGCCCGGCAGATCCCGACGGATCACCCGACCCAAGGCGTCATACACAAACGATATCACCCGGCCATCCCGCCGAACCTGCACCGTCACCCGACCAGCCGCATCATAAGAAAAGCTCTCCACATCGCTCGTCGAGGATACACCGGCCGTCCATCTGTCCGGATACCGGCGCTGGATCAGCCGATCAAAGCCGTCATACACAAAGCTCGTCAGATTGCCCCGCGCATCCGCCACCGTCCGAACCAGACCGTTCGCACTGTAGGTCATCCGCGCCGTCACCTGTTCCGACGTCAACCCCACCGCCGCCGTCACCGATACCAATTGCCCCGCCGCATCATAGCCGTTCCGCGTCACACGGTCGAACCCCGCCGCGCCGGACGCCGACAAACTGCACGCATCCGGCAAGGACCCGTAAACCGCCGGGTTCATCCGCACCGCCACGCATACCGGCCGCGACGCCCCATCATAACGCGTCTGCGTCACCTGTTCCAATACGCCGCCCGCCAAGACGTCCCGACGCACGGGGCGGCCCGCCGCGTCATAGGTGAACGCAACCGCCTGGTCCGCCACAAAGGCCGACCACGCCGCATCCGAGATCCCCGTCACGCGCCCCGTCTCACGCCGTACAACCAGACCCTTCGCATCATAGGTGATCCGCACCGCCGGTCGCGGCAGCGGCCCAGAGCCGTCCGGATCCGGACCAATCTGCCCAATGAGGCGCCGCAGACCGTCGTAGCGCAGATAGACGCTGTCGCCCGTGCCCGCGAGCGGGCCGTCCTGACGCGTGACATTGCCCCAGCGATCATAGGTCAGGCTCGTCGTCAGACCGAGTCCGCCCGGATCCACTGTCGCCGTCACCAGCGCGCGGTTGTTGCCCACACCAGCCGCGCCGTAGCCGAAGCTCGTCTTCACCTCCGCCGTGGCCGCGCAGCTGGTGGCGGTCGGACAGCCGGCCGTCTCGACAAGACGCCAGACCGGGTGAGCCGCCGCCGTCACACCGCCGGAGGCCGTCTTCACATAGGCCCAAAACTGCGCATAAGCAAAGCGCCGACGCGGCCGGATACCCGCGGCATCCGCCGGCAGCGTGATGGTCGCCACCGCCTTGGCACTGGTGTTGTAGGCAAAGTCCGTCTGCTTGCCCAGGGCATCGCGCACCCACAATGGCTGATTGCACAGAGGCGTGGGCGCCGGCGTGCATTCGGGGTCCGTATCGCCGCGAAAGCCGGCGGTGGTGACGATGGGAGACAGACCGGTGTTCGGCTTGGGATTGCGCTGGGTGCGCGTGACATTGCCGCGGTTGTCGTATGTCAGCTCCACGGAATCGCCCTCCGGCCTGGTCTGGCGGATGAGGCGCCCAAAGCCGTCATAGGCGAAACTCGTGACCCGGTTCAGCGGGTCCTTGACCGAGACGGGTTGGCCGTTCGCGAAGGTGACGGTCGTCTTGGCGCCGGTGGGGTCGGTGACGGTGGCGGTGGTGCTGGTATAGCTGTAGGTCCAGCTGCCGATCCCCGTGATCGTTTGATTCGTCACGGCACCATTACTCGCATAGGTGAGGGTGCGGAAGTTGCTGCTGTCCCCGGGACGGCGCAGCCAGGCCATGCGACCGGTGCTCGTATAGCCGAAGCGCCAGACCTGGCCGGCCAGATCGGTGACGCTGGCCAGCTGGCCGGCGCTCGTATAGGCGAAGGCCACCTTCGGCCAGTTGGAGCGGTTGCACCAGGGCGCGCCGTTGACGGTGCCGCAGTAGTCCACGGCCAGATTGACCGCCTGCGCCCAGGTCATGTGGCCGGCGCTGTTGTAGCCGAAGGAGATGTTCCAGCCGAGCGTGCTGGTGACGCTGGACAGCCGGCCAGTGGTGTAGCTGGAGCCGCTCCAGCTCTGCGGATAGGCGAAGGTGAGCTGCTCGCCGTTGGGCTTCGTCCAAGTGATTGCGTGATAGCGGCAGCTGTTGGCGAAGCTGGCGCAAGTGGTGTTGTCGTCGGGTGCCAATACGATCACGTCGCCGTTGCGGCTGGTGAAGGTGAGATTGGCGAGCGCAGACGAGGACGCCGGAACGAGAGCCGCCCCATTGCGTCGGTCCGGAATATAGGAGGAACCCGATTTGGTGAAGCCGGCGCTCACCATGCCGGCGACGACATCGACCACGATCGTCGCCCCGCTCGGCCGGCGTTCCGCCCACAGTTCGAGCGAATGGCTCCACCCCGTGCCGAAGGGGCCGTCGCGGGTTTCTTGGGAATTGTATTCGATGGTGAGCACCAGCTGGTCGCCGGAACCTGCCGGACCAATGGCCAGCACCGTTTGTGATGTGGTGAACGCCCCCGTGGCGAGATCCACACCCAGATTGTCCAACGTATACTGCTGCGGCGGCATGGCCCAGACAGCCGCAGGAGCGGCCATGGCCATCAGGATCAGGGCTGATCCTCTAGAGAAGACCTCGGTCAAGCTGGTCAGTAGACGGCAAAATCCTGCCATTCCCCTCTCCTCCCCTCCCGGGATCAAAAGCCACTAAAACGGCATGCAGATCATTCCCCCAGGGTTGCAGCTTCCGGAACCTTGAAAACCATCGATCGTGACGGTCCCCGTCGCCGTGCCACCATGTCCGTCTGCAATGGTATAGGTGACGATCTTGGTGCCGTTGGTGGTCGCGATCACCGTCAGGCTTGGTGACGTGCCTGTCTGTCCCAGCGTCGTACCGGCAGGCGCAGGCGAGATCATCACGCTGCATCCGGAACTGACGCAGTTGGCTGCCGTAATCGTCAGATCATCACCATCGGCATCGGAATCATTGGCCAGAACATCCACCGGTACAGGTGACCCCACCTGAAAAGTCCCCATGCGCGTATCATCCACCGCCACCGGAGGGGTATTGGGCGAGCAGGAAGCGGTCGTCACCGTCCAGCTCGTGCGGTTGCCGCCGGCGTCGTAGGCATAGCGGAAGCGCTTGCCGAGATTGGCGTAGCAAGCGCTCACCAGCCGCCCCAGACTGTCGTAGTGATAGTAGACGGTCTCGCCGGCGCCGACCGGCCCTGCCGTCAGCCCGGCCAGCACGATTCCCAAAAGCATAGCCCCAGCCAGAGGCCACCGGCCTTTCGCCCGAATCTCTTCTCCGCCATACATGTGATGACCCCCAACTCCCCAAATCGAATCGGAAGTTGCGGGAGTATTGCTACATTCCCGCTATCGCGTCAAGATCCATCGCTGCCTGCTGCTGGAGGGGTGGAGAACTGCGCGGCACTGCACTTGGCCGGTCGGTTGTCTTCCCTGACGGGCTCAAAGACTCGGTCATGATCTCCGAAGATTGCAGGTGGATCCGTTTGAGACGCCCAAAATCAGCGCCTGCTGAAGACCTATCTGGCGACCTACAGAGTGGCTGGAGATAAGGGACGCGCCATCGTTGGCGTCCAGATCGGGCGCAATGGGTGGGTCGGAGCGACCGCTTTCACAGGGGATGAGATCGCCAGGATCTTGCGGCGGCGACGGGAAACTCTTCTCTTTCGCCGGCAAGGAAAACCCGAAAAAGAAAAGCCCGGAGGATGACCTCCGATCTCTTCAATCGGTGATTGGACGCCCTTACAGGTCGGCCACCCGACTGTCAGACGCCCCAGGCCACCGAATCCTGGGTGGCACGTCTATAATATGCGTTCAAGCGCCGCTTTTCAAGGCCATGAAGGCGTTTGAACGCCATGTGTCGAAAGTTGGTAATGGATTCGCATTTCCGACTTTTGTCGCATCTGCGCGACGGATTTCTGCGGCTTTCCGGCTGCGCGTGCTGAAAGTGGGAAATAGCAAGATTTTTGCGTGCCACATGAAATGATCAAAACGCGCGCGCCGCGGCCCTCCAGATTTGGCCAACCGCCCGCGCGCCTTGGGTTTTTTCGTCCCGTTATGTTCCGGAATGTCCCCCCATATCCCGCATCCCCTTTGAGATCATTCTATCTGTCACCTTACAGGTTTTGTGCAACTTGCACAAAACCGACCACATTCCGGGCCGAGGACCAGAACAGCACAAGTCATGGAAAGGAATGGTGGGCGCGGCTGGGATCGAACCAGCGACCCCTACGATGTCAACGTAGTGCTCTCCCGCTGAGCTACGCGCCC
>CAZJPA010000236.1:0-4227 GCA_964547755.1 uncultured Sphingomonadales bacterium
AGTCGTTTATTTATCTGTTTTTACGAGGTTTTTGATTCGACAGCGTGGAGTGGAGGGGCGACGTACGAGAACCATGCGGAAAAATTGTCGGGATTTTTTACAGTCGCCGCCACTGCCGTACCCCGCACGATCCGAGAAAGCATCTTATGTTCCTGTTTTTTTGTATGTTTTCCTGATATGGCACGCGATGTGCTTCAGGTTATGGCGACGAGGGAATGCCGGTCGCAGCAACAGGGCCGGCGCCGGATCCCGAAAGTTTGTTACAGCACACAACGGTCAAGGAGACACATGCAATGAACAAGCACCTCAGACTCGCGATCGGTGGCGCCCTGGCGCTGTCGGCTGCCACCGCCCTCGCCAGCCCGGTCTGGTTCGACCGCAACGGCACCGGCAACAAGGCCGATTTCATCAACGGCTTCACCTGGAACGCGGGTAACACCCTGTTCACCAATCTCTATGGGCCCGAGGGCGCGCTGGCCACGGGCACCGATGTGATCGTGGTCGGCCAGGGTACACTCTCCTCCCTGAAGATGGTGGATGCGGCACTCTCTGGCGCTCCCACGGCGGGGACCGAGTTCACCTACGAGTATCGCGTCCATCTGACCCCGACGGCCGATCCAGACGCCAGGCACCTCGCCTTCACGGTGGCCGGATCGCCCGACAGCTATTTCAGGATGTGGTACGACAACAATACCGCGACCTTCGCCGATGACATCACCGGCACCGGTTACAACGACGGTACCCTGATCCTCGACGGCAGCATCTTCGCTCCGGGCGGACAGGTGCCGATCGACAACAACGGCAGCATCAATATCGGCAGCTCCGACAAGGGGCTCCTGGATCAGACCGACGGCGGCGCCCTGACCGCCGGGCTCAATGCCGACCTCAACAACATCCACACGCGCGGCATCACCGGATCGCTGGCACTGGGGATCATCGCCGATTCCTATGACGCCAACTTCTTCGTCACCGGCTTTCCGGCCGGACCGCTGGGGAGCATCTTCATGGACTTCGACGTCAGCTTCACCGGCGACCTCTCGGCGCCGATGAAGGATGTCAAGCCCTCCAACCTGGTCGCCGGCATCGCGCCCGATTACGGTGGCTCGATGAATGGAGACTGCCCGCTTTTGCTGAGCGGAATCTGCATGGTTCAGGTACAGACCACGGCCTCCTCGAATGTCGGGCCCATCGACATTCCCGAGCCGGCCACCCTCGGCCTGCTCGGCATGGGGCTCTTCGGGCTGGGCGCGGGGCGCAGGCTGCGTCGCCGCGCCTGATCCGGCCGACGCTCACCGTCGCAGCGGAAAGGCGGCCCCCTTGGGGGCCGCCTTTTTTTGGTGCCGGCTTCGACCCCGACAGGGGCACGCGCGGCTCAGACGATGTTCTGGGTGAGGGTGTCGTCCACCAGCAGGGTCGCTCCCTGCAGGGTCCAGGTGTGGACCCCGCCGCTCACCCCGCCGTCTGTCCAGCCACCGCCCGCGATCACCGTATCCCCCGCATTACCGTGCACGGTCAGGGTGTTGCCGCTGTCGGACAGGTCCAGCAGGTCGCGCAGGTCCAGTTTCAAGGTGTTGTTGCCGCTCCCGGTCAGGTCGATGGTCTCGACGCCGGTGATCCGGTTGTTCGGGATGGCGGTGAAGTCCAGCGTCACCCCGCTGCCGTCGATGCGCAGGGTGTCGTTGCCGCCGCCACCATCGACGCGGCGGTCCAGCGGGTCATAGACCAGGGTGTCGTCGCCCGCTCCCCCACGCAGCACGTCGCTGCCGCCGGCGCCGTCCAGCAGGTCGGCGCCCTGCCCGCCGATCAGGCTCTCCGCCGCCGCGGTGCCGAGGAGGGTGTCGTTGCCCGCTCCTCCCTCATTTCCCGCCGGGATCTCGTTGCGGTAATCCGCCCCGTAAACGACGAAGCCGTTGCCCGTCGGCGAGGGGGAGAATCCGGGTTGGTAGGGGGCTCCGATCAAGAGGTCGTCGAAGCCGTCACCGTTCATGTCCCCGGCCGCGGCCACGGAGGCCCCGGTGCCGGAATTGAATCCCTGGCCGTCCAGGTGGAAGCCGTTGTTGCCGTCCAGGCCGGTATCCAGGACCAGCCCCTGCAGATCGGTGAAGGTGGAACCGCCGTGGCCATAGATCAGGTAGGCCTGGCCGGCCTGCACGCTGCCGACGCGGGCGCCGGTGTCGCCGACCAGCAGGTCGTCGTAGCCGTCTCCGTTGAAGTCTCCGGCCGCGCTCACCGAGTCGATGGTGCCGTTCGACACGGTGAGCCTGAATCCTCCGTTGCTGCCGTCGAGGGTGGTGATGTCCAGGCCGTGGAAGGCGACGCGGCTGGCATTGCCGAGGATGACGAATACCTGCTTGCCGGCCGGGTCGCCGATGGCGAAATCGGCCAGGCCGTCGCCGTTTATGTCCCCGATCCCGGTAACGCTGGTGGCGGCGTCGAAGCTGCCCCCCGGGGCCGGGATGCGGGCACCGCCGTTGCCGCCGTTGAATCCGGTCACGTCGAAGCCGTCCAGGCTGGCGGGATCGGGCCGCCCGAAGACCAGGAAGGCGGCGTTGGCGGAACGTACCAGGAGGTCGCCGTAGCCGTCGCCATCGACGTCGCCCACGGAGTCGAGGGTGGTGCCGAGGTTGGTGTCCTGCCCGATGCCGCCGCGGATCTCGAAGCCGTTGCTGCCGTCCAGGGCGGTGGCGGAGAGGGTCATGTTGCCCTGGGCTCCGCCGTGACCATAGACCACATAGACACTGCCCCTGGAGGTCGAAACGGGGCCGGGGGCGCCGATCACCAGGTCGTCGTAGCCGTCGCCGTTGAAGTCGATGCGGCCCGCCAGCCCCTTTCCGAGCAGTTCGTTGTTGAAGGCGCCTGTGAGCTTGATGCCGCCGTTGCTGCCGTCGAGGGCGTTCACGTCCAGGCCGTGGAGGGTGGCCGTGGTCGCAGTGCCGAAGATCAGATATTCCTCGCCGGTGGTCGGCTCGTTCAACGAGCTGAGCAGGAGGTCGCTCAGACCGTCGTTGTTGAAATCCCCCGCGATTGTGAGATTGTAGCTGATGCCCGAGGAGACCTTGCCGAACTGGAGCGCGGCCCCGTTGGTGCCGTTGAGGGAGACAGAGAGGTTGCCGTTGTCCAGGGCGCCATTGACCAGGTCGCCGTTGACCAGATAGGCCATGCCGAACTTTCCGCCCGGCAGCGCATGGGTGGGGGCGAGCATCAGCACGTCCGCCAGACCGTCGCCGTTGACATCGCCGCCCCCCGCCACCACGGTGCCCAGGGCGCCCCCGGCATCGTCCACCACGTCGAAGCCGTTGTTCCCGTCCAGGGATGAGGTTTCCAGAAGGAGGCCGCTGACCGGGCCGCTGGCCGTGACGGTGAGAGTGGCAACGTCGGTCGCGGCGCTCACCGGCGTGCTCCCGCCATTGCTGGTGGTGTCGAACAGGGAACCGTTGCCGCCCCCGCTCCCGTCCCAGGCCCGGAAGGTGATTGCGTTGGCGAGGTTACCGTTGAAGCCGGGGTTCGGCTGGAAATAGATCCGGGTGTTGGCATCGGCCGCCAGCAGGCGGGCGGAGGCGGCGGTGGGGCTGCCCAGCAAATTCCAGGTGAGGCTGTCCAACGAGTAGAACCAGCTCCCGTTGCTCGCGTCCACGGCGGTCACGGCGATGCCGAGCGCAGGCCCGTCGGGGTCACTGACGTTTGCGAGCGGGCCGGCGGTGTCCACCAGCGCGGAGACCAGGGTGCCGACCGCCCCCGTCGGCCCCCCGGAATCCTGCGGGATTGGGTCGAGCTGGGGAGATTTCGCTGCGTCGAGGATCGGGGCGTCGTTCACCGGATTCACGGTGATGCCGAGGCTGTCGCTGTCGGCGAGCACGCCGTCGCTGGTGGTGATGGAGAGCGTATCGCCCCCGTTGAAGTCGGCGTTGCCTTGGTAGCTCAGCCCGTCCAGGGCGGCATTGATGTCCGTCTGGGTGCCCTGGATGGTCATCGTCGGGCTGCCGTCGGCGCCGGCGGTGAAGGTGATCCCGGTCGTGCCACCCAGGGTGAGGATACCATTGGCGACACTCAGGGTGACCGTGAGATTGCCGCCGCCGATATCGGGGTCGTTGACACTGATCCGGTTGCCGCCGGCGGCGTTGAACAGCAGCGGGGTGTCCTCGTTCACCGCCTGCGGCACCGGGGTCTGGCTCCCGTTGAACAGGTTCTGCGGCCGGGCCGAGGCGGTGATGGAGATGATGTCGCTGT
>CAZJPA010000237.1:0-4181 GCA_964547755.1 uncultured Sphingomonadales bacterium
CATGGGCATCGTCAACGCCGGTCAGCTCGTCGTTTATGACGAGATCCCGGCCGAGCTGCGCGAACGGGTGGAGGATGTCATTCTCTGTCGCCGGCCGGATGCGGGCGAACGGTTGCTCGAGATTGCCGAGCGCTATCGTAACGAATCCGGAACAAATAAGCAGAAAGCGGAAGACGACCGCTGGCGAGACGCGCCGGTCGCCGAGCGGATCGCGACCGCGCTCGTCAAGGGAATCGATCGCTACATCGTGGATGACGTCGCCGAAGCGCTGGAAGAAATCGGTAGTCCGCTCGCCGTCATCGAAGGGCCGCTGATGGCCGGCATGAACAAGGTCGGCGATCTGTTCGGAGCGGGCAAGATGTTCCTGCCTCAGGTGGTCAAGGCCGCCCGCGTGATGAAGAAGGCGGTCGCCTGGCTCACGCCGCATCTCGAGGCGGAAAAGAAGGCGGCCGCTGACAGCCGGCCGAAGGGCAAGGTGCTGCTTGCGACCGTCAAAGGCGATGTCCACGACATCGGGAAGAACATCGTCGGCGTCGTGCTCGGCTGCAACAATTTCACGGTCATCGATCTTGGCGTCATGGTGCCGCCGGAAAAGATCATCGAGACCGCGCGCGCCGAGAATGTCGATATCATTGGCTTGTCCGGCCTCATCACCCCCTCTCTCGACGAGATGGTCACGGTCGCGAAGATGATGGAACGCGAAGGGCTGCGCCTGCCGCTGCTGATCGGCGGCGCCACGACATCGAAGGCCCACACGGCCCTCAAGATCGATCCCTGTTATTCGGGACCGGTGGTGCATGTGCTCGATGCCGGACGCGCGGCCGCTGTGGTGCAGACCCTGCTCTCCGATGAGCTGCGAGATCGTTTCGTTAACGAAACAAAAGAGGCCTATGCAGCGCTCAGGACCGCCCGCGCCGAACACCCCAAGGCCGAGCGCCTGATCCCGCTCGCCGCCGCCCGCGCCAATCGCGTGGCGATCGACTGGACGGCCTATGAGGCGCCGCGGCCGCGCGCGCTCGGGGTCAAGATGCTGCGGAACTATCCGATAACCGACCTCGTCCAACGGATCGACTGGACGCCCTTCTTCCGCTCCTGGGAGCTGGCCGGAAACTATCCGGCGATCCTGGACGATCCCAAGCTGGGCGAGGCGGCGCGCACCTTGTTCCGCGATGCCGAGGCCATGCTGGAGCGCATCTGCCGCGAAGGTTGGTTCACCGCCCATGGCGTGATCGGTTTCTGGCCGGCGAATGCCGAGGGCGACGACGTCCTGCTGTATGCGGATGTGGATCGCCGCACGGTCCTGGCCCGCATTCCCTTCCTGCGTCAGCAGATGGCCAAGCGGGAAGGCCGACCGAATTTCTGCCTCGCCGACTATGTGGCCCCGGTCGATTCCGGCAAAACCGACTATCTCGGTCTGTTCGCCGTCACCGCCGGTCATGGAGTCGAGGAACGCGCCCGCGCCTTTGAAAACAGAGGCGACGACTATTCAGCCGTCCTCGTCAAGGCGCTGGGCGACCGCTTGGCGGAAGCCTTCGCCGAACGCCTGCATGAGCGCGTGCGCAAGGAGTTCTGGGGCTATGCGCCTGAGGAGAATCTCTCCAACGAAGAGATCATCAAGGAGCGCTACCGCGGCATCCGCCCCGCACCCGGCTATCCTGCCTGCCCAGATCATTCCGCAAAAGAAACGATCTTTCGACTCCTGGACGCTCCGACGAATGCGGGTATGACGCTGTCCGAGAATCTGGCGATGCTGCCGGCGTCCAGCGTCTCCGGCTTTTATTTCGCCCACCCCCAGGCGCGATACTTTGGCATCGGCAAGATCGGCCGCGATCAGCTCGAAGACTATGCCCGTCGGATGGACCTGCCGTTGGATGAGGCCGCACGCCGGCTGCGTCCCAATCTGGCGGAAGACCCGTTCCTCGACACCGAGCCCAAGCCCTCGGCGGCCTGAGGGATCCGCGGTCGTCCGGCCGCGCGCCACGGTTTTCCACCTCCCTGTTATCGGGAGGTCACGCATGCGTCGCTTTCGGGCTTTACTGACGACTGGATTGGAACAGAGCGGGGAGGCGAGCCATGAGTCTCGATCTCGTCATTCGCGGCGGCACCATCATCGACGGAACGGGGGCACAGCCCTACCGGGCCGACATCGGCATCCGCGATGGCGTCATCGCTGAAATCGGCCGACTGCGCGCAGAAGGCGCCGAGGTGATCGAGGCGGACGGGGCGATTGTTACGCCCGGCTTCGTCGACATTCATACCCATTACGACGGCCAGGCCTGTTGGGATCCGGAGCTTGGTCCCAGCTCGCGCCATGGGGTGACGACCGTGGTCACCGGCAATTGCGGTGTCGGTTTCGCCCCACTCAGGCCCGGCGATCAAGACGAACTGATCGCGTTAATGGAAGGGGTCGAGGAGATTCCGGGCGTGGCGTTGGCCGAAGGCGTGCCCTTCAACTGGGAAAGCTTCGCCACGTATCTGGACGCGCTGGAAGCCCAGCCGCGCGCCATCGATGTCGCCACCCAGATCGCCCATGATCCGGTGCGCCTTTATGTGATGGGGGCGCGCGGCGCGGCCGGCGAGAAGGCGCGTGCGGACGAGCTCCAGGCGATGCGTCGGATCGTGGCGGATGCGATCATGGCCGGCGCCTTCGGTGTCTCCACCGGCCGCACCGATGTCCACAAGACCGCCAGCGGCGCCGACACCCCGGCCCGTGATGCCGATCGGGCGGAACTCGCCGCCCTCGCCCTGGGGGCGCGCGACGGCGGTGGGCTGATCCAGGTGGTTTCGGACTTTCGGCTCGCCGATGGACCTGAAGCCTTCGACCCGGAATTCGATCTCGTCGACCACATGGCCGCCGTCTCGGGCCGCCCCGTCAGCCTGTCGCTCAACCAGCGCGATCTCGCGCCCGATCAGTGGAAACGCATTCTCGCCCGCGTCGAAGCGGCCAATGCGCGCGGCGCCGTCATGCATGTCCAGGTCGGCGCGCGGGGCATCGGCGTCTTTTTCGGCCTCGAGACGACATTGAACCCGCTGATGGCGCTGCCTGCCTTTGACGAAATCGCACAGCTGCCCCATGCCGAGCAGGTCAGGCGGCTTCGGGATCCCGCTTTCCGCCGACGGCTTCTGACACAAGAGCCGCGCCGACTGTCCGGCCCGGGCAGTCCCGTGCCGCCGCTGGCTGACATCGTGATCCAGAATCTGGACAGCTTCGCGGCCCGTTTTTTCCGTCTCGGCGATCCGCCGGACTATGAGCCGCCCATGGAGGCCTCGCTCGCCGCCGAAGCCCGCCGGCGCGGTGTATCGGTGATGGAGGTGATCCTGGATGCGATGCTGGAGGAGGACGGTCACCAGCTCATCTACTTTCCCATCTACAACTATGCGCGCGGCGATCTCGAGGACTTGCGTGTCATGTTGACCCATCCGGCGGCCCTGCCGGCGCTGTCCGACGGCGGCGCGCATGTGGGCACCGTATGCGATGCGAGCTTTCCGACCTTCATGCTCACCCACTGGGCGCGCGACCGCCGGCGCGGAGCGAAGCTGCCGCTCGAATGGGTGATCCAACGCCAGACGCAAGCCAATGCGCGCTACATGGGTCTCGACGACCGCGGAGAGATCGCCATCGGCAAGCGCGCCGACATCAATGTCATCGATTTCGCGCGCCTGCGCCTCAAGCGTCCCGAGATCCGCCGCGACCTGCCGGCCGGCGGCCGCCGCCTCTATCAAGAGGCAGAAGGCTACATCGCCACCGTCAAATCCGGTGTCGTGATCATCCGCGACGACCGGCCCACCGGCGCGACTCCGGGCCGGCTGCTGCGCCGCGGCCGGCTTGCTGCGTGATGGGCGCAGCCATTCATTTGCCGGCGTGAGAACGCTCTCGTGCGAACGCTCTTTGCGCGGCGGTCATCGGGGCTGCGATGCGACATGCCCTGCTTGGGAGATCGCCCTCCAGATCCGCCGCACCCGAGCCTTGCGCATCCACCGCTCTTTGCCAGCCGGCTGGGCCGACGGCCTGAATCCGGCTTTCCGCCCTAGCGACTCCAGCCCTGGGCGGTGCACCAGGCGGTCTCGAATTCCTCTTCGGCGGCGGCAGGATCCTTGGCCTTGACCAGGCCTTCTGCGATCAACCAGTCGCCGAAGCGCTTGCCGGCCTTGAGCGTCTGCGCAAGACGCCCGAATATGCC
>CAZJPA010000238.1:0-4180 GCA_964547755.1 uncultured Sphingomonadales bacterium
CGCTACGGCGGTGGCGCGTCGCCTGAGGGTCAATGAGATCGACGTTTATCTAGATAGCTTCGATCCGGATGCCACGGAGGGACCGGACTTGGCCGACTATCTACGCAACACTATGCGGCGCTGTAACGGCCTCATGGCGATCGTGACCGGGAAAACGATCCTGAGCTGGTGGGTGCCGTGGGAAATCGGGGTAGCCAGTGAGCGCGACATGCCGATGGCCACGTTTAGCTATGATCATAGCGACGTCCCCAGCTATTTGCGCAAATGGCCTTACCTGACGCAACTCCGCCAGGTCGATCAATATGCGCAGATCGCGCGGCGGACGGTGCGGGAGCGCCGTACGTTGATCGAAAAAGGAGAGGCGCGCGGTGCGCCGGAAGCGGTTTCAGGACGCCGCTTTAATCGTGCGCTCAAGGCGGCGCTGGGCCAATGAAAGAACGTCAGGCTGAAGAGCTTTTAGAGGAATGTGATGCCCTCCGCTTCCGATTGCTGAAACCACCCTGCACACAGGAAACCGCTAATGGGTCTACCCAATCATTACAGCCGTGACATCGTAATCCGATGCGAGAGCCTGATTCGTTACCTGCTCCCGAAGATCGACGAGGGCCTGCCGGACGATGCGCGCTTCGGCGGACCACTCCGCACGACCTTTTTGCTCGCCATGGCGACACCGATGATCGTCTTGCCTGTCGAACGCATATTCAAGCCGGGCAATCCGGGCGCCGCGCAGGCCGGCGATGACAGGGATCTCGATCCCGCCCTGGCCAGAGACTTAGCCGGCGTTCTCGGCAGCACCCGATCCTTCGGCGACGCTCCGTTTGCCCAGGGCGGTGCGTGGAGCTATGTGCAGGCTCATCCGCCCTTTAACATCGCCGGCGAGTGGCCCGACGAGCTTCTCGCAGCGCTTTCCGCGCCGGAAGCTTTCGAGGACGCCCGCAACGCCTCGGCGCGCCGCGTGCTGCTTGATCTGCGCAATGCGCTCGCCCATGGCGGCGTCACCTATCTCGATGAATATGGGCGCAACAGCGCCGCCCAGGCGGCCATGTTCGCCTTTGTCAGTGCGCGCACAAGGGACGGGCAGATCACCGGCCTGAATATCCTGCGCGTCCACGAAGAGGCTTTTGGTGCGTTCCTGAGGGCTTGGACAGAGTGGCTGGGCCGGCAGCGCCGCGTCCTCGATGCGCTCAACGAGAGCGCCCCTGCGGCCGCCTGATCCCTGCCGATCACCCTGACGCCCGGCCATGGACACGGGCCATCTCTCATATCGTTTCATTTTCGATGAAACGATGCTGTATTGCGACAGGATATCATAAGCAGATCAATAGCTTAAACGTTTCATCCCGGCTGGTTATCGTTGCAGACAACGGTGGCAGCCATATCGTTTCAAAAGTCGTGAAACGATATCTTGACGAGCCGGAAATCCCTATATATTTTAAATACATAATCGTTTCGCAGGATGTACGGATCGTTTCATGTCGCTCACGGACCAAGCCATACTCGACTACATTGCGGATCACCCCGGCGCCGGCCGGGAGGATGTCCGCCGTCATGTCGCGCCCGATGTCAGTCCGCCAACGGTCTGGCGGGCCCTCAAGCGGCTTGTCGATGAAGGCCGGCTGGAGGTTTCGGGCAAGGCTCGCGCCACCGGCTACAGCTTGGCCGGCACGGCCGTGCTGCGCGCGCATCTGCAAACACCCTATAACCGCCGTAGGCCGGTTTCCTACAACAAGGCGTTTCTCGACCGCTATATCCCGAACAAGACCTTCTACATCGCCGCGGCGGACCGGCAGCGCCTGCATGAGGCCGGCACGCCCACCGGGGCGCCGCTTCCGGCAGGGACCTACGCGCGGCGCATCCTTGAACGGCTGTTGGTGGATCTCTCCTGGGCGTCATCGCGCATGGAAGGGAACACCTACGATATCCTTCAGACCGAACGGCTGATCCGCTTCGGGGAAGAGGCGGCCGGCAAGGATCGTAAGGAAGCGCTGATGATCCTCAACCACAAGGAAGCGATACAGTATGTCGTCGATCATCTCGATGACATAAGCATCAGCCGGCCGGATATGTTCAGCATTCACGCCTTGCTTGCCGACGGCCTTCTTGCCGATCCCGCCATGGCGGGACGGCTGCGCTGCATGCCTGTCGGCATCACGCATTCGAGCTACAGGCCGCTTGGCGATCAATATGAGATACAGGAAGAGTTTGAAATCCTGATAGGCAAGGCCGCGGCGATCGCCGATCCGTTTGAGCAATCCTTCTTTCTTCTCGTTCACATCCCGTATTTGCAGGCTTTCGCCGATATCAACAAGCGGACCTCGCGTATTGCCTCGAACATCCCGCTTCTAAAGGCCGATCTTGCGCCGATGTCGTTTCTGACAATGGACGATAGCACCTATATCGACGGCCTGATCGGCATCTACGAGCTAAACAACGTTTCCTTGCTGCGCGAGGCTTATATCGACGCCTATCTGGCCTCGGCCGAGAATTACCGGGTGTTGCGCGCCGAAGTCGAAAGCCCGGAGAAGGCGGCGCTGGCATACCGGGATTTCGTGCGCAAGGCTGTGCGCCGCTGCGTGCTCGAATGGAAGGAATTCAAGCCTGAGAGGATCACGGCCATGGCTGCCGAGGACGGCATCCCCGAAGAGGACCGCGAGAAGGTGGTGAATTACGTCGGGCAGGAATTCCGCGGCCTGCATGAGGGCAATGTCATACGCTACCGGCTTCGGCCCGCGGACCTTGAAGCTCTCAGCCGCGAACATCAGGAGGGATCGTGACAATGGTCAAAGTCCGGTTTGTCCGCGAAGGCCCGGAACCGACAAGAGGCGACCCGGCCTACGAGCTGCCGCCAAAAACATGCATCGAGACCCTTGGTCTGACCGCGGACGATTTTCTCTCCGGCCCTGAGCGCACGCCCCGCTTCGGCGACCAGTCCTCCCGGCTTGGCGGCATCGCCGATTACCGGCACGTCGTCTGCCAGATCGAGTACGCCGAAGCCGCGGCAAGCGGATGGAAGCCCGGCTATTACCGGGCCGACGTTTCGCCCACGCAGGCGATCGACCAGTTCAGTCCGCCGCGCAAGCCTTGGGAAACGTGACGACTGGAAGAGAGGGGCGGAACATGAGAGCCCGCCGGAAAGGCTAACCTTTGCGAATCAAGCACATCGAAATCAGGAACTTCCGCGGGATTAAGACCCTTTCGTGGCAAGTGAAGGGGGACTTCAATTGCATCATCGGAGCGGGAGACACCTGCAAGACCACGATCCTGACAGCACTCGATTATGCGCTCTCGCCCCGCACGGCCCTCTCGCTCGATGATTCGGATTTTTTCAATCAGCAGGTCGATCAGGACATCGTGATTCAGGTCACGCTTTCAGACTGGGATGAAACGCAGCCGGACATCCGCAAGTTTTTCCAGGAGAAAGCTTTCGCCCAGTACAAATGCGGCTTTGACGAAACCGGCCCGCTGCCCGAACCCCCTTCGGAACGGCAGGTTGCCGTGTCGGTATCCCTGCGCGTGGACAAGAGCCTTGAGCCCAAATGGTTTATCGTCAAAGGACGCGACGAAGGCGAGGGGATAGAGCGAAAACCGCTCTATGCCAGCGACCGCGCCGCGCTTGGCCTAAGCCGCCTCGACATTTTTGCGGATTATCATTTTACCTGGGGCCGTAACACCATTCTTACGCGCCTGAGCGCGGACCGCGAAGGCAATCTCAGTGCAGTCCTGTCCGAGCTGGCGCGCGGCATGCGGCAAACTGACATCTCGGCGCATGAGGGCGTCGCCGAATGCCAGAGCGTTGCCGATACGATCCGGCAGGAATCCCAAAATGCAGGCGTGATGCTCACGGCGCTCTCCCCCCGCATCGACATCCAGCGCCAAGCCGTCGGCGCCGGCGCGCTTTCGCTGCATGAAAATCAGGTTCCGCTGCGCAACAAGGGCAGCGGCTCGAAAAAACTCATTGCCACCGCCATGCAGATGAAGCTGCACGGCGGCAAGAACATTTCCCTGATCGATGAAATCGAGCTTGGCCTGGAGCCGCATCGCATCCGGGGCCTGCTCTACAGGCTAAGGAACGCCGGGCAGCAGATTTTCGCGACCACGCATTCTCCCGTCGTCATCCGCGAACTTAATGTTGGGGATGACGAGCTTTACGTATGCAAGCGTGCTGCGACGGGAACTGTGA
>CAZJPA010000239.1:0-4149 GCA_964547755.1 uncultured Sphingomonadales bacterium
CAAGTATTACGTAGTCGCCATAGATGGTACGGGAGTAATGAGTTTTAATAAAAACCGTTTCCGTGGATATGGCGAGGACGAGAAACGCCAGGCTCAAAACGCCGAAGACGAGAAACAGCTTGGCCGAAATCTTCCAGGAAGAAAGGCGCTGGAAAATGGCTTTGAGCGTGCTCATGGTTCACCTCACACTGTCGCTGTCGCCGAGAAATTCCGCTGCGTGCGGGAGGCCTCTCAGCCCGTTCGCCTGTCCCCTTTGCGCGCGATCTGGCATTTTGTTTCCCTGATGAAATGCTCAAATTGTTAATAATTCATGTATTCCCATACGCTGATCGGCTCCTTTTTATTCCGCAATAGCCATGTAGAAAGCCCGCAGCCACTTGTGGGCGCGGGCTTTCTGCAAGCAATAGCTGTAATGGCGTTTCTGAATGTTACATCATGACCGCCTGTCCGGCATCACGCTTGGCCGGTAGAGACAAACAGGCTTGCTCGTCATGCTCCTTTACGCCGCCAGCTCGACCGCTACGGCGGTCGCCTCGCCGCCGCCGATGCACAGGGACGCCACCCCGCGTCGGCCGCCGGTGCGTTGCAAGGCGTTGAGCAGGGTCACGATGATCCGCGCCCCCGAGGCGCCGATGGGATGGCCCAGTGCGCAGGCGCCGCCGTAGATGTTGACCTTTTCATGCGGCAGCCCGAGCTCCTTCATGGCGGCCATCGTGACCACCGCAAAGGCCTCGTTGATCTCGTAGAGATCGACGTCGTCCTTGTCCCAGCCCGCCTTCTCCAACACCTTGCGGATAGCACCCACCGGCGCGGTGGTGAACCACTCGGGCTCCTGCGAATGCGTGGCATGCGCCCGGATCTCAGCCAGCACAGGCAAGCCGTGGCGCTCGGCCTCTGATCGGCGCATCAAGATCAGCGCCGCGGCCCCGTCGGAAATGGAGGAGGCATTGGCGGCGGTGACTGTGCCGTCCTTGGCGAAGGCGGGTTTGAGCTGCGGGATCTTCTCAGGCTTGGCCTTGCGTGGTTGTTCATCGACGGCGACTTCGACCTCGCCTTTGCGGGTCTTCACGGTGACTGGGACGATCTCCGCCGCAAAACTGCCGTCTTCACTGGCCTTGCGCGCACGTTTCAGGCTTTCGATGGCGTAGGCATCCTGCTGTTCGCGGGTGAACTGGTAATGGCGGGCCGTGTTCTCGGCGAATACGCCCATCAGCTTGCCGCGGTCATAGGCATCTTCGAGCCCGTCGAGGAACATGTGATCTTTGACTTCGGCATGGCCGAGCCGATAGCCGGCCCGCGCCTTCGGCAGGAGATAGGGCGCATTCGTCATGCTTTCCATGCCGCCGGCGACCACGATGCGGTTCGTGCCTGCGAGGATCGAGTCGTGACCGATCATCACCGTCTTCATGCCCGAGCCGCACATCTTGTTGACGGTGACTGCGCCCGTCTTGTCAGGGATGCCGGCCGCCTTGGAGGCCTGGCGTGCCGGGGCCTGTCCCTGGCCGGCCGGCAGCACGCAGCCCATGATCGTCTCGTCGACATCCTCCGGCGACAGTTGTGCGCGCTCCAGGGCCGCCCGGATGGCCGCCGCGCCCAGCTCCCAGGCCTGTAGCGGTGCCAGCTCGCCCAGAAGGCCGCCCATCGGGGTTCGGGCCGCACCGACGATGACAATCGGATCCTTCTCTGTCGTCATGATCGCTCTCCCTCGTTGTGCTGCGCTGCAGCATTCCCATCTTCCCTACTCCGCTCTTCCGGCCTTGGCAAGCATGCCGACTTGTCATGCATGACCGTGAGCGCTATCGCGGCGGTCACAGGTTCACATGCAAGACGGAGGCGGAGCCGATCATGAACAGATATGAAAGTCCCAACCGGCCGCCAACGACTAGCGCCATCGGCATTCTCATGGCCATTGGACTCGTGGCGGGAGGGGCGATCGGCGGCTTCGAATTTGCCAGTCCCGCGCCTGGCGCACTCATCGGCGGCGGGGTGGGGATCCTGCTTGGCCTTCTTCTCGATTGGTGGCGGCGTCAAGACAGATCTTGACGCAGGCCCTGCTCTGATGCCTCCGCGATCCGCGTTCCGGCCTGCTTGCGGGTCAACGTAAGCGGCGATGCGACTTGCGGCGGGTTCCGAGCTTGCCGGCCTTTTCGAGTCGCTGCCGCTTCGTGCGCCGGCCCGTTGCGTATGGATTGGTCGACTTGCGCAGGTAAAAGCGGATCGGCACGCCGCCCAGGTCGAACTGCCGACGCAGGGCATTGGCGAGATAGCGTTGGTAGCCCTCTGTGAGCGCCTTGGGGTGGTTGACGAACAGGGCAAAACCAGGTGGGCGCGTGCGGACTTGGGCTGCGAAGCGGATCTTGGTCGGACGGCCATGCCAGGCCGGGGGAGGGTGATCCATCACCACATTCTGCAAAAAGCGATTGAGTATAGGTGTTGGAATGCGGGCGCTCCAGCGTGCGAAGGCGTCCTCGGCCGCAGCCAATAGGCGTCCCAGGCCACGCCCCTCCAGGCCCGAGAGAGGGAGAATCGGCACACCTTTGAGCGCCGGCAACCGGGCCTCCAGCCGCTCCTTCAGGGCCCGTTCACACGTCAGCCGATCGGTGACCGCATCCCATTTGTTCAGTCCGATCACCGCCGCTCGTCCGGCCTCCACGATCCGTTCGGCCAGGCGCAGATCCTGATGGGTGACGCCTTCGCGAGCATCGATGAGCAACAGAGCGACGTCCGCCCGGCGCAATGTGTCGAGACTGGCACCGGTGGAACGGCGCTCAAGACCCGACTCCACCTTGGCCGGCCGTCTCAGACCCGCCGTATCGATCAAGACGAAGGCATGTCCCTCCCATTCCAGATCATGGGCGATGGGTTCCCGGGTCAGACCCGGTTCAGGGCCGGTGAGCATGCGCTCTTCGCCCAACAGGCGGTTGACGAGGGTGGATTTGCCGACATTCGGCCGTCCGATCACCGCCAGCCGCAACGGGCGCTCCTCGATGCCTTCGGCTTCCGGCGCGGCGGTGAAATCGAACGCGATGTCTCCCTCGCGCAGATGCGCCGCGGCCGCCGGCAGCGTGTCTTCCGCATCCTTGTCCTCGGTTGTCTCGTCATTCTTGCCGGCGTCTGGGGATGCCGGTGAATCCCTCTCTTCTTGTTCATCACCTGCTTGCGGCACATGAGGGGCGAGTGCCTCGTAGAGCAGCGCAAGCCCGTCACCATGGGCGGCCGAGATCGGGATCGGATCGCCAAGGCCCAGCGCATGTGCTTCCATCGCCCCGAATGCCGCCAGTCGCCCTTCGGCCTTATTGGCGAGCAGGATCACCGGCTTGTCTATCCGCCGCAGCCAATCTGCGATCTCGCTGTCGTAGGGGTGCAGACCATCCCGGGCATCGACGAGGAAGAGCACCACGTCTGCTTCCTCGGCCGCGCGGCGCGTCATTGCGGCCAGTCGGCCGGTGAGCTCATCCGGGCCGCCGTCGGCGAGGCCTGCGGTGTCAATCAAGGTGAAGGCAAGATCGCTGAGCCGCGCCTCTTCCGCCCGCCAGTCCCGGGTGACGCCGGGGGTGGGATCGACGAGCGCGGCACGCCGTCCCACCAGCCTGTTGAACAGGGTGGACTTGCCCACATTCGCGCGTCCGACGATGGCGACCTTCGGTCTCATCCGTGTCAATCCTCTTGTGCCGGTGGTCGTCCGATAACGGCCGCAGCCCACCGGACGATAATGCATTGCTTCCGCGTGGCGCGAGATGGGCCACCCGATGCACAAATGCAAGGGCCAAGATAGAAAGCCGAATGTTCACCCCGCAGTATCTCGGAAAGAAGGAGGGGATGATGGTTCAGTGATCGCCTATCGGTCATGGGAGATGGAAAGACGGCTGATGCCTTTCTTTTTGTCTCTTTTTGTCGTGCGCCGATCTTCCCCCTCCACGTCCCTCGCCGCAGGAATTGCTGATCACTGGGAGCCGATCACTGATCACCGAATCGGCGATCGCTGAGAGATGGAGCAAACCCAAACGGCCGTATCCTCCTCTTTGCATCACTCGCCGACATCCTTTCTGCGTCATGCGCTGCACGGGTTGCTGATCACTGGTAGCCGATCACTGATCACCGAATCGTCGTTCGCCGGCTTGACCGGCGAACCCAGCCGGCAGACACGCC
>CAZJPA010000240.1:0-4117 GCA_964547755.1 uncultured Sphingomonadales bacterium
AAACGTATATGGTGTACAGTCGTGTGCTTTACCAATCTATTCCGTCAGTACGGGGGATTTCACTTTCTTGATAGTGCGGGTGTGGCCTTCTTCGATCTGGTCAGGAGGCAGGCCCAGCCGGTTGGCGAAGCGGGCATTGAGCTTGTCGAAGACGGCTGTGATGCGGTCGCTCTTGAGCTCGTCAGGGCGCAGGCCGGTCTGCGCATAGATCTGCTGCGTCAAGCGGGTAAGAGCCGGCAGAATGCTTTGCTGCAGGGGGTTGTGCGCTGTTGCTGCGATCATGCACGCCTGAGATGCCCAGAGGGCAGTGGCCCAGCATTCGAGAATGTCGTCAGGGATCTGGTCATAGATCTCTTTAAGGGCCAACTGGCGGATCGCGGGCTTTTTACCGCCAAAGAAGGTGAACAGGAGGCGGCCCATCAGCTTCGGCCAGCCCTCCTCACTATTATCGAGGGGCAGGACCTGCAATGATGTCAGGTGAGTGTGGGCTTTTGCGGTGGGTTGGCCGGCCGCCGCGGCGATCGTCAGGATCACCCGCAGGCGCAGCACGTCGAATGGAGTGATCTGGCCGGCTTCTGCCTTCTCGCGAATACGTTCGTTGAAGCGCTGGACGGCCTGCACGATCTGTTCGCGCGTCACTTTTTCACGTGCCGCTTTCCGGGCTTCCGCTTCTTCGTCGGCCGGGGCGCTGGCATCTGGTTCGGATGGGGCGGCAAACTCTTCGCCGCCTTCCATAGCTTGCGCGGCGTCGGCCGTCTCATCACCGAGGTCGAGGCCTTCAATTGCTGCATCGTCGGTGTCTTGCATGCAGTCTTCGCCGATTGACAAGACCCGGTTCAGGAAGTTGCGGACAAGCGAAAGTTCGCTTCCCGCCAGGCTGTTGCGCGTGGTGCCGGTCTCATCAGAGCGGATGCGGCGGCCGGCGATGAATTGTTCGTAAGCGAGTGTGCGGAATCCTTCTGCGTTTTCAGTGTCATCGGCACTTTGGTGGGTGCGGCGGGTGCCCGGATCGTCCTGCCGGTCCAGTGCGGCTTCCGCCGTCTCCAGCTCGTTCAGCACCTCCCACAGCCAAAGCCCTTCTTCTGTCTCTTCGGACAGCTGCAGGGCGGCCGATTCCGCGCGCTTGCTGCGCGCTTCGCGGACGGTCTCACGGAGCGCGTCGACCACCATGACCACCGTCGGCGCCGATGCGGTGCCGTCGGCGAAGCGGAGGCGCGCGAAAGCGGGACGTTCCGCTGTCCCAGAGATTTGAAAGCGGCGGCGGTTTTCTGCGCCGCTCGGTATGACCGTCAACCTGGCGGGCAGTAGCTGGCCGTTCGGGTCGAGGAGCTCGATGGCTGGATTAGGGTCGATGGAGGCCGGCGGCCACCAGACGAGCGTGTCGAACATACACTCAAAGCGGCCGGGCGAGCGCCTCGCGGCGTCAGCCAGGGGAAGTTCCTCATCAGTCCTGAATGCCGGCAGCGCAGCCGGAGGGAGAGGGCTGGCGGTGGCGATGATGTTTGCGAGGCCGAGGGATTCCAGGAGTGTGTTTGGCAGGAGGCGGCGATAGAGGCAGGCTTCCGCGTTCGTGCCTGCGAAGCTCTGCGTGCCGAGTGCGGCGGCCGCGCAGTTGGCGCTGCCGTAGAGCACGTGATCGGCCGCGCCGGTCTCAGCGATGATCGCCTTTGCGTGGATGAAGCGCTTCTTCCCGAATTCCTCTAAATCGAAGATGGCGGCGTTAGGCAAATCTTTTGCCGCCCGGGCTGGAAATAGCGCCTTGGCGGTGTCGATCAGGATTATGGTCTCGCGTGGCTGGAGTTCTTCCATCAGGAACTTGAGGGCTACGAGATTCTCGTCCCAGTATGGGCTCAACACGATCAGCCGGTTGACCGGGCGTTCCTCAACGAGCGCGGCGAAGCGGGCGCCAAGGCCTTTCGTGGTGTCGCTGGTCAGGAGGGAGGCTGCCTTGCCGTCAGCGAGCGTGACCGGGCCCGCGGCCGGTTCCGTATCGAACAGCCAAGCGGTGCGGCGACGCATCCACTCCAGCTGATGGGCCAGCGCCTGTTCGTCTTTGATGAACACGCCGTTCAGATAGTGCCAGGCCGCTGCGACGAGTTGCCGTTCGCCACCATCCTCCGGCGTGCAGTCGATCAAACCGGCGAGTTCGAGATTTCCCGCAAGACCGGGTACCGTCATGTTCGCCGAGGCGATGATGAGCCGGCCGCTGCGGCGGCCGAGCTGCAGCGTGATCTTCGGATGGAAGACGCCTTTCGCCAGAACGCTGGCAATCGTGTAGTGACGGCCGGCATATCTGGGCAAAGGGGATGCGCCGTCGAGCGCGTAGGTCAGCATGCGGCCGTCGGCAAGCAGGACGTTGTTGAAGCAGCCGGCGCCGCGCAGGCGGGGAAGCACGATGTTCTCGTAGGCGTCGAAATCGACGCCGAAGGTGGTGGCGATGCAGGTATGGAAGCCGCTGTCTCCGTAGCGTTCGTAAAGCTTCATGCGGCCGCCTCGATCCGGCGTGTTCCGAGCGGCGTCAGCCCGTCCGGTCCCAGCAAGTGCACATCCTTCAAGAAGGTTATGGTCGGGCTGAGGCGGGGATTGGTGAAGACGGGCCCGTCGGTGTCGCGCAGACGCACCCGGCCCTCGTCAGACTCGATCAGGAAGGTGTAGTCTCCCTGGTAGCGCAGCTTGCGCAGCGCGATCCACAAATGGCGTCGTACCACGCGCTCTTCGATCAGCCGGGCGACCGTTTCTTCGAATGGAGCGTGCAGACGTTTTTCGAGAAACCGCACCTCGGTCAGTAATGAGCGGAAGGCCCCGACGTCGAAGCCGGCCAGCTCTTCGGCGATGTCCTTGTCCGCCGACCGGACCCGGTTGTGCAAGATCGCCAGGAGCTGCAGGGCCGACCATGCTGTTTCAGGCGCGCATGCCTGCTCCTGTCGCGCCGTTCTCATCAAGCTCTCGGTAAATGTCCGTTCCGAGGTGGGCGAGTCGATCGCGCCGGCATTAGGAACGGGCGGCATCGAATCAAGAAATGCGCTCCAGCTGGCGGGACGAATATCCGCGACCGCCATGATGCCCACGACCGCGTCGCCAATCAGGCGTGCGAGCGGAATGCCACCCTGATGAGGTGCCAGCGCGTCAAGCACGAGTTTTAGCAGCGTCTCGAAGCAGATATGGGACAGGTCATTGGCCTGATAGACCCACCAGCGCTGTCTCTGCGCGTCCAGCTCGCTGGTGAAAGTCAGTGGGGTACCGTCGGGCAGGCAGCCCGCATAGAACGCCCAGCGGATGTCCGTCACGTCGGGGCTGCGGCCGAGTTGCCGGCCCAGCTCGAGGATTAGGAGCAGTGTTTTGCGGCGATCGAGATCGGCTGGCCGTGCGAGGCCCGCGCTGCCAAAGAGGAGCGCCTCGTAGAGCTGCCGCTCCTCGCTATCCTCGCGGATACCGGACGGCGTGAGGGGCGCGAAGGCCTCCAGCTCGTCGAGTGTCACTGTCCCGCGCTCGATTGTCTCGACATAACGGTCCGCGAGCGAACCGCACTCCGCCTCGAAACAGGCGGCGAGGGCTTCGCCGATTTCCGGGCTCGGCACCGGGATCAGGTGCTCCTTCGCTTCGGAGAATATCCCGACCTCGAATAGCTGGCTCGCATAAGCTGCCCCGTAGGCACCCCATGCCTGCTTCAGGTAGTGGGTCGGGCTGCCCGGTTCGGCATCGTCGGCAAAAGCGATGTCGTTTTGATCCGGGTCGGCGAGCTTAGCCTGCGCCCACAGGATTCCCGCCACGCCGAATTCACCGCCGCGTCGCTGCGCGGTCAGGGCATACAGAGCTTCGGCGCGCCGCACGAAGCGCTGCCAGGTCTTTGGATTGGTGTCGCCAATTCGTTTCGCATAGACTGCAGAGAGCCACGCATAGAGACCGTAATAGCGAATACGCAGCGTCACGTTGCTGATGCCGGGAAGAAGTCTCTGATAAAGTGCGACGCTCGTGTTTTGCATTCCGAGCGGATCGAGACCGTTTTTCTTTCTGTATTCCGTCCATTCCGGACAAGCTGTCGCGGCCACGTTTCAAGTTCCTGTCATCAGTGACCTGTCAGGGCGGATGGTGAAACGGGCCTTCCAGTTGGACTCCG
>CAZJPA010000241.1:0-4106 GCA_964547755.1 uncultured Sphingomonadales bacterium
GAGGAGCGTTCCGGCCGGCCGCACGAGGCCGCTCTCACCGCATGTGCGGGAGCCCGTGTCTATTTCGCCTTTGACAGTGCCGAACTGTCACGCGAGGCCCGCGCGACGCTCGAAAAACAGGCCGAATGGCTCCAGCATCACCCGCAAGTGCGTGTGATCATCGAGGGGCACGCGGACGAGCGTGGCACCCGGGAATACAATCTGGCGCTGGGTGAACGGCGGGCCAATGCGGTGAAGAACTATCTTGTCGCGCTGGGTATCGCGCCCGAGCGGATCGAAACCATCTCCTACGGCAAAGAGCGGCCGGCGGTGCTGGGCACGGGTGAAGCGGTCTGGCGGCTCAATCGCCGGGCTGTCACCAAGGTCATCGCGCCTGGTGTGTGACCCTTCTTTTGCTCGACTGCGCGCTGCCTGGCCTCGACGGCTGGTCGGGAGCAAAGGCCATGAGCGGAAAAATCGGCAGCGGATGTATGGGTGTGCTGCGCTGGCGCGGCCTGCTTGCTCTTGCCGTGGCGTGGGTCATGACGGGTGTGGGAGGCGCGCAGGCGGCGCCCAGCAAGAAGGAGCTCGCTGGCGAGATCGCCGATTTGCGTGCCGAACTTGTTCAACTGCGCAAGGATCTCGACGCGCTCCAGCAGAAGGTGACATTGCCGAAGAGCGCTACGCGTCTGCTGGGCGATCTCGTCGTGCGTATGGAACGCCTCGAACGACAGCTGGCCACGCTCAACGGTCGCATGGAGGAGCAGGACCATGCGCTCGCTGAACTGCAAGCACGATTCGCGCGATTCGCTGCCGACGTTCAGACACGACTGGTGCAGCTGGAATCGGGAACGGCCGGAGCAGCTTCCGCCGCGCCAGAAGGAGACGGCGCCGCGACGGCGGCACAGCCTGGGGCTGGTGGTCGTGGGGCTGGTCCGCAGCCGGGCGCAGATGCAACGAGCGGCACAGAACAAGAGGCGTCTCCGGCTTCTTCGTCGGTCGCTGATGGCAAGCCTGCACCGGCGCGTGAGTCGGCTGCTCAGCTGCCGCAGGATCCCCGGCAGGCCTATGATGCCGCTTTCGCCCTTCTGCGCCAGGGCGATTTCGCCGGTGCCGAGCGGGCCTTCGCGGCATTCCTGAAAGCTTTCCCCACCCATCCATTGGCGGCCAATGCGCAATACTGGCTGGGGGAAACCTTTTATGTGCGTAAGGATTACGCCCATGCAGCCGAAGCCTTTCTCAAGGGCTACCAGAACTATCGCGACCGGCCCAAGGCACCGGACAGTCTGTTGAAGCTGGCGATGAGTCTGGCGGCCCTCGGCAACAAGCAGGAAGCCTGTGCGGCGCTGGAGGAGTTGTCGACGCGCTTTCCCAACGCCTCGCAGGCGGTCAGACAACGCGCCATGGCGCAACGACGTCGACTGGCATGCCCTTAGACGACGGTGATCTCTCCTCCTCTCCCCTCGACCAGGCTGCTTTCGCAGCGGCCATGCAGGCGCTTGGGCTGTCGCCTGCGGAAGGGCCGTTCGCCGTTGCCGTCTCCGGTGGGGTGGACAGCATGGCGCTGGTCCTGTTGGCGGCCGCGTATGCGCCTGTGCTGGCGCTGACGGTTGATCACGGCCTGCGCCCCGAATCGCGTGAAGAAGCCCTGCGGGTTCAGGCTTTTCTCAAAAAACGCGGGATCGCGCACCGTATCCTCACCCTCTCGCCGTCAGACTGGCCCCAGGGACAAGGCAGCCTGGAAGCACGGGCGCGGTTGGCTCGTTATGCCGCGCTCGAAGAAGCGGCGGCTTCGGCCGGGATCCGTCATCTGTTGCTGGCCCACACCCGGGCGGACCAGGCCGAAACGGTTCTGTTGCGTCTGCTGGCCGGTTCGGGTCTGGAAGGGCTGGCGGCGATGGCGGCGAGTGTGCCGCCGCTCGTCGTGCCCGACGGTCCGATGCGTCATCGTCCCCTTCTGGGCGTTTCGCGGACCCGTCTGCATCCCGTCGTCTGCCAGGCGGGTTGGGAACCGGTTGTCGATCCGATGAACCGGGATCCCCGATTCGCCCGTGTCGCCGTCCGCCAATGGTTGACTGGCGCGCCGGGCGGCGAGCAGGCGATTCGGCGGATCAGCGCCGTTGCCCGCAAGCTGGCACGGGCGCAGGTTGCGCTCGATCGGGCGATCGATTGCTGTCTTGGCCGCGCGGTGCGTCTTCGTGAGGCGGGGTTTGCCTGGCTCGATCCGGAGCCTTTGCTGGCGGCGGAGGAAGAGCTGCGCCTGCGGGCGCTCTCCCGCCTCGTGCAGCATCTGGGCGGCGCGGCCTTCGCTCCGCGTGAGAAGGCCGTGGCCCGTTTGCTGGCCAATCTCGCCCGCCCGAATTTTACCGGTGCCACATTGGCCGGCGTTTGGTTCCGGCCCGGCGGCGCTCGGGTGCTCGTCTGTCGCGAGCCGGCGATGGTATCGTCTGCCGTGCCCTTGCGTCCGGGCCGTGCTGTGCGTTGGGACGGTCGTTTCGTAGCGCAGGCACCGGCGGATCTGGAGCCGGGCTGGACCATCGGCCCCCTTGGTGCACGCTGGCGTGAGCCGGTACAGGCGGCTTTCGGCCGGGGGGGCGCAACGGCACTCCAGGCGATCCCGGGACCGGTGCGGCCCAGCTTGGCCTGTTTGCGGGACCCACGGGGCGGGTTGCGTCTGATCGCCGGTGTGCCGCAGGCAGGAGAAGATGTGAACGAGATTGCCGTCGCCTGGGCACCGCTTCGACCCTTGTTCAGGGATCGTCAATCCCTATCTGCTTAACAAGACGCGGTGCTTCGGGATAGGATGGTCTGCGCATATGCGCGATCTTATTGTTCGAAGCCTGTGCATTGGCGCATCGTCACGAGAACACAAAAGGACAGAACGCGTGAACAATTTCGTCCGCAACATTCTGATCTGGCTGCTGCTGGCCCTGGCCTTCGCCGCGCTCTTCAATCTGTTCCAGAATCCGTCGGCGCAGCTCGCCCATGAGCTCGCCTATTCCGATTTTCTGGAGAAGGTCGAGCAGGGCGAGGTGCGGCAGGTCACGATCCAGGATCATGAGATTTCCGGTGAGCTGCGCTCGGGCACACCGTTCAAGACCATTGCACCCGATGATCCGGGATTGATCGAAACCCTGCGCAAGGCCGGGGTGCGTTTTGCCGCGAAGAAGGAAGAGACCAGTCCGCTGCTGTCGATCCTGATCACCTGGTTTCCGATGCTGTTGCTCATCGGCATCTGGATCTTCTTCATGCGCCAGATGCAGGCGGGGCGCGGCGGCGGTGCGATGGGATTCGGCAAGTCGCGGGCGCGCCTGCTGACGGAAAAGACCGGACGGGTGACCTTCGCTGACGTCGCCGGCATCGACGAAGCCAAGGAAGAGCTGCAGGAGATCGTCGAGTTTCTGAAAGATCCCCACAAGTTTCAGCGCCTCGGCGGCCGGATTCCGAAGGGGGCATTGCTCGTCGGTCCCCCCGGCACCGGCAAGACGCTGCTCGCCCGCGCGATTGCGGGAGAAGCAAATGTGCCGTTCTTCACGATCTCAGGCTCCGACTTCGTCGAGATGTTCGTCGGTGTGGGCGCGAGCCGCGTGCGCGACATGTTCGATCAGGCCAAGAAGAACGCCCCGTGCATCATCTTCATCGACGAGATCGACGCCGTCGGCCGCCACCGCGGCGCGGGGCTTGGCGGTGGCAATGACGAGCGCGAACAGACGCTCAACCAGTTGCTCGTCGAGATGGACGGGTTCGAGTCCAACGAAGGTATTATTCTGATTGCCGCCACCAACCGGCCGGACGTGTTGGACCCCGCGTTGCTCAGGCCTGGGCGGTTCGACCGCCAGATCGTCGTCCCCAATCCCGATATCGTGGGACGTGAGAAGATCCTGCGGGTGCATATGAAGAAGGTGCCGCTGGATAAGGATGTCGATCCCCGGATCATCGCCCGCGGCACGCCCGGCTTTTCCGGCGCGGACTTGGCCAATCTCGTCAATGAGGCTGCGCTGCTCGCCGCACGCAAGGGCAAGCGCGTCGTTTCCATGGCCGAGTTCGAGGAGGCGAAAGACAAGGTCATGATGGGCGCCGAGCGGCGGTCCATGGTCATGACCGGGGAGGGAAAGAGTCTGACCGCC
>CAZJPA010000242.1:0-4060 GCA_964547755.1 uncultured Sphingomonadales bacterium
CTGGAGTTTCCAGCCCCGTAACACCCGTCTAGAGGGGGAGGAGGCAAGCGGGATCGAGTATCTGAAAAGCGCCGCCTGGGCCGCGAACAGCGCACCGTTCCACTGCTTTTCCTGCAGCGCCTGATTGAAGATCTGGAAGGCCGCCCGCGTGAACAGGCATTGCGAGCGGATCTCATGCATATAGATGACGAATTTGTTGATATCCATGACGTCCTCATTCCTTGCCGCGCGGCCGATCCCCAAGCTTGCGTGGCCGCCCCGTCCGAGGAGGCGACGCGTTCAGCCGATAGCATCCCGACGGCCGTCTTGAGAAGCCCGATCTCGCCACCGCAGCCGCCGATAGGATCGTCTCGCGCGGACGAGTGCGCCGCCCATCCCCTGGCCGCGGCGATCATCGCCCGCGCCCGGCGTCTTCTCGGCACGCCCTTTCGTCATCAGGGACGCGTGCCGGGGCGGGGGCTCGACTGTGTCGGCCTCGCCCTCGTCGTGGCGCGCGAGCTGGGGCTGAGCGACTACGACTGGACCGGCTATTCCCGCCTGCCGCAGCCGCGGCTGCTGTTCGCACATGCCGCGCGTGCGGGGTTTCGCCGCAAGGACATGGGCTGCGTCACCGGCGGCGATCTGCTCGTGATGCGCTTTCACGAGGATCCCGCCCATGTCGCGATCGCCACCGAGCGCGCAGCGGGCATCATCCATGCCTGCGCCCGGCGCGGCCGGGTGGTCGAGCACCGGCTCGACCGGCGCTGGCGGGACCGGATCGTCGGCTGTTTCCTCTTTCCCCTGCCCGTGCGGCGGGTCGCTTTGACCAGACGAGAGGAGGAATGATCCATGGCGACTCTCGTTTTCGGCATCCTCGGCGGCAGCCTGGGCGGCCCGCTGGGTGCGCTGATCGGCGCCCAGCTCGGCAACCGGCTGGACCGCCGCCTGTTCGGCGGCAAGCCGGCGCGCCCCGCGCTCGATGCGAACCGGCTGATTCTCGATTCGGAATACGGCGCGCCGATCCCGCTGGTCTACGGCAAGGCGCGGGTGGCGGGCCATGTCATCTGGGCGACCGACATCGACGAGCGGCGCCACGACCGCCCCCGCGGCGGCAAGGGCGGTGGCGGCGGCGCCGGCAGGAACGCGAAGTTCTCCTATTTCGTCTCGCTGGCCGTGGCGGTCAGCGCGCGGCCCATTCAGCGGATCGCCCGCATCTGGGCGGACGGAAAGCTGCTGCGGGACGCAAACGGCCAGTCGCGCGTGCCCTTCACCATGACGGTCTACCTCGGCAGTACCGAGCAGGCGCCCGACCCGACGATCCAGGCGTGCGAGGGCGTCGCCGACACGCCGCCGATGCGCGGGCTGGCCTATGTCGTGATCGAGGACCTGCCGCTGTCCGAATTCGGCAACCGCATTCCCAATCTCTCTTTCGAGGTAGTGGCCGACGACAGCCTCGATCTCGCCGCCCTGCTCCAGGATCTGGCGACGCGCGCCGGGGTGGCCGCCACCACCTCGCCCGCGCTTGCGCGTCCGCTTGCCGGTCTGGCTGTTGCCGCCGAGCTGCCGGCCCGCAGGGTGCTGGAAGCCGTGATCGAGACCTTCGACCTGCTCGTGCGCGAACAGCCGGACGGCCTGCATGTCCTTGCCCCTGAGGACGCGACCGCCCTGACCATCGCTCCCACGCTGTTCGGCGCCGCGACCGCCGGCACAGAACGCGCGGCGGCCGTCACCCGCGACCGTCAGGATCGCGCGCGGCTGCCCATCGGTATCGACCTCGCCTTCCTGGACCCGGCCCGCGACTATCAGCGGGCGATCGAGCGCGCGCGCCGGCGTCAGCCCATCGGTCAGCGGATCGAGATCGTGGAGACGCCCTTCGTGCTCGATGCGGCCGACGCGCGGGCGCAGGCGCATCGGCTGCTGGTGGCCCGTCACCGTGCAGCCGAGCGTATCGTGACCAGTCTGCCGCTCGCCGATGCCTTGACCGTCGAGATCGGCGACCGTTTGAGTCTGCCGAACGGCGGCGCGATGCTCGTCATGGGGCTGGAGGCGCGCGCCGACCGGCTGGTGGTCGAGGGCGTGCCGGCGATCCTGCCGGCTGCGGCCGTCGCGCCGGCGCCGAGCTCGCCGGCCTTTCCGCCTGTACTGCTGCCGCCGCCGGGGCCCACCCGCGTGCATCTCCTGGACTTCCCCGGCTTGCTGCGCGAGGAGGACGAGCCGCTGTTGCCCGTGGCCATGGCGGGATCCTCGGCCGGATGGCTGAGCGGCAGTCTGCTGGCCTCGCGCGACGGGGGAGAGAGCTTTGCTGTCGTCACCGACACGGCGGCGCCGGCCGTGATCGGGGATGTCGAACAGCCGCCGGCCGCCGGCCCCACGACCTTCTGGGACGAGGCCAACAGCCTGACCGTGCGGCTGCTGCGTTCCGACATGACTCTCGAATCCCGCAGTGCGCTATCCGTGCTCAACGGCGGCAATCTGGCGATGGTCGGCGCCGAGCTGATCCAGTTCCGCGACGCCGTGCTGCAAGCCGACGGCAGCTACCGGCTCTCCGGCCTGCTGCGGGGGCGGCAGGGCAGCGAGCATGCCGTCGCCGGTCACACCGCCGGCGAGCCCTTCGTGCTGATCGACGGCGGCGGACTGGCCGATGTGCGCATTCCGCTCGCCTTTGCCGGCCAGGCCATCCCGATCAAGCCGGTCTCCAATGTGGACGATCCCGACACGGTGGCCGCCGAGACGATGGCGGTGGCGTTCAACGCCTTGAAGCCGTTGTCGCCTGCGCATCTGCGCGCGGTCCGGCTGGCGAGTGGTGACGTCCGGATCACCTGGATTCGCCGCACGCGTCGCAACGGCGCGTGGCTGGACGGGGCGGATGTCCCCTTGGGCGAGGAATGCGCCTGCTATGAGGTGGAGGTGCTGGACACCGGCGGCGCGGTGCTCCGCAGCGTCACCGTCACCCAGGAAAACGCCACCTACACCGCCGCCGACCAGCAGGCGGACTTCGGTGGTCTGCCCACCGCCCTTTCGCTGCGGGTCTATCAACTGAGCGCGAAGGTCGGCCGTGGCTGGCCGGCCGAGGCGACATTCACACTCTAACGCCTGTCTGCATCATGAAAATGGGAAGGACTGACCGATGACCACGACTCCGCGTCTGCAGCTGCCGCATATTCTCACCAATCAGGCCCAGAAAGAGATCACCCACAACGAGGCGCTCAACCGCATCGACGCGCTGCTCTTGCCGGCGGTCGAAAGTGCGGACACGACCACCCCGCCGGCCGCACCGGCCGAGGGTGCGCTTTATGTCGTGCCCGTGGGCGCCACGGGCGGGTTTGCGGGTCAGGACGGGAAATTCGCCCATTTCATCGGCGGCGCCTGGCAGTTCTTCGCCCCACCCGAAGGCGCGCAGGTCTTCGTCAAGGACCGGGGTGTTCCCGCGCTCTATCGCGGCGGCTCTTGGAGCCTGGGCGAGCTGCGGGCGGAGCGGCTCGTCGTCGCGGGCGCGCAGGTCGTGGGCGCCCAGCAGGCCGCCATCGCCGATCCCGCAGGCGGCACCACCGTGGATACCGAAGCGCGCCAGGCGATCACCGCCATCCTCACCGCCTTGCGCACCCACGGTCTGATTGCGCCCTGACCCACGCCCCCGCACCTCCGGCCGCTGGCCCACCGACACCGGCAGGAATATCGTCAAGCCGGCAGGAGTATCGTCAAGCAAGAGGAGCAGAGGAGGGTTTTTCACTCCTCTCCGTCTCCTCACCCCATTTCCCGCTCCCCCTTTCCTTCTCCCCCCACTCCCCCTCCCACCTTTTCCCCTTACCGCTCCTCCCTTTCCGCCTTCTCCTCCCCCTTCCCCGTCACCGCCCCCCCTCCTCGTCACCCCCACCCCTCTCGTTACCCATACCCCTCTCGTCACGCGCCCGATCTCTCTCCTCATCACTCACCGCCACTCCCCTCCCCCTCGTCATCCGCCGGCTCGACCGGCGGATCCAGCGGAAGGGGAAGGCAGCCCCCAGCGCCGAAGATGTCATCACCGCCGGCTGGGTTCGCCGCTCTTCGGCGGCGAACGACGCAAAAAAGTCTGTCATCCGCC
>CAZJPA010000243.1:0-4051 GCA_964547755.1 uncultured Sphingomonadales bacterium
TCGCCAGTAGGAAATCGCTCAAACGGTCGTCGATCTCGAACAGTTCCCGATGGGCCCGCGCGCCGAGGACAAGTCCCAATGCATCGAGGAGAATCGACTTGCCCGCGCCGGTCTCACCGGTGAGCACATTAAGACCCGGCGCAAAGGCAAGCCGCGCCTGCTCGACCAGCACGACATTCCGGATCGTCAGCTCTTCGAGCCTTGCAGGCAACCCGTGTACCCTCTCCTCGTCCGGCGGTTCGGGCAGGCCGCCATCGCGTCAGAACAGCCAGGCGAAGAAGCCGCGCTTCTTGTCCGCCTTCAGGGGCTTCTTTTCCAGCAGAGCATAGGAGTAGCGATACCAGCGGCTGCCCGGGAAATTGGTGCCGAGCACCGCCGCATAACGCCGTGCTTCGTCTTTCACACCGAGTGCCAGATAGGCCTCGACGAGCCGATGCAGGGCTTCCGGCGTCTGGGTGGATGTCTGATACTCTTGAAGCACATGGCGGAAACGCAGGATGGCCGCCAGATAGTGGCTCTGCTTCAGATAGAAGCGCCCGACCATCATGTCGTGGGCGGCCAGCTGGTCCTCCACCAGCGCAAGTTTGAGCTTCGCATCCGTAGCGTAGTCCGTGTTCGGATAGCGCTTGATGACCTCGCGCAAGGCGTCTCGCGCCTTCAGCGTCACCGTTTGATCACGATGGACGTCCGTCATCTGCTCGAAATAGCTCACCGCGATCAGATAATGCGCATACGACGCCAGTCGGCTGCCGGGATGCAGACTCAAGAAGCGTTCGGCGGCCAGAATCGCGTCGTCATATTTCTTGTTCATGTAGTGGGCATATGCCGACATCAATTGCGCACGACGCGCCCAGCTGGAGTAGGGGTGCTGGCGCTCCACCTCGTCAAAGGCCGCTGCCGCTACCTGCCATCGTTTGCGCAGCAGATTCTCGTAGCCGAGATTGTATAAGACATTGACATCTCGCGCGATATATGTGTCTTTCTTGGATGAGGAGCAGGCGGGAAGCACAAGGAGCGCGAGTAGGGCATAAATGGAAACAGCAATGCGAAACAAGCTGCTATCGAACTGGCATCGTCTCGGTGGAGTCGCGGTCATCGGCTTCTCTTCGTTTCGAATCCCGTGCGGCCTGAAACCCGGTCTGGCTCCGGCGAAGTCGGTCCGGGCGGCTGCTTGTCGTTCACCGGCATCGTCTTCCCCGGCCATCTTATATCCGATCTTTCCGGGACCAAGGCAAGCACGTCTCATGGGCGCGGCGGGTTTCATCCCTCGATGAGTGGATCGATCGTGGGGAAAAGCGGCCAAAACAGGGCAACAAGACATGACCACCAGGCACGAAAAGATGCGGGGGCAGGGCGTATATCATCATGATGAGGGTGCGGCCGAAGCGAAACGCTTGGCACAGGAAGTCGATCGCCTCGTCGGACAACGCATCCGCGAGCGGCGCCTGGCACGAGGCATCACCCAGCAGGGGTTGGCGAAGGCATTGGGTATTTCCTACCAGCAGGTGCAGAAATATGAGAACGGCACGAATCGGATCAGTGCCGGCCGTCTGTTCGTGTTGGCCCGGTTGCTCGGTGCCGATGTCGCGGATTTCTTTCCCGCCAAGGGGGAGACGACGGAGGCGAATCGGGTGAATTCGCTGATCGAGTTCAGCGAGGATGCGGTCGCGGCCGCCAAGGATTTCATGGCGCTCGACAGTCAGCGGGTTCGACAGGCCCTGCGCAGCCTTCTGCGCGCGCTGCGGCAGGAGGAGGATGACACCGAGTAAGCGGACCGCCGCTCTTACGGTGGAAAGGATCGACGCAAGGATCTTGCAAAGCCCGTCCACGATCCGTTAAGCGCGCGATACGCGCACACGGCTGTGTGATGTGATGCCGTGGCTGTTTCTCTTTCCTTCTGCTCGGCCTGCGAGGCTGCCGGCGGCTGCCTCTGCCGTGCTTTCCGGTGTCGCACAGGCGGCATCGCACGACCGATTCGGCATGTTTCCGGCCATGGCTGCATGGAAGCCGACAGCATGCGGACTCGATTCTCGGGTTTTGAGTGATGACCGATCATGTTCGTCGCGAGCTTTCGCTCGTCTCGCTCAGCTTTCTGGCCGTGATTCTCGGCGTGGCGACCGGGATCGGAGCGGCCGTCTTTCGTGCTCTGATCGCGCTCTTCCACAATCTTTTCTTTGAAGGACGGTTGTCCTTCACCTTTGACGCCAATCAGCTGACGCCCCTTTCACCGTTCGGAACGGCGATTGTGCTGGCGCCCGTCATCGGCGGGCTCATCGTCGTCTTCATCGTGCGGCGCTTTGCTCCCGAGGCGAAGGGGCACGGCGTGCCCGAGGTCATGGATGCGATCTACTACAAGGCTGGTCGCATTCGTCCTGTGGTCGTGTTCGCCAAGGCCCTGGCCAGTGCGGTTTCCATCGGCTCCGGTCATTCTGTAGGACGAGAGGGACCGATCATTCAGATCGGCAGTGCGATCGGGTCCGTATTCGGGCAGTGGGGACGGCTCGCGACATGGCAGGTGATCACGCTGGTTGCCGCCGGCGCCGGAGCGGGCATCGCCGCCACCTTCAACACCCCGCTTGGCGGCGTGATGTTTGCGATCGAGCTGATGCTGCCCGAAGTCAGCGCGCGCACCTTTCTGCCGGTGGTGTTGGCCACCGGCACGGCCACCTATGTGGGGCGCATGATCTTCGGCATCGCGCCGGCCTTTACCCTTTCGATGGCCGAGATCGCGAATGTCGTATTGCCCTCCAATCTGGGGCTGCTGCCGCTTTACGTGCTCTTGGGCATACTCTGCGGACTGGCGGCCTTTGCTTTCGTGCGGGTGTTGCACGATCTCGAGGATCTCATGGAGGCCCGTTTGCCCAATCCCTATCTGCGTGCAATCGCAGGGTTTGCGGTTTTGGGATTCTTGATGCTTATGCTCCGGTGGGCGACGGGCGCCTATCATGTGGATGGCGTGGGCTATGGTACGATCGAGGAAATTCTCCTCGGTCGTCTCGATACGGCCGGCCTGCTGTTCCTGTTGTTTGCGGCCAAGCTGTTCGCAACATCCCTGTCGCTTGCGAGCGGAGCGTCAGGCGGCGTGTTCGCGCCGTCTCTCTTTTTGGGGGCCACGCTTGGCGGCGCCTTCGGCAGTCTCGTCGGGGGTCTGTTGCCTGACTTGCATCTCACGGCCGCACAATTCGCGCTCATCGGCATGGCGGCCATGGTCGGCGGTGGAACGGGCGCGGCGATGACAGCCATCTTGATGATGTTCGAGATGACCACGGCCTATTCCCTCATCCTGCCGGCGATCATCGCGGTAGCCTGCGCGATCGGCACCCGGCGGGCGCTGTCCTCGGAGAACATCTATACGTTCAAGCTTCTGCGGCGCGGCCATCGGATTCCGAAGGATCGCCACACCAACATGTTCCTGGTGCGTCCCGCCCGGGCGGTCATGGCGCCGATCAAGGGACGGATCGCGGTGCGGGGACGGCTCGATCGTCCGGATGCCAGTTTCTCGCCCATTGCGCTGCAGGACTCCGCCGGTTACGCGCTCGTGCTGCGGGGGCGGCATGTGAGCGGCGTGATGCGGATCGAGAATTGGCATCAGTTCGAGAAGGCGCGCGCCGGGGATCCCGAGCTGCGTCCGCCGGTGATGCGGCGCTTCGTGCTCGCGCATCCCAATGATTTGATGATTGATGTCATCCGCCGCATGAACCGCCACCGGGCCGATCTTGTGCTGGTGGCTGAAGAAGGTCACCACAGCGTCCATGCCGACGATATTTTGGGCGTGATCGCCGGTCCGGAACTGGCTTCAGAAGTGCGAGCCAGCTTTCAGGACAGTTGAGCGGCGCAATCGCTCTCCAACTCCAGAACAGATTCTCAAGATTCTGCTGGTGTGCGCCGCATATCGTCGGCAATTCCGTCGTTTTCCTTGCGGGATATCTGTGGCGCATCTATGCTTTCGTTACTCTATTTCCCGATTTTAATAATTTGTTGACCGATTTGCTGGCATGTTTCACCCTGCAACCGTCCCGCGGAAGCACGGTGCGCAATGCGACAAAGGAAC
>CAZJPA010000244.1:0-4037 GCA_964547755.1 uncultured Sphingomonadales bacterium
GTTATCCGCGTTTCAATTTCGCTGGGCCGTTGCGATGGCGGGTGAAGCGCGGCCCGGCGATCGACTCCGCCTGCTGAGAGACGACGGTCGAGACATAGTGGAACCGACCGCTCACTGCATCAGGCGTTACGGTCAGTTCGATCCAGCCCCGCCAGCGCGGTTCGAAATAGACGAGCTCGGGATTATGCGCCACGAACCGCCGGGCCATCTCCTCCGGCGGCACGGGAAGATATTGCGCAAGCCCGGGTGAAGTGACGGCCGGTGTCGCGAACTCGACGGCCGCCGGCCGGCCGGTCTTGTCGGCAAGATCGAAGGCCCAGGCATTGTGGCTGTCGCCGGACAGCACCACCGCCTGTGCGCCCGCTTCCCGCAGCAGCTCGTAGAACCGCTTCCGCGCGGCCGGGTAGCCGTCCCAGGAATCGAGATTAAGAGGCAGCCCCGCGCGTGCCAGGGCCTGGAGCTTTTCGGCCGCCTGACGGTTGATCACCGACGGCTTGGAGAAATCCGCGATATCCATCAACTCGGGCGCGACCAGACGCCCCATCACCACCTGCTGACCAATGAGCTGCCAGGGCGTGCCGGCCTTAACCGATTGCGCGAGCGCGGCCGCCAGCCAAGCTTCCTGCTGCCGGCCCAGCATGCTGCGCTGCGGATCCCACAGCTTTTTGCGGAAGGCCGCGATGTCGGGAAGATAGGCGATGCCCTGCGGCAGGTTCTTGGGATCGAGACGGCGGATCCGCTCCCAGTCCAGAATGGGCTTGGGCTTGTCGCCGGTCATATCGAAGGGAATGGGCACCCGCTTGCGGGCGGCCGGCGGCAACCTGCGGGCGGCGCGCGGATCGGTCACCGGATGCGGGTGATCGGGATCCGAAAAATCGAAGACCGCCGTGCGCAAGGGCATGTCGCCGCTCAATCGGGGATGCGCGTCCTTGTCGATCAGGCTGTTGTCGGGCATGTAGCTGAGCTGACGATCACGGGCGAACAAGCGGGTGTCGAGGATGAACAGATCAAACAGGCCCGGGGCGCTGATCCGCCGATAAAAGCTGTCCGCCGGGGCGGCAGGCGCATGGGCGATGGGCAGCCATTCCCGCCAGGCCGTGAGCGCTGCCTGCTTGCGGACTTGCCAGTCGCCCTCGTCGGGCTGGTGGTTTTCGGCGCCGTTTTTCCAGGAATCGTTGGCGGCCTCGTGATCGTCATAGATGGCGACCATGGGATGCGCAGCGTGTAGCGCCTGAAGATCCGGATCGCTGCGATAGGTAGCATAGCGCGCACGATAGTCGGCCAGGGTGAGCAACTCGCCTTCCGGCTTGACCTGCCGTCCCTGTGAGACGACCCGCGGATCACCATATTTACCGGCTGGATACTCATAGATGTAGTCCCCCAGATGCAGTACGAGATCGATGTCGTCGCGCGCCGCGATCGCGCGATAGACGTGAAAAAAGCCGTAAGGGTAGTTGCTGCACGAGACGATGGCGATCTTGAGCGGGCGCGGTGTGGCCGGCAGCGTGCGGGTGCGGCCCGTCATGCTCGTCGTGCCGTCGGGGGCTCGAAAGCGGTAGAAATAGCGGCGATCCGGCTCCAACCCGTCCACGCGTTCGGTGACGCAGAAACCGCGCGCATGGGTCACGCCGACCTGCCGGCGCAAAATGGGATGCGTGAAGGCGGGATCGCTCGCCAGTTCCAGGACGAGGACGGCTTCTTGTGTACCGCCGGCTGGAACGTAACGCGTCCACAGAGCAACATGGCTGGTTCCGGGATCGCCACTGGCCACCCCATGGGTGAAACCGGTCCCGCTCTCGGCCGCCATCAGCTGCCCGGGGACCAGGCCGCTCACGCCCGCCGCCAGCAGGCCCAGCAATCCTTCCCGCCGCGTGATCGCGAAACCGTCGGTCATCGTTCTGCTCTCCTCTCCCGCTTTCCTGCGCCGCGCAAGAGGGCGGCCCGCCCCAGGATCTGCCTGCCATCCTCCCGCTGCGAAGGCAAGGGGCGGATGTGGGCATCCTCCCTTTATGGACCGGGCGAGGACCGCCTGTTTGTGGGGCTTGCTCGCCTTCTTGGCATCGCGTGATACTGTGCCTATCTGATGACGAGGCAGGGTCGCGAACCCCGATGAGGAGGAACGGAGAACAGAAGGCGCCCCGGCCGGGCGTCCTGCCCCGCGTGGGGTGGCGGACGCGTGGGAGGGTGATGGAGTGATGATCTGGCTCATGAGCATAGCGGGTGTGGTCATCGCGGTTGGACTGGCGGCTGCGCTTTACGGTTGGCCGCAACCCACGCTGTCCTTCGAGGAGGCCCGCCGCGCCTATCTTGCAGACTGTTTCACGGATCGCGTGCGCGGCGTGTGGGTGGATGGCACCCACCGGGTCGCTCTGCTGGCGCTGGCCGATTCGGCGGCACTCGGCCTCGTGCTGGTGATGGGGGACAAGCTGGTGACGCGGCGCTTGACCCCCGCTCTCATCCGCACAGTCGAAGAGGAAAGCGACGGTCTTGTTCTCCGACTGAACGATCTGGTGCTGCCGCGTGTGCGCTTTTGCATGAATGCTGCCGAATCCGAAGACGGCAGCGATCGGGCGATCCGAGATCGGCTTGTGGAATGGCGGCAATCGGTTGACGGCGCCTCCGGCCTGCGCGCCTCGCCCGAGGCGGCCTGATGAGCCATGACCATGAGCAGAAGACGCAGGCCGGGTCCACAGCTGCATAAGGAGGCTGGATGATGGAAGCCTGGGCATCCCTTCCCAACCCCATCCAGATGGCGATTCCGGCTTTCGTCGGGCTGATCCTGCTCGAGATGCTCTACGGCTGGCGCACGGGCCGCGTGCGCTACGAGCCGCGCGACACCGCCACCAGCCTGCTGATGGGGCTTGGCAACCAGATCGCCACCGCGCTCGCCAGCGGTGCGGTGATCGCCTTCGGCTTCTATGTCTGGGAACATTGGCGGCTGTTCGACATTCCCTTCGCCTGGTGGTCCTTCCTGCTGGCCTTCGTGGGTGAAGATCTCGCCTATTACGCGGTGCATCGGGCCGGCCATCGTGTACGCTGGCTGTGGGCGGCCCATGTGATCCACCACTCCTCCCAGCACTACAATCTCTCCACAGCGCTTCGGCAGACCTGGACGAGCGTGTTGGCGGTGAACTTCCTGTTCCGGGTACCGCTGTTCCTGATCGGCTTCCACCCCTTGCTGATCGCCTTCGTGGGCGCGCTCAATCTGATCTATCAATTCTGGATTCATACCGAGGCCGTGGATCGTCTGCCGCGTTGGTTCGAGGCGATTTTCAACACGCCTTCGCACCACCGCGTGCACCATGCGGTCAATCCCCGCTACCTGGATGCAAATTATGCCGGTGTCTTCATCGTCTGGGACAAGCTGTTCGGCACCTTCGTCCCTGAAGACCCAGCCGAGCCCTGCCGTTATGGCATCGTCAAGCAGCTGGGCACCTTCAACCCGCTCAAGGTCGCTTTTCACGAATGGATTGCGATGTGGCGGGACATGCTGCGCGCGCGGTCCTTGAAAGAAGCCGTTCTCATCGCTCTCAAGCCGCCCGGCTGGCGGCCCGACGGTGGGGAAACGACGGACGTTATCAAGGCGCGCTGGGCGATGACCGGCCGACGGTAGCCGATGATGGAACCGGCCGGCGGGCAGCGCCGACCGCTCTCATGCTATCACTTTCTTCGCATGCGCTGGTGCGATTGGCTGCTGCGATCCCTCATTGTTTGGCTGCATGCGCTGACCGCGTTTCCTGAGCGGGCCGAGCGACCGGACGGGCGAGCCCGGCCGCCGTCAGACAGCGGCGCAAGGCCGCAGCTGTGAGCGGCTGTCTGCCGAGACTGCGCCACAAGGGCGTGAGCTGCTCCAGGAGCGCGGCATTCTCAGGCGCAAGGCGACCATCCGCAAGACGCAGATTGTTCTCGAATCCGACGCGCACATGCCCCCCCAGGGCAAGCGCAGCCGCAGCCGCCGGCAACTCCATGCGATCGAAACCGCACAGCATCCAGTCCACCGGGCGAGCGGGATTCCAGGGATCCAGAGCCGCCAGCAT
>CAZJPA010000245.1:0-4010 GCA_964547755.1 uncultured Sphingomonadales bacterium
CATCCGCGTGTCTTCGTGAATCCCGAAATCCTCTGGCGCTCGGATGAGACACGGGTGCACAACGAAGGCTGCCTGTCGGTGCCCGAGCATTACGCCGAGATCGCGCGTCCGGCCCGCATCCGGCTCCGATATCAGGATCTCGAAGGTCGCCTGCACGAGGAGGAGGCCGCCGGCCTGCTTGCCACCTGTCTGCAGCACGAGATCGATCACCTGAACGGGGTGCTCTTCGTCGATTATCTCTCCAAACTCCGGCGCGACATGATCATCCGCAAGATCGTCAAGGCCCGGCGCGAGCAGGAGCGCAAGGCCGCAAAGGTGCTCTAAGGCGGCTTGCGGCGGGCGGCAAAGACGGAGGGTAAGGCCATGGACCGGCCGCTTCGCATCGTCTTCTGCGGCACCCCGGACTTCGCCGTGCCGGCGCTCGAACGTCTGATTGCCGCTGGTTGCGATGTCGCCTGCGTGCTCACCCAGCCGCCGCGGCCCGGCGGCCGAGGCCAGAAGCCGCGGTCCAGCCCCGTTCAGCGCTGTGCGCAAGCGCATGGTCTGGCGGTGCTGAGTCCCGAGCGGCTGCGGGGCAATGCGGAAGTCATCGAGCGGTTGCGGCCCCTTCGGCCCGATCTCGGTGTCGTCGCGGCCTATGGCCTGATCCTGCCGGAAGAGATGCTGGCCGTTCCGGCCCATGGCTTTCTCAACATCCATGCTTCGCTGCTGCCGCGCTGGCGCGGGGCGGCGCCCATCCAGCGCGCGCTGCTGGCCGGAGACGAGGCCACAGGCGTGACCATCATGAAGATGGACGCCGGGCTCGACACCGGTCCGATTCTGGCACAGGAGGCGACGCCGATCACGGCCGCCGACGATGCCGGCACTCTGCACGACCGGTTGGCGGAGATGGGGGCCGAGCTGCTCATCCGCGTGATTCCCGACTATGTCGCCGGCCGCCTCCGGCCGCGGCCGCAGCCGGAAGAGGGAGTCACCACCGCGCCCAAGATTACGAAGCAGGAGGTGGTCATCGACTGGGCGCGCCCGGCAGACGCGATCGCGCGGCAGGTGCGGGCTTTCTCTCCCCATCCCGGCGCGCGCACGGCGATCGCCGGTACACCCGTCAAGATTCTGGCCGCCACGCCGCTCGCCGGTGGCGCAGATCCCGGGGAACCGGATGCGCCGCCCGGCACCGTGATCGCAACCGAGCCGCTGCTGGTGGCGACCGGCGCGGGGCGGCTGCGTCTCGACCGTCTCCAGCGCGCCGGCAAAAAGCCGCTTGAAGCCCAGGCCTTCCTGCGTGGCTTTCCCATTACGCCCGGTGCGCGTTTTGAGAGCCTTGCCGAATGAACCGCTCGGGGGCATGAGGCGTCCATGCGCTACAAGCTCGTCATCGAATACGACGGCCGGCCCTTCGTCGGCTGGCAGCGCCAGGACAACGGCACCGGCGTCCAGCAGGTGCTGGAGGACGCGATCCGAGCGTTCGCGCGCGAGGATGTCACGGTCTTTGCCGCCGGTCGTACCGATGCGGGGGTCCACGCGCTCGGCCAGGTCGCCCATGTCGATATCGCTCGGCCGTTCACGCCCCATCAGATCCAAGGCGCCCTCAACCACCATGTGAAGCCCTGGCCGGTGGCGGTGCTGCAGGTGGAGCCGGTGGACGAGCGCTTCCATGCGCGTTTTTCCTGCAAGCGGCGCGCCTATCTCTATCGGATCCGGGACCGGCGTGCGCCGCTCACCTTCGAGCAGGGACTGGCGTGGCGGGTGCCGCGGCCGCTCGATGCGGATGCGATGGCACAAGCCGCGCGCCATCTCGTCGGCCGCCACGACTTCACGACCTTCCGGCATGTCGCCTGCCAGGCGGCTTCGCCGGTCAAGACGCTGGACCTGCTGCAGGTGGAACGCGTGGGCGAGGAGGTGCAGGTGTTGGCGGTGGCCCGCTCCTTCCTGCATCATCAGGTGCGTTCGATGGTGGGCTGTCTCGCCCTCGTCGGTATGGGCAAATGGCGGCCGGAAGACGTGAAGGCGGCGCTGGAGGCCCGGGACCGCCGGGCGCTCGGCCTCAACGCCCCGCCGGATGGTCTCTATTTCCTCTGGGCGGCCTACTGAGCGAACGGACTTGGACGAGGCCATGCCCCCCCTTTCGGGATCCTCTTGGGTGAGGGGGAGGGAACGCAAACGGGGGTCGGGAATATCTCCCCGACCCCCGGTTGTCCGCGTCCTGTCCGCGGTGTCAGAAACGGTAACCGATACCGAGCCCGAAGATCCACGGATCGATGTTGACGGGGGTAACGAGCGCCCCGCCCGTCGTCTTGACCTTGGTCTTCAGGAAGATGTGCTTTATATCCGCGTTCACGAACCAGGGCGAATCACCCAGCATGTAATCGAAGCCGGCTTGCAATGCCCAGCCGAAGCGGTCCTTGTAATGGATTTCGGTGAGCGGCGCGCCGGGCAACAGCTTCGAATCGTAGAAGATCGTGTAGTTGATGCCCACGCCCGCATAGGGCTTGAAGCCGTTGTCCAAGGGCAGGTGATATTGCAGGGTCAGTGTCGGCGGCAGCAGGGAGACTTTGGACAGGCCCGTATCCGGTTCGCCGGCGCTGCGCAGATTCACCCGATGGCGGGTGGTCGCCGCGATCAGCTCGAGTGCGATGTTGTCGGTCAGGAACACCGAAAAGTCGATCTCGGGGACGACATCGTCCTTCACGCGCACGGCGGTCGGGCTCAAGGCCGTGCTCTTGTCGTTGGGCGCCAACACATACAGGCCGCGCACGCGCACGAGCACGTCACCGGCCGCGGCTTTTGCAGCCGGCGGTTGGCTTGCGAGCAGCGCTACGCCGGCCACGGCTCCCAGCATCGCCGTTTTCCACCACTTGCCTTCGGTCATGGGGCACTCCCTGTCGTCTGTTCGATGGTCCATGTCTCACATGGCGCATCGCTGCGATGCGCGGGACAGGCTTTAATACAGGCCGCCGGATCTGGCCTTGACATGGATCAATCGGCGAGAACCGGGAGATCCGTCCGTCTCCTTTGCCGGGCCCGTTTCGGTGATCGGTCATCAGTCATCAGTGATCAGTCATCGGTCATCGGTTATCAGCAATCGGTGAAGGGAGGGCGTGTGACGGTCTCCTTCCCCATCGTCCGCCACTTTTCGGTTCTGAGCACTGAGCCCTGATCACCGATCACCGAAATCGTCATTCGCCGACGTGATCGGCGAACCCAGCCGGAGGGGAAACAATCCCGCCGCATGAGACTGTTTCGCTGTCCGCTGGATCCGCCGGTCACGCCTGCCCCGGGCTTGTGACCCGGGGCCGGCGGGTGATGAAAAGGGAATCGGTCGAGGGTGATTTCTTATTGCGTCATTCGCCGGTTAAACCGGCGAATCCAGCCCGTCTGCCCCCCCTTCCACGTCATTCGCCGCCGAAGAGCGGCGAATCCAGCTGGCCGTAACGACATTCTCGGCGCCGGGCGCTGTCTTCCCTTCCCGCTGGATCCGCCGGTCAAGCCGGCGGATGACGAAGAGGGAGAGGAGGGGCGGATGACAAGGGAGGAGATGGCGGCGGATGACGAAGGGGAGAGAGCCGGCGGATGACGAAGGGGAAGAACAGTGGATGACGAAAAGAAGGGGCTGGCGGATGACGTTCCAGTGATCGGGAAGCCAGTGATCGGTGCTCAGTGATCGTGATCGGGGATTGGTCACCGGTGATCGGAAAACGGGGGCAGAGAAACAGGCCGGCGATTGCTGAAAAAGGGATGGTGGAGAAAGTGGATGGTGGAGAAAAGAGGGAGCGGCAAAGCAAGGCCGGATGGCCGCGGCTCTGCGTGCGTATTCTCGGGCCGCCGCTTTAGCCTGTACGCAGGCGGTGGCGGGCCTTGAGCGCGGCGGCCAGCGTGCCGTCGTCCAGATATTCGAGGCTGCCGCCGACCGGTACGCCATGGGCAAGCTCGGTGACGGTGACCGGGCTGTTGGCCAGGCGTTCGGCGATGTAATGGGCGGTGGCCTGGCCTTCCATCGTCGCCGGCAGGGCCAT
>CAZJPA010000246.1:0-3987 GCA_964547755.1 uncultured Sphingomonadales bacterium
TTTAAAGTTGGAAATATTCACACTATCTCTCTCTTTATGGCTAATTCTAACATACACGTCCAGCCCATCTTCATGAAAGGCTTCGACCTTGGCGTTGGTGATCCATTTGATGTCGCGTTCGCGAAAGGCCGCCTCGATCAACCCCTTGCTGTTGCCCACACCATCGAGTCCCATGTGCCCGATATAGGGCTCGGATGTCACGAATGTGATCGGCACCCGGTCGCGCATGCGCCGGCGCTTCAGCTCGGTATCCAGAATGAAGGCGAATTCATAGGCCGGTCCGAAGCAGGATGCGCCTTGCACCGCTCCGATCACCACCGGCCCTGGATTCTCGACGAAGCGATCGAAGGCCTTCTTCGCCTCGACCGCATGATCGGTGGTGCAGACCGAAACGGTGTGGCCGCCGACGGATTTCGGCCCAAAGCCCGTGACCTCGTCGAAGGCAAGCTCCGGCCCGGTCGCGATCACCAGATAGTCGTAGGAGACCGTCTCGCCATTGGCGAGAACGAGCTTGGAATGCTCGGGATCGAGACGCGTGAGCGCATGGGGCAGAAAGGTGATCCCTTTGCGCGCAAACGGCTCGGCAAGCGGCAGCGTGATGCGCTCGGGCGCGCGCCAGCCCACGGCCACCCATGGGTTCGAGGGGGTGAACTGAAAGTGATCCCGATCCGAAATCAGGGTAATGCTATCGGCATGCCGCGCATGTTCGCGCATCTCATAGGCCATCGACACGCCGCCGATGCCCCCACCCACAATCACGATATGCGCCATTCTCGCCCTCCTCGCCCTGTCGCCCGCATCTTTTCCCCGCGCACAAATCCGCTCTGCCGCCTTCAGCTGTCGTGACCCGGCCATGGTCCACAGGACCCGCGCCGCACATCCTGCCACCGCTTTCGGCTTCTCTTGCAGCAGGGCCGTCCTCGGCGCTCTGCTTGCCTTCCGGGACCAAAACCGATAACAGCCCATTGAGCCGGGCGGTGGTTGCCGTTATTATATATGGTATTGGGAATATTCGCAATAATGAATATAGAGCCTGCACGCATGATCAGCGCAGCCCAAGAAGCCAGTGGGTTTCTTCAGGCCTTGGGCCAACCCACGCGGTTGATGATTCTCTGTCGCCTGGCCGAGGGCGAAATGTCTGTCGGCAGGCTTGCCGAGAGCCTGGGGCTCAGGCAGGCCACAGTCTCTCAACATCTCGCCCTGCTGCGGCGGGAAGGGCTCGTCGCCACCCGACGGGAGGCCCAGACGGTCTATTACCGCATTGCCGACGAACGGGCGCAGGTGCTGCTTGAGACCCTCTATACGCTGTTCTGCGAACCCACCGCCGCCTGTGGTAATGGCGGAAGCTGAGCCTTGCTCTACTTGCTGCTGCAACGGCCTCCAAGCCCTGTCTGGTGTCTACAGCAAACCGTACCGGTGATCTACGGCACGCCGAACGGAAACGCAGAGCGTTTTCCAAATTGAACCAAGCAGCGCCTTCTTACCGCTGACGATCGGTCGAGCGTGGATTTCGGGAAATAAAGCCTGGCGGTGACTATCGAAAATTTCGGAAAGAATGTCATCAACCCTCTGGTGAATGGCCGGCAATCGGTCAAAATCAAGAATGACGCCGCCCAAAAGGAGGATCGGCTGGTCGGGATCCCATTTGTGGCCCGTAACACCGGCCTCGTCCAGGAATATGGCTTTTATCAGCCTTCAGCCCCCCCTTGAAGACCTTATGGTTTGCGCTGTGCGGCATCCACCATATTCTCCACGGCAAAGCCGGCGGCGGCGAGGGCAGCGATGAGCCGATCCGTATGCGTGCGGTCCTTGGTCTCGACGACGAGCTCGATCTCGGTGTAGCGGACCGGCGCGGCGGCGAACGGCCGCTGGTGCACGACATCGAGGATGTTGCCGCCCGTCTCTCCGATCACCGCCGCAATCCGGGAAAGGGCGCCGGGTACATCGGGTGCCGTCACCCGCAGCCGGGCCAACCGTCCATCGCGGACCATCCGACGCAGCATGCAGGCGGTGAGCGTGCGCGAATCGATATTCCCGCCTGTCACGACGAGCCCGATCCGCTGCCCCGCGAACGTCTCCCGCTCCCGCCAGAGGGCGGCCAGCGGCGCGGCGCCCGCCCCTTCGACCACGATTTTCTCGACTTCGGCCAACAGATCGATGGCGTCCTCGATCCGCCATTCCTCGACGACGAAGATGTCGTCCACCAGCGCCCGCACGATCGGCAGAGTCAGCCGCCCGGGCGCCTTGACGGCGATGCCTTCGGCCACCGTCACCGGTTTCGGCGTGATCTCCCGCCCTGCGATCGCAGCCTTCATCGATGGGTAGTTCTCGGACTGGACGCCAAAGATGCGGATATCCGGACGCACAGCCTTTGCGGCGACAGCCACCCCGGCCATCAGCCCGCCGCCGCCAATGGGCACGACCAGCACGTCGAGGTCCGGGACATCGTCCAAAAACTCCCGCGCCAGCGTGCCTTGCCCCGCCATCACCAAGGGATCGTCGAAGGGGTGGATGAACACACGGCCCTGCGCTTCGAGCTTGCGGGCATGATCGAGCGCCTCGTTGAGCGTATCGCCGATGAGGACGACTTCTGCACCCAACCGCTCGGTGTTGCGGACCTTGGTGAACGGTGTCGTGCGGGGCATCACGATCGTAGCCGGAATCCCGAGCCGGGCGGCATGGCGTGCGACACCTTGGGCGTGATTGCCGGCAGACATCGCCACCACGCCCCGGCGGCGCTCCTCCGCGCTCAGTGCCAGCAGCCGGTTGAGCGCACCGCGCTCCTTGAAGGAGGCGGTGAACTGAAAGATCTCCAGCTTGAGATGGACATCCGCCCCGACCAGCTCTGAGAGCGGCCCGGATCGGATGACGGGCGTGCGCAGGACAGCGCCGGCGATACGCTCGGCCGCCGCCTCAATATCGGCCGGCGTGATAGCGAAGGATTCCGAGCCCTGGTGTTTCGTCATGGTCATCTGTTCCTCCCCGGGACATGCTCACCCGGCCTCATCGGCCTCGGCGAGTGCAAGCAGCAAAGCGCCCTCTTCCACCTGGTCTCCTTCCTTGACAGACAGTCGCTTCACGATCCCAGCGCGCGGGGCACGCAAGGGATGCTCCATCTTCATCGCCTCCAGGACCAGCAGCACCTCGTCGCGCGCCACCGCTTGCCCCTCTTTCACCTTGAGCGCCAGCACCTTGCCCGGCATCGGAGCCTTGACGTCCCCTGGACCTTCTGCCTCTTCCTCGTCTTCCCAGCGCGCGGAATGGCGGTGGAAGACGAGATGGCGCCCCTCCACGAACAGATGGAGTTCATGATCACGCTCCACCGCCCGCAAATGGATCAGCCGGCCGTCGAGGCGCAGCAGGAGCCGCCCTTGCGCATCCTCACCTTCTCGTGCGATCCGCCATTGCCGCGCGCCGTCACTGACAGTGAGCACCTGCTCGCCGTTATGGACAAGTCGCAAGGCCCGATCCGCACCACCGCCGATCGAAAATGTCACTTCCTCCTCCGCCGGCAGATTGAGACGAAAACCGTCATACAGCCCGAAGGGAGAGAAGGGATCACGCGGGTTCGCCGCCGCCCGCCGACGCTGCAAACGCAGATGCTGCACAGCGGCGGCCGCCAGCGCCCAGTGCTCGGGATCCGGGCCCGCGTCTTCGGCCAGCAGCTGCTCTTCCCATTCCGCGATAAAATGGGTGGACAGCCGCCCTTCGACGAAAGCGGGATGCGCAAGCACCCGCCGGAGAAAGCCGCGGTTCGTAACAATCCCCGCGATCTCCAGCGCATCGAGAGCCGCCATCAAGCGGTGGCGCGCCTCTTCGCGGCTCGCCCCATGCGCGATCACCTTGCCGATCATGGGATCGAAATGGGGGCTGACCACGCCGCCCTCCGTCATGGCGACGTCACAGCGGATGCCGGGCCGGTCATCCGGCAGGCGCAGATGAAAAATCCGCCCCGTCTGGGGCAGGAAGCCGCGGGCGGGGTCTTCC
>CAZJPA010000247.1:0-3934 GCA_964547755.1 uncultured Sphingomonadales bacterium
ACGGCGATCACTATTGGGTATTTGCGCATGTGACGCCGACCTTCGATGCCAATCGCCAGATCACCGGATACCACTCGAATCGCCGGGCGCCGGATCGGGGGGCGATCGAGATCATAAGCCGCCTCTATGACAGGTTGCTGGCGGCCGAACGCTCGGCTCCACGTCCCAAGGAGCAGCTCCTGCGCGGGCGGGCGGAGCTTGATGCTTTTCTGAAGCAGGAGGGGCTCTCCTACGAGCAGTTTTGCTTCAGTCTGGCTTCACAGAGGGAGATGGTGGCATGAATGCGCTGTTGCGTCTGATCCGCCCTTCCGAGCGAATGGAGGCGTCCTCTTCTTCACCCGGGGACGAAGCGGTTTCCCAGCGCGAGCGCGCATTAGAGGCCCGTGTCGCGGCATTGGAGCGCAGCCTGGCCGAGATCACGGATATCGCACGTCGGATCGGCGAGGGTGACCTGGAGGCGCGGATCATGCGTGTGCGGGACGATGATCCTGCCGCCGAGGCGAAACTGGCGATCAACCACATGCTCGACATGACGGATGCCTTCGTGCGCGAAGCCGAAGGCGGGCTTCAGGCGGCGCTCGAGGGACGCTTCCATCGGCGTTTCCTGAGGCGGGGCATGCGCGGTCGTTTCTACAGCGCGGCGGAGACGATCGACCGGGCCATCGGCACCATGGCTGTGAACGCGCAGCGGCTGCGTGAGCAGACGGAACGTCATCTCAACGAGTTCGACGCGACCTTTGAGAAGGCGCGCGCCACCCTTTCGGCGACCAGCGAAAAACTGCTGACGCTGGCGCAGGCGTTGCGTGCCGCCTTTCAGCAGTCTGCCGAAGAGGCGCAGGCCGCCAGCCAAGCGGCCGAGAGCAGTCTGGAGGCGGCGCAGGCGATCGCGGCCGGATCCGAGCAGCTCACATCCGCAATTGCGGAAATCGGTCGGCAGGCCAGCCTTTCGGATGCAGCGGTCGCCCAGATGCGCGAAGACATCGCCAAAGCAGTAAAGGCCGTAGACGGACTGCGTGCCGCCGCGGCGAATGTGGACAAGGTCGTCGTCTTCATTCGGGAGATAGCCGACCAGACCAACCTGCTCGCGCTCAATGCTACGATCGAAGCGGCCCGGGCGGGCGATGCCGGCAAAGGCTTTGCCGTGGTGGCGTCCGAGGTCAAGGCGCTGGCCAACCAGACCGCCAAGGCCACCGACGATATCGTGCGTCAGATCGAAGGAATTCAGAAGGCGAGCGACAACACCTCCGAGGCGATCGCCGCGATCACGAAACAGGCGGACCAGGTCAGCGAGGTGGTCGCGGCCATCGCGGCCGCTATCGAGGAGCAGTCCGCAGCCGCCCAGGACATGCAGCGGCATCTCAGCGAAAGCCGGACGCGCAGCGAGGAGACGGCCGAACGCATGTCCCAGCTGTTTGCGCACAGCGAGCGCAACCGCACGCACATCGACGAACTGCACGACTGTGCGGAAGATCTCGCCGCGCAGAATCAGGCACTCAAGCAGGCCGCAGACAGCTTCGTCGCCGTCATCAGCAGCACGCAAGTCGGCGGGGCGGCGTGATCCGCTGAAGGTGGACGCTCTTTCGCACGCTGAAAGGCCGGGATGAGCGCAGCGCACCGTCTCGGGCGCGGCCGATTCCGCCGTGGCCTGTCGGTTCGTTTCTTCCGCCCCCGTCCCGCCGACACGGGCGCCTATGGGCGCCACCCGCGCTACAACCCGCCGAAGCGCGCAAAAAAGCTGCTGTCAGGGCGGGACTTCAGCCGGTCGAGCTTGATGCTGGCGAGCACGAAGTCCTGGGCCGGCATGGCGAGAAGACGGTAGAGGTCACGGGCCAGCAACACGGCTTCGCGTCCCGGCCAGGCCTCCGGCAGCAGCGCCAGCGGCAGGCCCGGATCCTTGAGCAGGATCCGACGATATTCGTGGATGAGCAGGGTGCGCAGTATGAAGGCTTCCTCGCCGGCGATCTGTCCCGCGCGCCGACCGAGCGCCTGCAGATGGGGCTGAAAGCGCGCCACGAATTCCCGGTAGAGCGCAGCCAACGAATCCAGGGCCCAAAAGCGGGCGACGATCTCACCCACCCGTGCCGGCGGCAGGGCGGACAGGTCCTGGCCTTCGAGCAGCAGGACCTGATCGGCCAGACCGATGTCGGTGACGATGCTACGCAGCGCCGTGGATTGCCGGGCGCTGGGATGGATGAGCAGATGGCGCCCGACCGAGGCGAACCCTGTCCAGCCGGCCGCCTTGACGAGACGGTCCCGCTCGGCGGGGGCAAGATCAGGGGAAAGGATGGCCACACTCCACCGACCGTCCCACTGTGTCTCCGGCAGGGCGTAGATGCGTTGAGCCGCGAACAGAAAGGAATGCAAGCCGCGTTCGGTGAGTCGATAGAAGCTCTCGCGTCCCACCCGCTCGGCGCTCAGCCAGTCATCGGCCTTGAGGCGAAAGACCGCGGTGCGGGCGAGCCGCTCAGACATTCCGAAGGGACGGGTCAGGCGAATGAGATCCTTCAACCAGATGCCGCCGCCGATGGGCAGCAGGGCGTCACCGAAAATGGTCGCGATCAGCGCCTTGGCCCGCGGTTTGAGGCGGGCGACGAACGGTGTCAGTGCCGATACGTCGGTCGCGTCCGTGACAGGAGCGGCTGGTCGCTTCTTCCGGCGCGCGTGCTTTGCGCGCGTGGCCGGGATCACGTCTCGCGGTGTCATTCTGCTCCCCTTCGCCGATGTCCGCGGCATGCGACCGCTCCGGTGCCTGCGGTGCGGCGCGTCCTCCTCACTCAGCGACCCGTAAAGCGCGGCGGACGCTTTTCCAGAAAGGCCGCAACACCTTCACGATAGTCCGCGCTGCGGCCGGCGGCCCGCTGCAGGTTACGTTCGAGATCGAGCTGGGCGGCGAGTCCCTGCTCGCAGGCGGTGCGGATCGCCTGCTTGATCTTGGCGTAACCGGCTGTCGGTCCTTGCGCGAGCTTGCGTCCCAGACCGAGGGCCGTGTCCATCAGCTCGTCGTCATCGACGGCGCGCCAGATCAAGCCCCAGCTTTCGGCCTTCTCCGCCGACAGCGGCTCGCCGGTGAGCGCCAGGCCGAGAGCGCGGGCCAGCCCGATATGACGCGGCAGATGCCAACTGCCGCCCGAATCCGGGACGAGACCCAGATTGCAGAAGGGCTCGATGAACTTCGCCGAGCGGGCGGCCAGAACGATGTCGCAGGCCAGCGCCAGATTGGCGCCGGCGCCGGCGGCAACCCCATTCACCGCAGCGATCACCGGAAATGCTGCACGAACAAGCCTCTTGATGAGAGGATTGTAACGCTTTTCCAGCGATTCGCCGAGATCGGGCAGCTCTGCTCCCGGCTTGACGGCGCGGTCGGACAGATCCTGCCCCGCGCAGAATCCGCGACCTGAGCCCGTGATCACGAGCGCCCGGGCCGGGCGCGATTCCACATCGTCCAGAATGGCGGCCAGATGCTCATGCATCGCGACGGTAAAGGCATTGAGTCGCTGCGGCCTGTTGAGGGTGACGATCGCCAATGCCGGCACTTCGTCGTCCCAGGTCAGCAGCACGGGAGGCTGCTCGGCGGGTGTCTTCTCGTTCACGGGTCCATCCTCTCTTCGCTCGCTCACGACCACGAAACCACACCATCCCCCACCCCGGCGCACCAGGTTGGAAAGGCGCATCATTCTCTTTCATACCTGGCTTATCTGATACAGCAATCGACGACAAGCCGGCAGAACGGTATTCCAGCGAAAACGGCGGCCCCGGGCCGCGACCCGCCCCGGCGATGGGGGCTGCCGCAGGTGGGCCGGGTCAGGGGAGGCAGCCGGACCTGTCGCGCCGCCGCCCGCGCAAGCCGGCGGGCTGGCAGGATACAGATCGGAAAGTCCTCGGGGAGTGAAAGAGCGTGCCCCGCGGTCGCAGTCACGCCCCCCCCCCCCCCCCC
>CAZJPA010000248.1:0-3934 GCA_964547755.1 uncultured Sphingomonadales bacterium
AAGTTTTTTGTGTTGGTGTACAACGCGTGCCACCCGATATATGTAGGGTCTGTTGGGGCCACCAGTTATCTGCCTAATGCCCGTCATCCCCGGCTTCTGCTTATAATAATACCCTCTATGTTTGCCAAACAGGGGAATTTGTTCGGGGGTTGCTGGCCGTGGGCCGATGAGCGCCATCTCGCCACGCAACACATTGATGAATTGCGGAATCTCATCGAGCCGGGTGCGGCGCAGAAATCGCCCGAAGGGGGTCACACGCGGATCGTTCCGTAGTTTCTGATAAGCCGCCCACTCGGCTGCGGCATCCGGATCGCTTGCCAGCAGCTCTTGCAGGCGACGGTCCGCATCAACCACCATGGTGCGGAATTTGAGGCATTTAAAAGGGCGCCCGTGACGGCCGACCCGCTCATGGGCATAGAGCATGGGGCCGCCGTCCCGCCGAATAATGAACCAGCAGATGAGGAACAAGGGCGAAGCGATCACCAAGCCGCCAGCACAGGCCAGCCATTCCCAGCCGAACTTGATCGCGCGCATGATCGCGCGTCGCCGGATAGGCCGCCGGCTCCGTCTGACTGGCAAGCGCCGATCATGACGCAGGGTTTCTCTGGTTGCAATCGCGACTGACGGGTGCTGGAAATCCCGGGGCATCGCCCGCGCTTCTCCCATCCGTGTGCGTTACCTCATCTCCGGCGCCAGCAAGCAAAGACACATAAGTGTCTCGCTGATGCTAATACCCCCTCAAGGGATGATTGCTTGACATGCTGAGCGGCTCGACCGGATTGTTTTCGTCCTGTTTCATCTGCTGCCCCCACAAGGAGGGTGGATGCCGATAACCCTACTCACTTGCGCGTGCGACACAAGTGATGACTTCTTGCTGGCAACCCCTTGCCGTCGAGGCGTGCTCATAGCAGGAAAACCTCACTTTTCCAAGGCCAAAGCCTTCTTTTCCCTGATTCCCTCATTCCTTTTCACGCAAGCCGCCGCGAAATCATTCCTCCCTTCTTGTCTGTGGAGCGTCAACGCGGGCAAAGCGCGGCTGAACGCTAGCTCTCCCGATATAGCTGAAGTTCGAGTGGCGATGATCGGTTTGCCCCATCTTCCTGCTCTTCGTCTTGACACCTCAAAATCAGGTTTCGCATCCAGCGGTCCTGGAGCAATTCGCTGTGATTGGCAGGCAGCCTGATGATCAACTATGGCATTTTCGGGACAGATTGCCGACCGGGATTTGGACAGGACAACCCCCATGGGATAGGGCGGGGTTCCATCTCTTTATTTCGAAGAAAGGGGAATTCCTGTGGGGCCTCTTGCCGGCAGACGGCGGCGTGGCTAAGAGAGAGGGCGGCGAGTAAAGCAGAGATATGGTGTGGCAAGGGGACGGGTGTGCTTGGCATGGGGTGGAAGAAGGCTACGCGACCGGCGAGCCGGCAGAGTGTGTCGGCGGCAGCGGCGGGGCTCATCGCTGTCGTGGTCGCATTCGTCGGAGGGGATCTTCCGGCCCATGCCGAACCCTGGGCGCCGGTCAACGATATCCAGCTCAAGAATGACCTGACGACGCTTAAGGAATACGGCATCATCCCCGGTAATGTGACCACTTGGCCCATTCCTTGGGCGGCGATCTCAGGTGCATTGGCACGGGCGCAAGGTCAAAATCTGCCCCCACATGTCGAGGCGGCGATCGCGCGTGTGCGTGCCAAGATGCCGACGCGCCGAGACTTTCGGCGGCCGAGGGCATCGGCTGAGGCGGTGGCGGCGAACCGCGCGCGGTTTGTGCGCGACTTTGGCGGTGGCGCGCGCGGTGATTTTGATAGCCGTGTTTCTTTCGAGCGGCACTGGGCGCGTGCCTATGCGCGGCTTTCCGTGAACTTCCGTGACGATCCGGTGGATCCCCAGGACATCAATCTCGACGGCTCCTATGGGGCGGTGGCGTTGGGCAATTGGATGCTCTTCGGTGGCCGTGTTGAACAATGGTGGGGACCGGGCTGGGATGCGGCGATGCAGCTGTCAAACAACGCGCGGCCGCTACCGATCGTCGGTCTCGCGCGGCTTGAGCCGAAGCCGTTTGAGACGAAGTGGCTGTCCTGGTTGGGGCCGTGGAACTTGCGGCTGTTCGCCGGGCGCAAGAGCAAGCTTCGGGACGATTTCGCTCATCCCTGGCTGGCCGGCTATCGTGTGGACTTTGCCCCGACCCGTTGGATGAGTTGGGGGCTGACCTATATGGTACAGTTTTGTGGCAAAGGCCGGCCCTGTAGCTTCACGAATCTGCGCAAGGCCTTGTTGCCTTTTCCCAATCAGCTAAATACTGTGCAGAAAGCTATCCGAGGTGATCCTGGCGACGCCCAGTCCGGATGGGATCTCACCTTTCACGGGACACTCGGCGAACTGGCGTGGTCGGCCTATACCCAACAAGTGTGGGAGGATCAGGCTGAAGATACCGGGGCGCTCTATGGCCTGTCATTGACTGGATATGCTTACTGGCTGGGCGGAACCCAGTGGCGTTTGATGGGGGAGGTGGCCGACACGGTGGTGGATCGCCTGACCGTTATCCACAAGGCTTCCAAGGGTGGGTTGCTGTTTCAGAACGTCATTTATCGCGACGGCTCCACCTATCGTCGGCGTGTGCTGGGGCCGTCTTTGGATTTCAATAGTCTGCAGGTGACAGGGCGCTTGATGCTCCAGCTTGACAGCGGGCCCAGTGTCGAGCTCATTTACCGCTATGCGGGAATCAACAGGCCTGATCTTCAGCAAGGCCGGCCGTTTCGAGCGCATCTCGTGAGCGGGAATCATGAGAAGATCAACATGCTGGAAACCCGTGTGATCTGGCCCACGGCACGCTTCGGAACATTTCGTTTCGAGGCGGGGCTTGCTGATGACGCCCCCAACACGCCGGGCCGTTCGCCGATCCGAGGGCGTGTGGAGTTCGGGTGGAGCTATGGGTTCTAGGCGGAAAGGATGGGGCGGGGGCGTTCCTGTCGATGTGAGGAGGTGTGTGTGACGGAGGCGGAAAAACAGGCGGCTGATGTTCCGGGAGCGACAGGGCAGGCTCCGGCGGTTGCGCCTGCCGGTGTTGTGGCGCCGGAGGAAGATGTTATCACGCTTGCCGATATTGTGGGGATCATTCGTGAGAATCGGAGACTGATTGCTTGGTGTGTCGGCATTTTCTTCCTGTTTGGGCTCGCCTATGCCCTGTTCAAGACGCCGGAATATCGTGCAACCGTGGTGGTGCAGCCCGTGGAGGAAGAAGCGGGAGCTGCATCCTCGTTGGCCAGCAAGTTCGGTGGGCTCGCCTCACTCGCCGGCATCAATCTGGGTGGCGGTGGCAACAAGGACGAGTATCTCGGCGTGCTGCGATCGCGCGAGCTCGCCGAGCGATTTATTCGCAAATACCATGTCGCACCTGCGCTCTTCCCGACTCTCTGGGATGCCGAAAAGAAGGATTGGGTTTCGGAACCTCCCCTGACAACGCGTGTCAAGCGAGGAATCAAAGGGGTGCTGGCGGCGATATCGGGTGATGAGGGGTATCGCCCGCGCGAGGGCGCTGCGCCGACCATGGCAGAGGTCTATGAAAAATTTGATGAAGATGTGCGGTCGATTACTGAGGATCGAAAGACAGGACTCGTGAGTGTTTGGATGAAGCACCCGAATCCGCATCTGGCCCAGCAATGGGCCAACGCCTATGTCGCCATGGCCAACGCGGAAATTCGTGCGCGCACCATCCGCGAGGCGGAGGCGGCGATCTCATTCTTGCGGGCGGAGGCCGACCGCACCACCGACATGCAGCTCAAAAACGCGATCTTTGGCCTGATCCAGAGTCAACTGCAGCGCGTCGCTACCGCCAAAGCCCGCCCTGGGTATGCCTTTCGTGTGCTTGATCCTGCGAAACGGCCAGCAAGTCCAGCGGAGCCGAAGCGTCTTCTTGTGTTGGTTTTGTCCATAA
>CAZJPA010000249.1:0-3917 GCA_964547755.1 uncultured Sphingomonadales bacterium
CCGTCTTTTCGAGCGACTGTGTCTTGGGTGCAGGCTTGCGAAGACCGAATATGATGAAATTATCACTTCGGTTTTTCGTCCGCTGCCAAGACTTGATGATTTCATAAACCCAGAGCCGCGTTCAGACGGGGGTGACCCGCGGCTGGTGGAGGCTGATAAAAAAACTTTCCGCCTTTCGCAGTCGCTCAAGAGAAATAAAATATCTACAATATTCCAAATAGTTATGACTTTGTTTCTGTGACCTTGTGCGTCTTGTCAGGCGCACGCGGGGACGTGTCCTGTGTTTGGCGGCAAGGCTGGTACGCCGATTGCTGGATAGTCGGCGAATGCAGGATGGCCTTTGCGGTCGGTCTGCAGATGTGTGGGACAGGGCAGGCCTGAAGGTGGCATTGGTGTCGCTTGCCGAAGCATGCAAGTATCGCGTTCAGGTGTTGGGGATTCGACGTGAGACTTATGTCGAATTCGCCTTCATGGCCGGTGATCCGGCCTTAAGTGTCGAGCTCGTGCTGCCTTATCCCGCCTTCAAGGAATTCTGCGCCAGCAACCGCATTGAGGTGCTTCCGATCGCGGGAAGCCTGCGTGAGGCCTATGCGCGTCTCGCATGGCGGTTCGGTGATCGCGAGGAAAGCCGTCGCTGGCTGCGCAGTCTGGAGGGAGAAGAGCGTTGAAACTCGACATCAAGACCTCGGAATTCCGCCCCAAACGGCAGACTTACGATACTGTGGCCCGGCGTCAGGGGGGGGACCGTCCGGCGTCGCGGTATGACGAGGCCAGCTACGACGTTCAAGCGACCGCCAATTTTCACTATCGGCCGACCTGGGATCCAGAGCATGAGATCCATGACCCCGCGCGCAGCGCCATCCGGATGGCGGACTGGTACAAGCTGCGCGATCCGCGGCAATATTACTACGGAACCTATAATATTGCCCGCGCCCGCATGATGGAGGCGGCCGAACGCAATTTCTCCTTTGTGGAAAAGCGCAGACTGCTGGACGGGGTCGATCCCGACTGGCGTGAGACCGTTCGTTTCTACCTGCTGCCCCTGCGTCACTATGAGTGGGGCGCCAATATGAACAACTGCCAGATCACCGATCTGGGCTACGGCACGACGCTCACCCAGGCGACTATCTATGCCGCCATGGACCGCCTGGGCATGGCGCAGCTCATCAGTCGGATCGGGCTGCTGCTCGACGGCAATTCCGGGGACAGTTTGCGGCAGGCCCGCGAATGCTGGCTCGATGCGCCCGAATGGCAGGGCATGCGGCGATTGGTCGAGGACAGCTTCGTGGTGGAAGACTGGTTTGAGCTGTTCGTCGCGCAGAATGTCGCGGTGGACGGCGTCGTGCACCCGATCGTCTACGGCGATTTCGATGAAGCAGGTCTCGCCCATGGCGGCGCGCCGCTGTCGATGCTGACCGAATTCATGGTCGACTGGGGCCAAGAGACACGGCGCTGGGTGGATGCCGTGCTCAAGGTTGCGGCGGCCGAATCCGAGGAAAATCGACGCTGTCTGAGCGGCTGGGCGCAGAGCTGGCGGGACCGCGCCTGCGAGGCTTTTGCGCCGATTGCCCGTCGCGTGCTCGGCGAAGATGCAGGCAAGGCCGCGATCGCGGCCGCGGCCGAGGCGCTGGACAAGCGCGCTGCCAAGCTTGGTCTGCGGGCTTAGGCGTCGGTCGGCAAGACGCAGCGGAGGAAGGCGGGAGCAGGAAATATGGCGCAGATGGTCTCCATCACCTTTCAGAATACCGACGACGCACGCCCGATCATCGAGGCGATCGAGGCCGACAATCCGGATGCCGTCGTCGCGCATTACCCGGCAATGGTGAAGATCGACTGCCCAGGGCGCCTCGTCGTGAAGCGGGAATCGGTCGAGGAGCGGCTGGGACGCGATTGGGACGTGCAGGAAATCCACCTCAGCCTGATCTCGCTGGCCGGCGAGATCGACGAGGATGACGACCATTTCATTCTCGAATGGAAGACAGCCTGAACCGGAAGGCGGGAATTGGATCGACCAGGCGACGGTCGGCGAAGGAATGAGGAGAGGACGGATGACGGTCACCACGAAACCGAGGCGTCTCGGGATCAAGGAGCGTTACGCGCTGATGACCCGTGGCCTCGATTGGGAAACCACCTACCAGCCGATGGACAAGGTGTTCCCATACGACCGCTACGAGGGGATCAAGATCGCCGACTGGGATGGCTGGGAGGATCCCTTCCGCCTCACCATGGATGCCTATTGGAAGTATCAGGCTGAAAAGGAGCGCAAGCTCTATGCCGTGATTGATTCAGTGGCCCAGAACAACGGCCAGTTGAACGTCACAGACGCACGCTATTTCAACGCCGTCAAAATCTTCCTGACCGGGGTGACACCGCTCGAATATGCCGCGCACCGCGGGTTTGCGAAGGTCGGCCGGCATTTTCGGGGCGCCGGTCCGCGGATTGCCTGCCAGATGCAGTCGATCGATGAGCTGCGGCATGCGCAGACGCAGATCCATGCCATGAGCCACTACAACAAGTATTTCGATGGATTGCACGACCCGTTCCACATGCATGATCGGGTCTGGTATCTTTCGGTGCCGAAATCCTTCTTCGACGATGCGCGCACCGCAGGGCCGTTCGAATTTCTGACCGCGATCTCGTTTTCCTTCGAATACGTGCTGACCAATCTGTTGTTCGTGCCCTTCATGTCGGGCGCGGCCTTCAATGGCGACATGGCGACGGTGACCTTCGGCTTTTCCGCGCAGTCGGACGAAGCGCGCCACATGACGCTGGGGCTCGAAGTCATCAAGTTCATGCTCGAACAGCATGAAGACAATGTGCCGATCGTTCAGCGCTGGATCGACAAATGGTTCTGGCGCGGCTACCGGCTGCTCGGCATCGTCGCGATGATGATGGACTACATGCTGCCCAAGCGCGTGATGTCGTGGAAAGAAGCTTGGGAGATGTATTTCGAGGAAGCCGGTGGCGCGCTGTTCGAAGATCTCGGCCGCTATGGCATCCGCCCCCCGAAATATGCGGAAGTCGCCGCCTGGGAGAAGGACCACCTTTCCCATCAGGTCTGGGGAATCTTCTACAACTACACCCATGCCGCGGCGATCCATACCTGGATCCCCGAACCGGAGGAAATGGACTGGCTGTCCTCGGCTTATCCTGACAGTTTCGACAAATACTATCGGCCACGCTTCGAATATTGGCGTGAACAGCAGAAGGCGGGCAAGCGCTTCTACAACCAAGGGCTGCCGCAGCTGTGCAATGTCTGCCAGATCCCCATGGGCTTTACCGAGCCGGGAGATCCCACGCGCATTTGCTTCCGCTCCGTCGAGTACGAGGGCGAGCGCTATCACTTCTGTTCGGATGGCTGCAAGGACATCTTCACGCACGAGCCGGAGAAATATGTCCAGTCCTGGCTGCCGGTGCACCAGATCTTTCAGGGCAACTGCGGCGGGGCGGATTTGAAGGATGTGCTCGCCTGGTATCACATCGAGGATGGGGCCGACAATTACGACTACTGGGGCTCCCCTGACCAGAAGTTGTGGGACGGTTGGATGGCACAGCGGCGCAAGGCGGCCGGCTGAGCCTGCTGTCGGCATGCGCTTCTACCTGGCATGGGAGAGAATGGGATGTCCGTTACGGCTATAGGCGAATACCGTTTCGCACCACGCGACAGGCGGGAAAATTTTCACGGCAACATCGTCACCTACTGGCACTGGACGCGCCACCTCATGTTTTGTGCCCCGGTGGCGTTCCCGCTGCCTCCGGAGATGCCGTTCGGCGCCGTGATCGAGGAGGTGTTGCCTGGTGTCTACGGTGCCCATCCGGATTTCGCGAAGATCGACTGGGATGCGGTCACATGGACACGCGACGGCGAGCCTTTCGCACCCGATCTGAGCGCGAGTCTTGCCGACAACGGCATCGAC
>CAZJPA010000250.1:0-1833 GCA_964547755.1 uncultured Sphingomonadales bacterium
CTCAAGCGGGAATTGCCGGCGGCGCTCAAGCTCCTGCAACAGGGCAATATCGCGCCGGTGGACATGGCCCAGGCCTCGATCGGGCCGGGGATGGCGATTTTCACCCGCTATGCCCGGGTGCTCGAAGCCGATGACAAACCAATGACGGTGAAGACCGCGCTGCAACTCATCAACCAGGCGCTCGACGACTATTTCTCCGAGCAGGAAGCCGAGTACGACGCGGACACCCGCTTTGCGATTACCTGGTTCGAGAGCTTCGGCATGGCGCCCGGCGACTATGGCACCGCCGAAACGCTTGCCACCGCCCGCGGGGTGGCGGTCTCGGGCGTCGTCGAGGCCGGCATCCTTGAGGCCCGCGGCGGCAAGGTGCGTTTGCTGGCGCGCGCCGAGATGGACCCGGATTGGGACCCGGAGGCGGATGCCCGCCTCACCGTCTGGGAATGCACCCAATATCTGATCGCCCGCATGGAGAACGCCGGTGAGCCGGAAGCCGCCGCGCTTCTCGCCCGCCTGGGCGGGCGCGGCGAAGCGGCCCGCGATCTCGCCTATCGCCTGTATGGCATTTGCGAGCGCAAGAAATGGGCCGATGAGGCCCGGGCGTACAACGCCCTGGTCGTCGCCTGGCCGGAGCTTACCCGTTTGGCGGCCCAGGCGCACGCCGGCCCCGCGCAAGCCGAACTGGGCGTGTGAAACGTGGGCAGCGCCAAAAAACGTTTTTTTTGATGTGACGGTGTAGACCATGGCGATTTCGAACAAGGACCGGATCAGCCGCGCCCAGGACCTGTTGCGCGAAGGGCTGACGCCGTTTGTCGAGCGGCATTTGCGCGGGCGCTGGGGCGCGAACTGGGACAAACGGCTTGACCAAAGCCGGCCGCATCCCATCCGCCGCGACCGCGAAGGGCGCATTCAGTGGGATACCCAGGAGCTTCTCAAAACCATCTTCTTTAACTGGAAGGACGTGTTCAGCACGGCGCTGGGCGAGATCGAGCGCAGTTATGTGAGCGAGTGGCGGACCATCCGCAACGATTTCGCCCACGAAAAGCCGTTTTCCTCGGACGATACCATTCGCGCCGTCGATACCGCCGAGCGGCTGCTGACCGCGGTGGGCGCCGAGGCGCTCGCCGAAGAGGCCCGCAAGATCCGCATCGAATTGCAGCGCACCGTCTATGCCGAAGCGGCGCGCAGCCAGACGCGGCGCAAGACGCTGACCCTCCAGGGCACGCCGCAAGCCGGGCTGAAGCCGTGGCGCGAGATCATCATGCCGCACACGGATGTCGCCACCGGGCGCTTCGTTCAGGCCGACTATATGGCCAATCTGGCCGACGTCTACCGCGGTCAGGGAAGCGCCGAATATGCCGACGCAAAAGAGTTTTTCCGCCGCACCTATCTGACCGAGGGCCTGCGCGGCCTGCTCAGGAACGCGATGTTGCGCTTGACGCGCGCCGGCGGCGACCCGGTGGTCGAGCTGCAAACCAATTTCGGCGGCGGCAAGACGCATTCCATGCTGGCGCTCTATCACCTGTTCGGCGCCGACGACCCGAAAGCCCTGGCCGGCATCGATGCCCTGATGAGCGAGGCGCAAATCCAGAGCCTGCCGAAGGGGCGGCGCGCGGTGTTGGTCGGCACGTCGCTTTCGGCGGCGGAAGTCAACGACAAGCCCGACGGCACGGTGACCCGGACCCTGTGGGGGGAAATGGCCTGGCAGTTGGGCGCTCGGGAAGGCTATGCGCTGGTCGCCGAGTCGGATGCCAGGAGCATCAGCCCGGGCTCGGAAATTCTCGGCGAGCTGCTGGCCAGATACGCCCCGTGCCTGGTGCTGATCGACGAATGGGT
>CAZJPA010000250.1:1933-3891 GCA_964547755.1 uncultured Sphingomonadales bacterium
GCCGTCATCCAGGCGTTCGGCCGCATGTATCAAGGCAATGCCGGCGAGTTCCCGGCCGCCTGCCGCGAGGCCGAGTACAAACGCCGCATGGAGGCGGCCTATCCGATCCACCCCGAGCTGTTCGAGCGCCTGTACAACGATTGGGGCGGGCTGGAGAAGTTCCAGCGAACCCGTGGGGTTCTGCGCCTCATGGCGTCGGTGATCCATGCCCTGTGGGAGCGCGGCGACAATGGCTTGATGATCCTGCCGTCCAGCATTCCGATGGATCACGGGCCGGTTGAGTCCGAGCTGGTGCGCTATCTCGATGAAAGCTGGAGCTCGATTATCGGGCGCGATATCGACGGGCCGACCTCGGTGCCGCTGGCGATCGACAACGAGTTTCCCAATCTCGGCCGCTATTCCGCCGCCCGGCGGGTGGCGCGGACCATCTATATGGGCTCGGCGCCGACGTACAAGGGCAAGAACCCGGGGATCGACGAACGCAGCATTCGCCTCGGCTGTGCCCAGCCCGGCGAGGCGGTGCCGACCTTTGGCGATGCGTTGCGCCGCCTGGCCGACCGCGCGACCTATCTTTATGTGGACGGGACCCGCTACTGGTATTCGACCCAGCCGAGCGTCGCCCGTCTGGCCGACGACCGTGCGGCGCAATATGACGAGCATGAGATCTGGGCCGAGGTGATCGGGCTTTTGCGCCGCGAGCGCGAGCGCGGCGACTTTGCCGGCGTCCACGTCGCCCCCGACAGCTCGGCCGACGTGCCGGATGAGATGGAGGCGCGTCTCGTCGTTCTCGGGCCCCGTCACCCGCATGTGCGCAGCGGCGACAGCCCGGCTCTTGCGGCGGCCGAAGAAATCCTCAAGACCCGCGGCAACAGCCAGCGCCTTTATCGCAACATGCTGCTGTTCCTGGCCCCCGACAAGCAACGCCTTCCCGAGCTCGAGAAGGCCATGCGCTTGTGGAAAGCGTGGGGCTCGGTTTTCGCGGAGCGCGAGGCGCTCAATCTCGATGAATTCCAGCGCCGTCAGGCCGAAACCAGAGCGCGCGAGATGGAAGGGACCGTGGGCGCCCGCATCCGCGAAACCTGGATCTGGGCGCTGAGCCCCGGTCAGCCGGACCCGCGGGCATCCATGATCGAATGGAATGCCTCGCGGCTTCAGGCGCAGGACGCCCTGGCGGTGCGGGCCGCCAGGAAATTCGTTCAGGACGAGGCGTTGTTGGCGCACATGGGCCCGGCGCGGCTGCGCCTGGCGCTCGATACCTATCTGTGGGCGGATCGCAACCATCTCGGCACCAAGCAGCTTTGGGAGTATCTGGCGTCGTACCTGTACCTGCCGCGGCTGCGCGACAGCCGGGTTCTGGCCGGCGCCATTGAAGAGGGGATCAGCCAGCTGGTGTGCGATTCGGTGGCCTATGCCGAGCGTTTCAACGAGGACACGGGGCGGTACGAAGGGCTGAAGATGACCGGCGGCGGTACGGTGGCGATCGACTCATTGAGCGTCGTGGTCAAGCCGGAGATTGCCAGGGCGCAGATCGAGTCCGAGTCGCCCAAGCCATCAGGCCCTGATGCCGAACCCCCCGGGCCAGGCCCTCGTCCCCCCGAGCCCGGCCCGGAGCCTCCGGAGCCGGAATTGCCGCGCCGCTTCTTCGGCACCGTCGAGATCGATCCCGATCGCGCCGGCCGTGACATGGGTCGCATCGCCGAAGAGGTGCTGCAGCATCTCACCACGCTGCCCGGTGCCAGCGTGCGTGTCAGTGTGGAGATCGAGGCCGAGGTCCCGAACGGTGTGCCCGAGGACATTCAGCGCATCGTCAACGAAAACGGCGAGACGTTGAAATTCACCGCCCACGGTTTTGAGAAAGCGTAAAGCTGGGGCCCGGGTCGCGGCACACTCTCCCCGCGTGCAATACTGCATGCCGCCGGGTTGGAGCCTGGCGGCAGCCGGGACGGCGGAAGACTGGC
>CAZJPA010000251.1:0-3876 GCA_964547755.1 uncultured Sphingomonadales bacterium
GTGACGACGAGACTGAACAGGGCGAAAGAAGTCACAAACCGACGAAAAGCACGCATGCGTGTCGTTCCCTTCCTTTTGGCTGCTGCAACGCAACATTCACGACTCGTGCCAGGGCGGACGACAGCTGCGGCCGGGTCTGCCAAAGTAAGGGTTCGCCGTGCAGACACGGTGCGCAAAGCGTTTCTCGACAGGGGGTCCGGTCCGCGGTCCGCTGCCTTGTTGACAGGCAGATTGCCCAATTCCCGGGCACGACGCTTTTCTTGCAAGCCTTTTCGCGAATGGCTGGACAGACGTGTTCGGCGGCGGTAGCTGGGAGGAGGCGGTCTTTCGCCTTCGGGTGATTCTGGCCGCAGATGCTGGGAGGCGGCAAATGCCGGACGAGCAGGTATCTTCCGTGGACGCGATCATCGTCGGCGGCGGTTTCGTCGGTCTGGCGACGGGGATTGCGTTGGCGGATGCCGGTCTGGAGGTGGCCGTGATCGACCGCATGGCGCCGCCACCGCGTCTGCTGCCGGACTTCGACGGACGGGCCTATGCGATCGCCCATGCTTCCGTGCGGCTTCTTAAGGCGCTGGGCGTATGGGATCGGATCGCCGACCACCAGCCGATCTGGGAAATCCGGGTCAGCGATCGCCAATCTCCCTGCTATCTTCACTTCGATGCGGCAGACCTCGATGGCGAGCCCTTGGGCGAGATGGTCGAGCACCGCCATCTGCTCGCCGCTCTTCACGCGCGCGCCGGTGAGATCGCGACTCTGCATCTTCATGCGCCGGCCATGCTTTCCTCATTCATTCGGGACAGGGGCAGCGTCACAATGGCGCTGGAAACGGGCGAGCGATTGTGCGCCCCGCTTGTGATCGCAGCCGACGGCCGGCGCAGCATGCTTCGGCGCCTGGCGGGCATTCGGCATACGAGCTGGTCCTATGGCCAAGAGGGGGTGGTGGCCACCATCCACCATGAACAGGATCACGGCGGCGTCGCGCATGAGCGCTTTCTCTCTGGCGGGCCGTTTGCGATCCTGCCGCTCACGGGAAGGCGATCCTCGCTCGTGTGGACGGTGCCCGCCTCTCAGGCCGCCGCCATCATGGCCCTGCCGCAGGACGTCTTCACGCAGGCGGTCGCGGACCGTATCGGCGGGTTTCTCGGCGCCATTCATGCTGAGGAACGCCGCTTTCGCTATCCCCTCAATCTTGTGCTTGCCGAGCGCTTCGTGGCCGAGCGCCTGGCGCTGGTCGGAGACGCGGCTCATGGGATCCATCCCATTGCCGGACAGGGACTCAATCTCGGCCTGCGGGATGTGGCCGCCCTGGCCGAGGTGGTGGCCGAGGCGGCCCGGCGCGGCGAGGACATCGGATCGCTGTCGGTGCTCACGCGCTATGAGCGCTGGCGGCGGGTCGACAGCCTGGTGCTGGCGGGAGTGACCGATGGTCTCAATCGTCTATTCGCGACGGACTGTGCGCCCATCGCGGGCGCGCGCCAACTGGGGCTCGGCGCAGTGCAGCGCATGCCGGCGCTCAAACGCGTCTTCATGCGCCATGCCCGGGGCACCCTCGGCCGTCTGCCCCGGCTGCTCGCCGGCCAGGCGCTCTAGCGCCGTCCGGCTGGGATGTCGTTGGCCGAAGACAAGCGTCTGCGTCTCTTATTGAAAAGACGAGCGGCCTTTCCCCCGGCAACGGGAGGGAATGAAGCAAAGGCGCGTTCTTTCAGTGAACGCAGCCGTCGTACATCATCCGCTTTTCACGCGCGGTCAGGAATCGCCATTTGCGGGATCGTCCGGAAAGCGGTGATCGCGATAGACGCGGGTGAAGACATAGCGGAATGACGGCAGGATCAAGGGATCGACGACGGCCTCGAGATGTTCCTCCAGCAATACGATCCGTCCTTGTCGATCCTGCCCGAAGCGCTGGCGACCGCGGGCGTCTTTCAGCGTCACGAACCACCGCAGCCGGCGGGGCGCGATCAGCGAGAGCCGGGCGTTTTCGACGACCGCGCCCGCGCCCTCTTCGCAGCGGACCACGAGCTCGGCCGCCAGAGACGCGGACAGATCCTCGCCCTTGAGCACGACGCTTCCCGGCCCCAGAGGCGCGATCCGCACCAGCCAGCGGCCATCCGCCTCGGCCCCCGCATTCACGGAAGCCGACAGCGGCCGCGCCCCCAGAATCCGACCCGCCAGATAACGTCGGATGTGGTAGGCGCTCATGGGCGGGCCGTCCTTGGCCAAATGGGCGGCGAGCTTGCCGGCGCGTTTGGGCGGAACGGGTGCGCCATTGCGGGTGAGCACCGTCCAGCCGCCGGAGGCTTGTGGCGCGCGCGCCGGCTGATAGTGGGCGAGCAGTTGCCGGGTGCCGCCGCGGTTGTCCTTGACCTCGACGACAACGGCGGGAGGCGCTGCCGGCAGACGGCGTTCGATCGCCGCCACCAGCAGGCGGACCGCTTGCGGGTCGCCCGGCTGCGGGCAGTCGGCGCTGCTCGCCTGTCCACTGAGCAGGCCCGTCAACGCCAAGGCGATGCCCCAGGCGCTGGCTCGGTGGACACGCCTCGTCATGCCTCCTCGTCCAGCCGCCGGGCCTCGTCCACCAGCATGATCGGCACGCCATCGCGCACGGGATAAGCGAGCCCGGCCTTGCGCGAGACCAGCTCGCTGCGTTCGGGATCCCATTCGAGCGGGCCATGGGTGAGCGGACAGACCAGGATGTCGAGAAGCGCCGGGTCGAAAGGAGGTGGTGCGTGCGAGCCGCCTCTGCGTTCGTCGTCTGCCTGTGTCGTCATCCCTCAAGCCTTTCCGGACAAGGGTCTATGCTCCCGCCGAGCGGGTCAGGAAAACAGCAACGAGGACAGCCGCCGCCGCGTCTTGAGCCCGAAAGGTGAGGATTCGCCTGCTGCCTCGATGATCTTGAGCAGAAGCCGGCGGGCTTCGCCGTCGGCGAAATCGCGGTCGCGGGCCAGGATCGCGAACAATTCCTCGGCCGCCTTTTCCGCCTCTCCACCCGCCATCAAGGCGCGGGCGAGATCGAGCCGGGTCTTGAGATCGTCCGGATGGGCGGCCACATGCGCGGCCAAGGCTTGCGGATCGCCGGCCTCGCCCAGCTCGTCGGCAAGCTTGAGATAGGCCTTCGCCTGGCGGATGCGGGCATCCTTGTCGGCGTCTTCCGGCAGATCGGCCAGCAGGCCGCGCGCCTCCTCACGCCGGCCGAGCTTGAGCCAGGACATCGCCAGCCCGCCACGGGCTTCCCAGGAGTCCTGATCGGACTGCAGGGCCTGCGTATAGAGATCGGCCGCTTCGACCAGCCGATTTTCGTCGAGGGCACGGCCCGCCTCCTCGAGCAGGGCCTTGAGCGCCGGCGGCGGCCCGCCTTCGGCCACGGCCAACAGATTGTCAATGAAGCGCCGGAGCTCGGACTCGGGCACGGCGCCCATGAAGGCATCGACAGGCTGACCCTTGTAGAAGGCGAAGACGGTGGGGACGGACTGAATCCGGAGCTGAGCCGCGATGCGGGGATTACGGTCCACATTCACCTTGATCAGTGCGATCTGGCCGGCCTTCTCGCGCACGACCTTCTCCAGCATCGGCGTCAGTTGGCGACAGGGACCGCACCAGTCCGCCCAGAAATCCACAAGCACGGGTCGGCGCTGCGAGGCCTCCAACACATCGGCCACGAAACGGGCCTCGTTTGTTTCCTTGATCAGATCGTCTTCACCTGCCGGCTTGCCGCCGCCACCGATGATCAGGGATTCTTCAGACATCGCACCATTTCCGTTTCGTCAACAACTCTGCTGAGCGTCCCCCACGACCGGCGACTTAACCCATGCCGTCCGCACGACAGATCAACGCGCCAAGCCTCATAACGGTTCGCTCCGCTCGGCACAAGCCATGGC
>CAZJPA010000252.1:0-3874 GCA_964547755.1 uncultured Sphingomonadales bacterium
GCGGCGGATAACGATCTCCTTTTCGCGTCATTCGCCGGTTTATCCGGCGAATCCAGCCGGTGGTGCTTCTCTTCCTTCTGCGTCATTCGCCGCCGAAGAGCGGCGAATCCAGCCGATGGTAAAGCCGTCCCTGACGCTGGGACTGTCTCCTCTGCCTGCTGGACCCGCCGGTCGAGCCGGCGGATGACGAGAAAAAGAGGGGCCAGCGGATAACGAAAGAAGGCGGTGGCAGATGACAAAAGGCCGCTACCGGCTGATAATGAGGAGGACAACGGTGGATGACTGAAAACTGATCACCGATAACCGATCCCTGATCACCGATATCTGATCACCGATCACTGGATCATTACCGGCGTGCCGATCGCGAGACCGAGCAGGGCGGCGGCGGAACCCTGGTTGACGGCGATTTCAGCCAGCCCCAGAGAATTCTCATACCAGAAGGGTTCGCCTGCGGGCACGTCCGCGAAGGTTTGGGCACGCGCAAGCCTTTGCCCGGCGACCATCAGCCGTGCCTCGCCAAGCGCGGTCGCCGCCAGCCCCGTCATCGCATTGCCGAAGCCGTCGATATAGACGATGCGCGCCGCATCCGGCGGGTTCTCCCAGCCGACGAGATCGGCGAACGCAAGCGGCCGGGTCTTGAGCGGTTGGCCCGTGAGGGCGCGCACAGCCGCCGGCACGAACAGATCGCGCCCATGAAAACTGGCGGACAATCTCTCGGGCCGCCAGGTGATCTCGGCGACGGAGACCGCAAGGCCGCGACCGGCGGCCTCTTTCACCGCCGGCACGAGCAGACCATTGTCCGGGCCCGTGAGCATTCGATCGCCGATTCGCACAAGCAACGCCCCCCGCTCGGTGCCGACGCCGGGATCGACGACCGCCGCGATGCCTGCGTTTGCCGGCAGCCAGGTCAACAGGCGCGCAAGCAGCAGACCGGCCGCGCCGGGACGGAAGCGCGGGGCGTCGTGCATGAGATCCACGACCCTGTCTGCCCCAAGCCCCGCGCGGCAGGCGGCCGCTTTCATCAGCCCCACATAAGGGCCGGCGTATCCGAAGTCGGTGAACAGATAGAGCGGCGGCATGGCCCGGACCTCCTGTTCGCTCGCTTTGATCCTTTGGCCGTCTTCGCTTCGTCGTCCGGCGCGGCGGCTGCAGCGGTCACGATCCTCCGGTCGCCATCACCCGCGGCAGCCAGGTGGCAAGCTCGGGCCAGGCCGCGAGCAGAGCGAGCGCCAACAGCTGGATCACCACATAGGGGATCGCGCCGCGGTAGATCGCGCCCGTGGTCAGCTCCGGCGGCGCGACGCCACGCAAGTAGAAGAGCGCGAAACCGAAAGGCGGCGTCAGAAAACTCGTCTGCAGATTCATCGCCATCATCACACCCAGCCATACGGGATCGACTCCCATCTTGAACAGGATGGGCGCGACGATCGGCACCACGACGAAGGTGATCTCGATGAAGTCCAGAAAGAATCCGAGCAGAAACATCACCACCATCACGGTAACAAACGCGCCGGTCACGCCGCCGGGCAGCCGCGTGAGCGCCTCTTCGACGATAAGGTCGCCCCCAAAGGCCCGAAAGACGAGCGAGAACATCGCAGCCCCGATCAGAATCACATAGATCATCGTCGAGATGCGCACGGCGCCCAGCAGGATCTCGGTCAGCACGCCGGCCCGCCATAGCGTCCGCAGGCTGGCCAGCACAGCCGATGCGAGCACCGCCGCTGCGAGCATGGCAAAGAAGCCGGGCGCGCTCGTCGGGGGGATGGGACCATGGACGCCTGCGATCACCGCCAACACGGCCGCCGCCGCCGCACCGGCGAGCACGATGGGACGGCTGCCGGGCGCCAGTCGCATGGCGCCCAGCATCATCGCACCGACCGCACCGACCGCGGCCGCCTCCGTCGGGGTTGCGATGCCAGCCAGAATGGAGCCCAGAACGGTGACGATCAGCGCCACGGGGGCGACCAACACCTGCAGGAGACGCAGCCAGAGGCCGGCGCCTTCTCCATTGCCGTCGTCCTCGTCTCGGGGGATGGCGGGGCTGGCCGCGGGTCGGAACACCGCCACGATCATCTGATAGAGGAGGTAGAGGCCGACCAGCATGAGCCCGGGCAACAACGCGCCGGCGAACAGCTCGCCGACCGAGACCGCCTTGGTCGCCTGAATACCCAGTGCCCGCTGGGCCTGTTGATAGGCGGAAGAGAGCACGTCGGCGAGCAGGATCAGGACGATCGACGGCGGGATGATCTGACCGAGCGTGCCGGCGGCGGCGATGGATCCGGTGGCCAACCGCGGATCATAGCCGCGTCTGAGCATGGTGGGCAGGGAGAGTAACCCCATGGTCACCACGGTGGCGCCCACGATGCCGGTGGAAGCGGCGAGAAGTGCACCCACCACCGTCACCGAGAATCCCAGGCCGCCGCGTAAGCGGCCGAAAAGGCGTCCCATCGCCTCCAGCAGATCCTCGGCAACTTTCGAGCGCTCGAGCGCCACGCCCATCGCAATGAACAGCGGCACGGCGAGCAGCAGCTCGTTTTGAACGATGCCGTAAATGCGTTCGGGCAGCAGCGCGATGAAACCGGTCTCCACCGTACCGGCCAAGGTGCCGATCGCCGCGAACAGCAGCGCCGTGCCGGCCAGCACGAAAGCGACCGGATAACCCGTCAGCAAAAAGCCGACGAGCGCCACGATCAACAGCAGGACGAGAAGAGCCTCCATACTCACGGCTGCGCGCTCCGGGAAGCGTCCGGCTCTTCCTCCGCGTCCAGAAAGCGCAGCCCGCGCTCCACCAACAGTGCCAGCGCTGCAAGGGAGAGCGTTGCCGCAAACAACAGGATCAGGGATTTGAGGCCGTAGACGAAGGGAATGCCACCGGTTTCGGTCGAGCCTTCGTGGATCGCCCAGGAGTCCGCGACATAGGGCGTAGCGGCCCACCACAGGACGACAAGGAAGGGAAGAAGAAAGAGCAGGGTGCCGAGGATGTCCACGAGCGCCCGGTCGCGCCGGCTGAGATCGTTGAAGAAGATGTCGACCCGCACATGCGCATCCCGCATCAAGGTGTAGCCTGCTGCACCCAGGAAGATCAGAGCGTTGAGATACAGCCGCGATTCCTGCAGCCAGATCGAGCCTTCGGCGAACACCGCATTCATCACCACCAGGCCGAACTGGATCATCACGAGCAGGATCAATGCGGCGCCGGCCAGCGCGCCGAGGGCCGTGTGGATGCGGTGGGCAAGACGCAGCATCAGGCGCATGCGATCCCTCCTCCCTGAGCTCATGGCCTCTTTGCCGCTGCGCATTTGGCAGAGATCACCCCTTCCTGACAAGCACCGCGCCCCGCGCGCCGTATCCGACGTTCCGGTCCGACCACTCCCTCTTGCCGGCCGGATCAGAAAAACTTGGCGCTTGACCAAGATATCCTCGTTTGTCGGCCGCCGCCGGCGCCGGCATCTTCTGGTCTCGGATTCAAGATAGTCTGGGAGTCGTGCGGACATGGCAGCAAGGGCGGAAAAGGCGCAAGCGGCGCATTTGCTGATCGACCTGAAGCTGGACGGCCGGCCCGTGCTGGTGGTCGGCGGCGGGGCGGCGGCGTGCGCGAAGGTGAAGGTGCTGCGTGCGGCGCGTGTGCCGGTGCATGTGTTCGCCGGTGTGCAGCCGATGCCGGCGCTCGTGGCTTTGGCGGAATCCGATCCGGCCGTCCGGCTCGAACGGCGATTGCCGCAAGAGCGGGATGTCCGCGGCTGCCGGCTCGTCATCCCCGCGCTCGAAGACGAGGAGCAGGAGGCACGGCTTGCGACGGTTGCGCGGTCGGCCGGGGCGCTGGTCAATGTCGTGGACCGCCAGGCGCGCTCCGATGTCTTCGTTCAGGGGGTGG
>CAZJPA010000253.1:0-3860 GCA_964547755.1 uncultured Sphingomonadales bacterium
ACCTTGAACGGCCTGCGCGAGCGGGTGCGGCTGCGGGTGGACGGAGGCTTGCGCTCGGGGCGCGATGTCATGGTCGCTGCGCTGTTGGGTGCCGAAGAATTCGGGATCGGCACGGCGGCGCTGCTTTCGGTCGGCTGCCTGATGGTTCGCCAGTGCCACACCAACCGTTGCCCCGTGGGGGTCGCCACGCAGGATGAGGCGCTCAGGCGCAAGTTCACGGGCACGCCGGAGAAGGTCATCAATCTCATGACCTTTCTGGCCGAGGACGTGCGCGAGCATCTGGCGCGGCTCGGCGCCACCTCGCTTGACGAGATCGTCGGGCGTGCCGACTGCTTGGTGCAGGTGCGGCGCGCGGCCGGGCGCATGGATGATCTGGACCTGAACCCCTTGCTGGTGCGCGTCGAATCCGGCACCCAGGCGACGATTTGCCGGGTGGAAGGCCGCAATCCGGTTCCCGATACGCTGGACGCCCAGATGCTTAAAGACGCGCTGCCCGTCTTCGAACGCGGCGAGAAGATGCAGCTGTCTTATGTCGTGCGCAACACACACCGCGCGGTCGGCACCCGGTTTTCCTCCGCTCTGGTGCGCCGTTTCGGCCCCGAAGGCCTCGATGAAGGCCATGTCACGGTCCAGCTGAAGGGATCGGCCGGGCAATCCTTGGGGGCCTTCGGGGTCAAGGGCCTGAAGCTCGTCGTCTTCGGCGAGGCGAATGACTATGTCGGCAAGGGTCTCTCGGGTGCGACCATCGTCGTGCGTCCCCCGGCCCGGGCGCGGATCCTGCCGCATGAGAATGTCATCATCGGCAATACCGTGCTCTATGGCGCGACCGCCGGCTATCTGTTCGCCGCCGGACGTGCGGGCGAGCGGTTTGCGGTGCGCAATTCGGGCGCGATCGCGGTGGTGGAAGGCGTGGGCGACAATGGCTGCGAATACATGACCGGCGGCACCGTCGTTATTCTCGGACCGGTGGGGGACAATTTCGGCGCCGGCATGACCGGTGGGGTTGCCTTCGTCCTTGATGAAGACGGGCTGCTGGAACGCCGTCTCAATCCCGATTCGATCGTGATCGCGGGCGTGGACGAGGAAGAGGACCAAAAGTTGCTGCAGACGCTGATCGCCCGTCACCGGGCGGAGACCGGCTCGCTCAAGGCCGCCCAGATCCTGGAGGACTTCGACCGCTGGTGTGGGCGCTTCAAGCGCATCGCCGGTGCGGATGCCGAGCGTATTCGCATCGATGCACGCCGCAAACAAGCAGCTGCGGAGGTGGCCGCGGAATAGGCAGCGCTCCCCTCGCCATCTGCCGTCACCGCGCTCGTCATCCGCCGGTCCCGGGTCATAAGCCCGGGACCGGCCCGACCGGCGGGGCCATTCCCCTCTCTTCGTCATCCGCCGGCGAAGACCGGCGGATCCATCCCCTCCCTTCGTCACCCGCCGACCCCGGGTCTAAGCCCGGGGCAGGCTTGATCGGCGGGTCCAGCGAGCAGCGAAGACAGCACCAGCGCCAAGACTGTCATCACCGCCGGCTGGATTCGCCGGATAAACCGGCGAATGACGCGGGAAGGAGTGACAGGGATAAGTTCGCCGGGCACGCCGGCGAATGACGATTCGGTTATCGGTGATCGGTCATCAGTGATCAGAAATTCGTACAGCAAATGACGATTCGGTGATCAGAACCAAAAGCGGCGAACGAGGGGGAAGGAGGCCGTCACACGCCTTCCCCTCTCCGACAACTGATTACTGATCACCGGTATCTGATCACGGGAACGTCATCCGCCGGCGAAGACCGGCGGGGCCATTCCCCTCCCTTCGTCATCCGCCTTCCCTCCTCTTCGTCACCGCTGGCTCGACCGGCGGATCCAGCGGACAGGGAAAACAGCCTCATGCGCCGGGATTGTTTCCCCGCTGGCTGGATTCGCCGGATAAACCGGCGAACGACGCGGGAAGGGAGCTGCCGGCTGGATTCGCCGGTCAAGCCGGCGAACGACGCAAAAGGAGCGACCGGGACAAATGCGCCGGGTGAGTCAGCGAATGATGCTGTGTCGATGTGTTCCCGGGCTCGGTTCGCCGCTTCCTGCGGTGAATGACGCAAAAGGAGCGACCGGGACAGTTCGCCGGTCACACCTACCGTGGGCTTAGAGCCGGGGCCGGCGACGGCCGACGGCGATCAAACACCGCTTCCTCTTACGGGAAACGGCTTCGCCGCCGGTGTCACGCAGCCGGTTCGCCGAGCGGGGCATCCTCTTCGCCACCAGCGAGCATCTGCTCGCTCACCAGCCCCGCATGCCGACGGATTGCCTGCTCAATCTCGGCTGCGATCTCCGGATGCGCCTTCAAGAAAGCCTTGGCGTTTTCGCGGCCTTGGCCGATGCGCTGGGAGTTGTAGGAATACCAGGCCCCCGCCTTTTCGACGACCCCGGCCTTGGTGCCCAGGTCGAGCAGCTCGCCGGCCTTGGAGATCCCTTCACCATACATGATGTCGAATTCGACCTGCTTGAACGGCGGCGCAAGTTTGTTCTTGACGACCTTCACACGCGTGGCATTGCCGACGATCTCGCCGCGATCCTTGATCTGCCCGGTACGCCGAATCTCCAGCCGCACGGACGCATAGAATTTCAGTGCGTTTCCGCCAGTGGTGGTCTCGGGATTGCCATACATCACACCGATCTTCATCCGAATCTGGTTGATGAAGATCACCATACAGTTGGACTTGGCGATCGAGCCCGTCAGCTTGCGCAGCGCCTGACTCATGAGCCGGGCCTGCAGACCGACATGACTGTCTCCCATCTCGCCCTCCAGCTCGGCACGCGGGGTGAGCGCGGCCACCGAGTCGACGACCAGCACATCCACCGCCCCCGAGCGCACGAGCGTGTCCGCAATCTCAAGGGCCTGTTCGCCGGTATCCGGCTGGGAGATGAGCAGATCCTCGAGCTTGACCCCGAGCCGTTTTGCATAAGCGGGATCGAGCGCATGCTCCGCATCGATGAAGGCGGCGACGCCTCCGCCCTTTTGCACCTCCGCCACCACATGCAACGCCAAGGTCGTCTTACCCGAGGACTCAGGGCCGTAGATCTCGACAATCCGCCCTTTCGGCAGCCCCCCGATCCCCAATGCCAGATCGAGCCCCAGCGACCCGGTCGGCACCACCTCCACATCGACCTTCGGCCCACCTTCGCCAAGACGCATGATCGAGCCCTTGCCGAAAGCCCGCTCGATCTGGGAAAGCGCCGCCTGCAACGCCTTGTCGCGATCCACGCCTTTATCCTCCACCACTTTCAAGGCTGCGGTTTTCATGCCCCGTCCTCCTTATTCCATGAAGCCCCGCCACAGGCAATGCCCGAGTAACCGGCGTCCGAGTCATCCCCTCCCATGTATCCTATTTGTTCCTAATTGGCAAGAGAATATTCTTGATATGTTCTCAACCGGCCAGCCCGGCGGGAATGCCATGCGCCTCATGTGCTTGACTTGCCGGCGGCAAGTCGCGACATGGCAAAGAAGTTGCAGCCGATACGGATGGCGCAGGACAGCGAGCAGAGCTTGGCGGCCTTCATCCGGCGGGTTCTTGCGCGCGAACGGAAATGGAAACCGGCGATGCCGACGAGTAACGAGATTCGCAAGACATTCTTGGATTTCTTCGCCGAACGCGGGCACGAGGTGGTGCCTTCCGCCTCACTGGTGCCGGCGAATGATCCAACGTTGCTGTTCACCAACGCCGGCATGGTGCCGTTCAAGAATGTCTTCACCGGCCTTGAGACGCGCCCCTACAGCCGGGCGGCTTCCGCACAGAAATGCGTACGGGCCGGCGGCAAGCACAACGATCTCGACAATGTCGGCTACACCGCGCGCCACCACACCTTCTTCGA
>CAZJPA010000254.1:0-3833 GCA_964547755.1 uncultured Sphingomonadales bacterium
ATCTCCTCCATGGCGGACCGGGACGCGCCGGCGGCAGTGAGGAACTGGGCGGCGTGCGTGCCGTCTTCCACTACATGCAGCGCACCGCCGTCCAGGGCAGCCCGGACATTCTGACCGCTGTCACCGGCCGCTGGGTGCCGGGTGCGCGTCAGATCACGGATCGGGCGCATCCCTTTACCCGAGACTTCGACAGTCTCGACATCGGTGAAACGGTGGTCACCCCCGAGCGCGAAGTGACGCTGGCCGATGTCGAGCATTTTGCGGCGTTCACGGGCGACACCTTCTATGCCCACATGGACGAGAAAGCGGCCAAGGCCAATCCCTTCTTCGACGGCCGGGTGGCGCACGGCTATCTGCTGCTGTCGTTCGCGGCCGGGCTGTTCGTCGAGCCGAATCCAGGGCCGGTACTGGCGAATACGGGACTGGATAATCTGCGCTTCATGAAGCCGGTCTACCCGGGAACCCGGATCCATGTGGAGCTGACCGTCAAAGACAAGACCCCGCGCAACGAGGACTACGGCGAGGTGCGCTGGCATGTCCGTATCCTCGACGAGGAGGGCGACCTGTGCGCCGAATACGAGCTGCTGACCATGAATGCGCGGCGCGCGGCTCTTGAAAAGGCAGCCGAGTAGCCCACAGCGGAGTGGTGATCGCGATATGTGTTGGCGTGAGTCTGGGAAAGAAAGGTCGAAAAATCGATGAGCGTGCGGGAAGCCTATCTGTGTGACGGAATCCGAACCCCCGTCGGTCGCTACGGCGGCGCGCTGGCCGCGGTCCGCGCCGACGATCTGGCGGCGCATCCCATCAAGATGCTGATGGCGCGTAATCCGGACGTCGATTGGGCGGCGCTGGATGACGTGATCTATGGTTGCGCCAACCAGGCGGGTGAGGACAACCGCAATGTCGCGCGTATGGCGGCGCTCATCGCCGGCCTGCCGGTGGACGTGCCGGGGGTGACGGTCAATCGCCTGTGCGGATCCTCGCTGGAGGCGGTGTTGCTGGCCGCCCGCGCGATCCGGCTGGGTGAGATGGACCTCGTGATCGCCGGCGGTGTGGAGAGCATGTCGCGCGCGCCTTTCGTCATGCCCAAGGCCGAGACCGCCTTCTCGCGCAAGGCCGAGATCTACGATACGACCATCGGCTGGCGGTTCGTCAACGCCGTCATCGAGCGCCAGTATGGCATCGATTCGATGCCGGAGACGGCCGAGAACGTTGCCGAAGAGTTCCAGATTTCCCGCGCCGACCAGGACGCCTTCGCTCTGCGTTCCCAGCAGCGCGCAGCCGCGGCCATGGAACGCGGACGGCTGGCGAAGGAGATCGCGCCCGTCACCATTCCCCAGCGCAAGGGCGAGCCGGTGGTCGTGGACAGGGACGAACATCCCCGCCCCAATACGACGCTCGACAAGCTGGCCAAGCTGCCGACGCCGTTCCGCAAGAACGGCACGGTGACCGCCGGCAATGCCTCGGGTGTCAACGACGGCGCGGCGGCGTTGCTGGTGGCGAGCGAGGAGGCCGTCAAGCGCTATGGGCTGACTCCGGTCGCGCGTGTCGTGGGCGGCGCCGTCGCCGGTGTCGAGCCGCGGATCATGGGTATCGGCCCGGCGCCGGCGACGAAGAAGCTGATGGCGCGGCTGGGGCTTGCAATCGGCGATTTCGACGTCATCGAGCTCAACGAGGCCTTTGCCGCGCAATCGCTGGCGGTGCTGCGGATGCTGGGGCTTCCCGACGATGCCGAGCATGTCAATCCCAACGGCGGCGCGATCGCGCTGGGCCATCCCTTGGGCATGTCGGGCGCGCGGCTGGTGCTGACCGCCATGCGCGAGCTGGAAGAGCGCAAACAGGCGCGGCGGGCGCTGTGCACGATGTGCATCGGCGTCGGCCAGGGCATCGCCGCGGTGATCGAAAAACCGTGAATGTTGCAAGATGCGTGTGGAGGAGGAATGATGGACATGCAGCCCGAAGTGCGGTCCCGCCGCGAACCGGTGCCCGACAATCCGTTGGGTGAGAAGATCCAGTTCGCCTCGCGCGACGAGATCGCCGATCTCCAGCGCCGGCGGCTGAAGTGGACCTTGCGGCACGCCTATGAAAACGTGCCCCACTACCGGCAAGCCTTCGATGCCGCCGGCGTGCATCCCGACGATTTTCAGGACTTGCCGGATCTCGCCAAGTTTCCGTTCACGACCAAGGACACCTTGCGTGAGCACTATCCCTTCGGCCTGTTTGCCGTGCCGCGCGAAGAGGTGGTGCGCATCCACGCCTCTTCCGGCACCACCGGCAAGCCCACCGTCGTCGGCTACACGAAAAGCGATATCGGTTTCTGGGCGCAGGCCGTGGCCCGCTCGATCCAGGCAGCCGGCGGTCGCCCCGGCGACATCGTCCATGTGGCCTATGGCTACGGCCTGTTCACGGGCGGACTGGGTGCCCATTACGGCGCCGAGCATTTGGGCTGCACGGTCATTCCGATGTCCGGCGGTCAGACGAAGCGCCAGGTTGAGTTGATCCAGGATTTCCAGCCGCGGATCATCATGGTCACGCCCAGCTACCTGCTCGCCATCGCCGACGAATTCGTGCGCCAGGGATTGGATCCGCGCGAATCCTCGCTCAAAATCGGCATTCTCGGCGCGGAACCTTGGTCGGAGGAGATGCGGCGTGAGATCGAGGCCACCCTCGGCATCGATGCGCTCGACATCTACGGCCTGTCCGAGGTGATGGGGCCTGGTGTCGCGCAGGAATGCATCGAGACCAAGGATGGGCTCACCATCTGGGAAGACATGTTCTACCCAGAGATCATCGATCCCGAGACGGGGGAGGTGTTGCCGGACGGTGAACGCGGCGAGCTGGTCTTCACTGCGCTGGTCAAAGAGGCGCTGCCGATCATCCGCTACCGCACCCGTGACCTGACGCGTCTGCTGCCCGGCACAGCGCGGAGCATGCGTCGCATCGAGAAGATCCTCGGGCGCTCGGACGACATGCTCATCATCCATGGCGTCAATGTCTTTCCGTCTCAGATCGAGGAACTGGTCTGCGCGGATGCGCGGCTTGCGCCCCATTTCGAGCTGATCGTCACCAAGGAGGGGCGACTCGACCAGTTGACCGTGCGGGTGGAAGCCGCGCGCACGGCCGCCGAAGAGGCCGTCCGTGAAACCGTGGCCCGGGATCTGCGCAAGAACATCAAGGCCGTTGTCGGCATCAATACGCATGTCGTGGTGGACACGCCCGGCAGCATTCCCCGCAGCCAGGGCAAGGCCCGGCGGATCATCGACAAGAGGCAGAGATCATGAGCGACGCGCCGGCACCGGTCCGGCGCCAGGAAAGGAGTAAGCGTCATGTATACGACGGATCTGCGCACCGAAGAAGAGAAGCGCCGCGCGGCCATGCGCGAGCAGGCGATTCAGGAAGACCCGGAAAAGCTGAAGGCTTTCGAGGACCGCATCGCCCGTGATGAATTCATCGAGCCGAAGGACTGGATGCCCGAAGCCTATCGGCGCACCTTGATTCGCCAGATCAGCCAGCATGCGCATTCCGAGATCATCGGTATGCTGCCCGAGGGCAACTGGATCACCCGCGCGCCCAATCTCAGACGCAAGCTGATCCTGCTGGCGAAAGTGCAGGACGAGGCCGGCCATGGCTTGTATCTCTACTCGGCGGCCGAGACCCTCGGAGTCTCGCGCGAGGAGATGGTCGCCCAGCTGCATGCGCGCAAAGCGAAATATTCCTCGATCTTCAACTATCCGACCCTGACCTGGGCGGATGTCGCGGCGATCGGCTGGCTCGTGGACGGGGCCGCGAGCACCAACCAGAGTCCGCTGTGCCGCTGCGCTTATGGTCCCTAT
>CAZJPA010000255.1:0-3798 GCA_964547755.1 uncultured Sphingomonadales bacterium
AACTTTCCAAGCCTGACCGCGTGGCACAGATCAAGGAAGATCACCTGCGCCGCCTGGAGCGGATGCGCGCCAAGCACCAGCCTAATCCGCTCCGCCCCGACGGAGGAGAGCCCATCGATATTGACGACCTCTACGGTAAGGCTAAGGTCTGCCTTGCGTGTCATAAATGATGCAGTGGTCTTTGCCGGATTTTCCTATGACGACCTACGCATCGCTCCACGCGTCTGCAACCAGCGTAGCGAGTTCGGCAATCTCTTCCTCATCGGCGAACGGAACCTGGGCGAGAATGACTTTGCCTTCGCCGGAGAGCTTTGCAGCCAAGTGGCCGCGGCCTAGAAGACGCTCGGCGCCGGCCTCGTCTAGCACAAGCTCCGAATTGCGCTTGTCAGCGACCTTCAGGACCAGCCGATTGGAAAGGTTCGCCCGGAGTTGCATAGGCAGAGCGTCCTTATCCGGCCGCTGTGCGACGAGAACCAGATTGATCCCGGCGGCTCGTGCCTTGACGCCGAGGCGGGTGACGTTAGTCTCGACCGCGTCGAAGTAGTCGTCAATCAACATCCAGTCGGCCAGCTCATCGTGGAACAGCCAGATCCGCGGCAGGCGCTCGCTCGGGGCAACCTTCCTGTTGTAGTGCGCAAGCTTGGTCACCCCGGCTTCCGCTAGGCGCCGGTTGCGGCGCTCCATTTCGGCAACCAGACTCTCAAGCACCTCGATGGCTTCGTCCTGATGTGTCACGAGATCGCCGTCGAGATGCGGCATCCGCCTAAGCCACGGGAAGTCGATTCCAGCCTTGGGGTCGATCATGCGGATTCGTGCACTGTGCGGCGAATTGGTTGCACAGATATCCAAGAGCAGACACTGGACTAGGACCCCTTTACCACTGCCCGTTTCGCCGGCAACCAGGGTATGTGGGCCGTGAGGCTGATAGCCGGCGAACCCGTCATCGACATTGAGGTATAGAAGTTCACCGTCGGATTCTCGCGCACCAAGCAGAAGGCTAGCATTAGTCTCGGGCGCCGTTGCGGGCAATTGACGCTGGCGCCACAAGTCGCGTAGACGCAAAATGGCGCGCGTAGGCCGCCGCACCATGATGATGATCTCTCCCGGTGCGCCGAGCACGTTGATCACTTCGATGGCGTGCGAGGTCAAGAGTTCTTGGCGCCGCCGTTCGACCTTGGGTGTCGTCAGATCGTCGGTACCACGAAAGCGCACCAAGGCGGCATTGGGCGTGAGCCGCGAGCCCAGCAGCTCGGCCGTCATGTCATAGCCCCGAAGCGCGCGCTGGAGAATCTTGACCGTAGTATCGAGCCACTCCAGGGCTTGTTTGTCCTCTTCGCCTACGGCCTTGCCGGTGTCGACCCACCGCTGAAGCGCCGGCGACGGCCACTGCCTGGTTCCTGTCGGCTCTTGATGGTCGGAGGGCTCGACCTTTTCTTCTTCCGCTTGGCACTCCACTAGGGGTTTTTCGGTCGCTTCTTTCTTCTCTGTCTCGGGCGCGGCATCGTCCGCCGGCAGAGACGGCGTTTCAGCGCCTTCTGGCGCTTGCCGCGTCGTCGGCTGCCGGTGCGCTGTTTCCTCGTCCGTGGCTGTCTCGGCTTGCACGCTTGAGGTTGGCTCTTCCACCGGTGCTGTACGCGACCGGGACATCAGGGCGCGACTCCAGCCTTCCACCTCTTGGGCCGACTGGTTTGCCGGAACGGGTGTCGCGGCGGCAAAATGTCTGAACTCCGCAGCAACGCGGGGCTTATCGAAAACCTCCTGGGAGCAATGATCCATGCCAACCAAGGGGGTAGAGCCGCCAGCATCGACATACACCTCGTCATCATGGACGAAGACATGAGAAAATCCGACAATCTCGATGGGCACCTTATCCTGTCGCACTTCATCAGACCAATGGTGCAAGTCCCAACCCTTGGTCGGCAGACCGTCGAAGGGCTCCATGCTTTCGATCATGAAGTCCCCCACCCGATGGAGCCACGTCTCCCGGTCGATCCGTCGATGCTGCGGGTCCAAGGCCCGGCTGACGCGTGAAACCGTGTCCTGGAGCTGCCGCGCCGACTTCTTGGCCTGTGCCCGATGGCCCTCGGATGAAACGAACTTTGCTTCCGAAATAGCGATTTTAAGGATTGGCTTTCCGTCCTCAGTCCGAGGTGCAATGGCCATGATGTCGGCGATCTGCTCCTCGCGCTGACCGAACCAGCTGGCGAAGTCATCGAGGAAATACCAGCCAATGGGCAGCGTCGGGTCGCCAAGCCCTGCCTGAAGGCGTTGCATGGAAAGCACAACGCCTAATAGCTCATTTGCGAAATTTCCGTAACGCGCCGCACGCATCACCACCTGGCCGGACAGAGCATTGGCCCGCTCGATCAGCCGCTCGATCACTTCATCACCGTGTGTTGCCACGATAGCTGGGTCGATCCGCTCCAGCCGCTCGCGAATGAGCGCGTGGAGCAACCGCGGCTTCGAGGTGGTGGAGACGACGATGTTCCGGTCCACGCTCCGGTCGTGGATGTGACGGATCACATGAACGCCATTGTTACTCAACAGCCTCCGGTCCACCAGCTCGTCGAAGTTGACGACCCACTCACCGATCCGGTGCGTCTGTTGGAAAACGTTGGCCACATCCCCGTCTCGGAAATTGATTTCCCGGGCAGGAATGACGTTCCCGGGACGGGCATTGTCGCCGTTAAGGAAAATGTGCACGGCGTTGAGGTAGGCTTGTCCGGCTGCCGGCTGAACGGGCGAGGCCAGATAGACCGCAGACGCCCTGTCGGCCGGGCCGACCGGCCGGCGGCGCGACCACCTCGCCGGGACGTGGTTTGCTAGGTTAGGGTGTCGGTCACCGGGCGCCGTCTTCCACCGAACCTCAGCATTGCGGGCAATGACATCTTGCAAGAGGACCAGGTCAGAGGCCCGTGCGATCTCGTCGTCGGGGATGGTAGTCGCGTCCAGAAACCCGACCCGCAGGCGCGAAAGGAAATTGCGCGCGGCCTCGCTGGCCATGACCGAACCCGCTTCGTCGCTGACCGCCACGTTCTGCTGCACATAGATGCGCCGCATCCGCATCGGGTGGGAGTGGGTGAGAAGCAGGTCGCACTGAAGCTCGCTTTCCTGCTCAACTTTGTTCGAAAGCTCCGATGCGATGGCGCTTGGTAGCGCCTTGGACTCGGCGTTGTACAAGACCACCGAGAAGTTGGTCCTCTCGTGGGGCAGGAGCTTCAAGTACTGCTCGCCTACATTGCTAAAGGCGCGAGCAGCAACACCCGGCTCGATATCGAGCGCATCGTCGCCGTTTTGCGTCAGGCGCCGCCGAGGTGGCTCGGCGAGGGTGTAGTCGAAAAGCGTTTCGGCGGCCGAGAGTAGGATCGGCCGATCATCCTCAAACCCGATGCATACCTCCGGATAATAGTCGGCCTTGAGCTCCTGCTGCTTCTGACTGAACAGGATGTCGGCGCGGAAGATGTCGTCTTCATCGGCCTTCAGCACCGTCTCAATCAGGTCTGCGACCTGCTTTGCCTTGATGTGAATCTCTGCCAGCCGCAGAGGATGCCAAGGCGTAATGACCGCGGCCGATGCGCCGCCGCCCACGTTGGCAATGCCAATCCGTAGAAGTTCATGCCACAGCTTCTGGCGCGCCAGGTCGTTGTTGGCATCGCTCTCCAAGACTTCAAGCAATTTCCCATAGGCTTCCGCTTGCGATATGAAGGCTTGCGAAGAGATGCCGACACCTTCGTCACCGACCCAGTCACGGATCGCCTTGGTGTAATGCGTTACAAAGTCAGCAAACGCAGCGCCAAT
>CAZJPA010000256.1:0-3749 GCA_964547755.1 uncultured Sphingomonadales bacterium
AAGAGCACGACCACGAAGACATTATCCTCGACATGATGGCCGCGTTTCAGGAACCATACCACGGCATCGCGTTCAGCATACCGGATGGCAGCTACTACGAGACGCAGGACGGCCTTTCCTGGGGAGTCAATCCCGTCTACGTCCATGACTGGAACACGGCGGGGGAAAGCGAGGTCAAGCTCCAGATCAGCCGCCGGGAGACACCGACACTGCCGACAGAACGGCACGAGCAATACGATCAGAATTACTTCCGGCATTTGCCTTTTGCCCCTGTGGCGATCACATGCTTGGCCCTGCCTGAGATCATCGCCGAGAAAATCCGTGCCTGCTATCAGCGCAACAAGGCACGCGATATCTACGATCTCGGCACGTTTGCTACCCGCCCCCTTAATCAGCCGTTGATCCGCCGTCTGGTCATCCTCAAGCTCTGGCAGGCGCGCGACTCTTTCGAGCCGGAGCGGCTGATGGACAAGTTCCAGGATGGGACCGCGTTCGACTGGGATGATCTTCGCCAGCTTGTCCGCCGAACGCAGGCGATCGACCCAGGCCGGATCACCGCCGATTGCATCAGCGGTCTCGCATTTCTTGCCGATATGACTCCAGATGAACAGCTTCTCGCGGGTGATCGATATCAACGCGAGCGTGCCCTTTGGGAAAGACTTCGCGACAAACTTCCTGTTACCTAACGCTTAAGCCATCCCGTCTGCCCGCGCCCGGCGGGTGCGAATGAGCCTCCTAGGCGGGAGCTTCACTGTCTTTGGTGGGGATGGCATTTCAATTCGTGGCGCAGCGGCCGGTAACCGCCCTGTTCCTTTTTGTGGTGTGGAGCGGCGGCGGCCTCAAGCGCTGCCATCTCGCTGTAGCACCTGGGTGGTCAATCTGAGATCCCCGAAACGTTACCTGAAGAACGCTCGGGGGCCTGATCGCAAATTCCGTCCAAACCCCGTGGATATGACCACTCACGCGGCGGCATCGAACGGCTGAATGGTATCTTCAGAGAATATAGCCAGAACATCGACCAGTAGGTTCCGGTGGTTGCGGGCTCCCGCAACCATCGATAGCAGCACCCGCTTATCCTCTGGATCGGCGGATGTTTTTTTGCCCGCCGCCAGGCTCAATATGCCGGCGAGATTGCCTTCGAGCCACAGATCGGCCCCGCCGTCCGCGCCGGACGAGACGATGATCCTGCCGACCAGGGCGCGGATGTCGTCGCTGGCTTCAAGCCGGGTCTGTTCGTCGGCCAGAGCCACGAACAGCCCGTCGATGCGCTTGCGGTATTCGAGCGCTAAATTCGGGTGGAGCAGCGCCGGCGGCTCCTCCGCCTGGGCCAGCTCACGCATGAGCCGCTCCTTGCGCGCTTCGAGCTCGAATAGCTCCTCCTTCATACCGGGCGTGCGATAGCCCTCCTTGATCGCCTCGATGATCTTTCGAATCCCGCGCTCCGCCCTTTCGAGTTCAGCCTGCTTGGCAGCAATTTCCGAAGAGGCCTCCATCCGCAGCCGGTTGATCTCGCGCGTGTATTCCTCGCAGAATTCCTTGAAGAGTTCCGGTTTCATGAGGTGGTTGCGAAGCGCATCGAGGACCCGGCCCTCCAGCTCTTCCCGTGTAATGCGGACATGGTTCGAGCAGATGCCCTTGTTCTTCACCTTCGAGCAGCCGAAGAGATCGCGATAAACAAGCGCGTAACCGCCGCCGCACGCGGCATACTTGATGAGACCCGAGAAGAGATAGCGGGTGCGGCGGGTTGCCGTGAGGCCGTTGCCGTCCTCTTTCACATACCGTGCCCGGATCGCGGCCTGGCGTTTCTTCACCTTTGTCCAGAGGGCGTCATCGATGATGCGCAGCTTCGGAACCTCCTGGGTGATCCATTCGTCTTTGGGGTTTGGGCGCGCCACGCGTTTGCCGGTATCGGGATCCTTGAGGAAGCGCTGCCGGTTCCACACGAGCTTGCCAATGTAGAGCTCGTTGTGGAGGATGCCATTGCCACGCTTCACATTGCCGAACAGCGTGCTCGGTCCCTACCCTTTGCCGCGCGGGCCGGGAACACCTTCGGCGTTAAGCTCATGCGCGATCTGCCGCAGTGACTTGCCGGCGGCATAGTCGGTGAAGATGCGCCGGACGATCTTCGCTTGCGAAGGATCGATCTCTCGCTCGCCCCGGATCGATTCGCCATCAGGACCTGTGCGACAGACCACGCGATAGCCGTAGGTGTTGCCGCCACCTGACTTTCCGTGCTCCACCCGGTCGCGCAGGCCGCGCCGCGTCTTGTTGGCGAGGTCTTTGAGGTAGAGCGCCCCATCGTACCTTTGAAGCCGATAAGCAATTCGCTGATGTCGCCTTCCGAGAGCGTGACCATGCGCACGCCGGCAAAGGTGAGACGTTTGTATACGCCGGCAATGTCCTCCTGGTCGCGGGAGATACGGTCAAGCGATTCGGCAAGAACGATGTCGAAACGCTCCGTCTGCGCGTCTGCCATCAAGGCCTGAATGCCGGGACGAATGAGGCTGGCGCCGGAGACCGAGCGGTCGCTGTAACTGTCGATAAACCGCCGGCCTTCGCGTTCCGCGCGCTCGCGGCAAATGTGAAGCTGGTCCTCGATCGAGGCGTCGCGCTGGTTGTCGGAAGAATGGCGGGCATAGAGCGCGACGGTCGGCATGACGGGTCTCCTCGAAGTGTCAAGGACTCGAGTTGAATCGCTTTTTGCGTGCATGCAAGCCCTGGCACAATGCTCTCGTGCCATTTGCCGCGCGAGCGCGCGGACGATGCCGCGCAGTCATCGATGAACATGATCGGGCAATCGCGAGCCGGTGATCGGGATTGCCTCGATCTTCTTACGGATGGGGCGCTTGGATCTCGCACGGCTCATACTGTGGAGGATGTATTCTTGGTCCTCGCGTGCCAATCGCCACATGCCCAGAATGATCCAGAGTCGGGGCGCGGTTTCTGGACCCGATTGGATCGGCTGGGATGACGGGTCGGAGAGATTCGCCCGGCGAATAGACGGTGGTGTCAGGTCTTCAGTGCGCTAGCAAGCGACAGGCCTAGGATGAAGGCCCAACGCCCATAGCCCACGATCGAGCGATTGAAAGGAAGCACCCTGCCGCAGAGTTGGATCGGCTGCAGTAACACGATCCTACAGACTACGAAGTTCTCTCGAATACATGCATTGTCCCTCGCATTGTCCGGTCGAAATGGGAGCCAGTTCATGAGTCCCGACGGCCCTCCCTATTTTTCAATAGATTAGCGGCGCACCCTGCCGGCAAATGATCCCGCGTATCCCGTTGGGGGCACGCCGGGGGCACAGATAGCAACCGCTCGGCAGATCAAAAACAGGGGGCGTGAGGGCTTGCCTAGGGGGCGGGATCTCGACTCACAAATGCTGTTGATCGAGGGGTATTGGCACATGATGACGGCCCTGAAATACGCCCCCCTTGAGTTGCCCCGGAAAGATTTGGACAAATACCCCTCCGGCAGCTCATCTTGGTTCGGTTCCACGGCACACCTACAGCTCCCCCTTGAATGCCCTGTCCAGGATCGACGGGAGCATGGCTTTGAGTTCCACCGCGATCTTGGCATGAAGTTCTTGTAGGGATTCAGCTTTTTCTTGAAGGCGACCTAGATGGTCGACAATCTTCCTTTGTTCCGCAATGCTGAGGCCCGTGGGATAGGGTATATTCATTACGTCTCCCTGATTGATTTTCTTCATCGTTGGGCTTGTGCCCTTCGCAATCGCTCTTATGTAGTCTCTA
>CAZJPA010000257.1:0-3743 GCA_964547755.1 uncultured Sphingomonadales bacterium
GCCATCAATGGGCCGCATCATCTAGCCAGGCCCAAGCTGAATGGCAGATGAAGGACGAAAAATGGGAGCGGCGCAGCAGCTTCGCTCCAATCACCTTCAAGGAACCGCAGGAGCGGATAGTTTTCCCCTCCCATCTCAGTGAAAATAGCTGGCCCCGTTGATATCGAAGGTGGTGCCCGTTGCATGATCGACGAGGCCGGAGAGCAGAAAAGCCGCGACATGGCCGATTTCCTCCGGCGGTGCGGCATCGCCCATCGGGATCTCGGCCAGCATATGCCTGTTTGCAGGATCGGTAATGCGCGGAAGAACCCGCTCAGTCTTCACCCAGCCCGGAGCAATGAGAAAGGCGTAGATACCGTTCTGGGCATAACCCTTGGCGATCGAGCGGGTCAGCGCCACCACCGCTCCTTTGGAGGCGGCATAATGCATGGCGTCCGGCAGATCGCCCCGAAAAGCCGCGCGGCTGGCGACCGTCACGATCCGCCCGCCGCCGCGTGCCTTGAAAGCGAGAATCGCCAGGCGCGAGAGATCCGCCACTGCGCGCACATTGACACGCCAGGCAAGATCCCAGTCCGCCTGCCAGCGCTCTTCGTCATCCTCGGGCGCGCTGTAGGGCATGACGGCTGCGTTGTTGACGAGAGAATCGAGGCCACCCGCCCAGGAGTCCGCCTCTTCCCACAAGCGGGAGACAGCCTGCACATCCCCCAGATCGGCGCGCAGAGCGATCGCGCGATCGGGGAAAGCCGCCACCAACTCGTCCACGGCCAAGGGAGCCGTATGCCAATGCAAAGCAACACGGGCGCCCGATTCCAACAGCACCCGTGCGATCGCCGCTCCGATTCCCCGTGACGCACCGGTGACCAGAACTCGTCTTGCTGCCAGATCGATCCGCATGGCCCAATTCTCCCTTTATCGCCCGTGCACCCCGAGAAAGAAATGGTGGTGCAGGGCCGTCACGCCAACTTGCCTTCCAAGCCATCCTCACCCACGGACGAGCCGGGATGCAAGGAAGAGAGTGGCACGGGACCGGCCGGCGTCTCGGCAATGGTGATACGATAGACACGCGCAAGATGCGCACAGGTGAGCACCGCTTCCGGTGGTCCATCGGCGACCAGCCGGCCGCGATCCAGCAGCAGCACGCGAGCGGCATAGCGGGCAGCCAAAGTCAATTCGTGCAGAGACACCAGAACCGTCATCTCCCGTTCACGCGCAAGACGCTGGAGCAGTTCCAGGATTTCCATTTGGTAATAGGGATCAAGGGCAGCCACCGGCTCATCGGCCAGCAGCACCCGCGGACGCCCCGCCAACGCACGCGCAAGCAGCACGCGCGCTTTTTCCCCGGCCGACAGGCGGGCGGCACTGCGCGCGGCAAGCCCGGTGGTTGCGGTCAGACGCATGGCCTCGGCGATCGCTTCCTCATCGGCAGAAGACAGGCGGGCCGTCCAGTCCAGCCAGGGGATGCGCCCCAGGGCCACCACCCGACGCACCGGCATCGGCCAGTGAATCCGCGCCTCTTGGGGTAAGTAGGCCAGCAACCGTGCGCGGGCGTCCGCCGACCAAGATGCCAGCGGCCGCCCAGCCAGACGGATGGCTCCGCCCACAGGCAGAAGACCGGCAAGCGCGCGTATGAGCGTGGACTTGCCGGCACCATTGGGACCGATCAAGGCCACGATTTCTCCTGGTCTGAGAACGAGCTTGAGATCACGCAACACCGTGCGACCGTTGAGCCGAACCTGCTCGATACCGGCTTCGAGCACGGTGGCATCCGACGAAGGCGCGACAGGTGGCATGGTCATTCCATCCCTCCCTGCCAGCGGCGACTTATCCAGATCAGATGCAGGAACACGGGCGCTCCGACGAGTGCCGTAACCACACCGATATTGAGTGGTTGGGTAGTCGGCAACAGGCGCACACCGAGATCCCCGACGAGCAGGAACAACGCTCCCGCCAAGGCACTCGGCACGAGCAGCCGATCCGGGGCATAAGCCACACGCGGGCGTAACAGATGAGGAACGACCAGGCCAACGAAGCCGATTGCACCAGCCACCGCCACCGCCGCACCGACGGCCAGTCCCGTGCCCAACACGATCCGCATGCCGAGCCGAGCAGCCGGCATGCCCAAACTCGCTGCCGTCTCCTCACCGAGGCTGAGCGCCGCCAACCCGCGACCACAGGTCAGCAGCAGCCCGAGACCGGCCAACACAAAGGGTGTCGCCAGCCGCACGTCATCCATGCTGCGATTGGCAAAACTCCCCATGATCCATGTCACCATGTCGGCAAGGGCGAAGGGTGACGGTGAGAGATTGAGCACCAATGCGGTGCCGGCGGCTGCAAGCGAGTTGATCGCCACCCCGGCCAGAATCAAGGTGAGCGAGCGGGCCCCCTGACGGGCCAGAATGACAAGAACGGCGGTGGCCGTCAGCGCCCCGCCGAGAGCCGCCAGCGGCAAGGACCAGCTTGCGATCCCAGCACTGCCCAGATACAGAACGGTCACCGCTGCAAGCGCGGCCGCTGCCGAAACGCCGACGACACCGGGCTCGGCCAGCGGATTGCGCAGAAATCCCTGAAGAGCCGCGCCACTTGCCCCCAATGCCGCACCGACGAGCAGCGCCAGCAGCGCCCGCGGCAGGCGAATGTCGATGACGATCACCCGCGCCACCGGATCGCCGGCCCACAAATCATCGACAATCCCCCAGCTGAGATGCAGACCAAGAGCCGTCAGGACGGCCGCAATCAGCCCCAGGATGAGCCGGATCTGCCCCTGTTCCCGCGTCATCGCTCCGACTCCTCCGGCACGGCAGCGACGGAATGCCGCTGCGACGGGCGCTTGTCCTGTCGTGCGCCGGAGCGCAGAGCAGCCGCGATATGCTCAGCTGCGGCCACCGCGAAGAACCCGGCGCACCCCCAAAGCTGGGCGGGCACCGTTACGATCCGTCTGGCTGCGAGCCAGCGCCGGGCGAGCGGATGGGCACTCACCCGCCAGCTTTCGCGATGCCCGCGCCTGACCGCAAAGAAGCTCTCCACTACGACCTCAACATTTCCAAGGCGGGGAAAGTCTTCCAAGCGCAAGCGATACCAGCCCTTGATTCCTCGTTGCGCCAGCACATTGTCCAGACCGGCCAACTCCATCAGCCTATCGAGATAAGTGCCGCCACCCGTCGTCACGCCCGAAGGCGTCAGATAAAGCGCCAGGGGGTGAAAGGCCTGATGCGCGGAGCGCCCGGCAAGAGCGGCCAGCCGCTCGCGGGTTCGTTGGATGACCTGCCGGGCTTGGTCTTGGCGTCCCAGCCGCGCGCCCAACCGATGCAACGCGTCCAACGAATCCGGGATCTGCTCCAGATACCCCAGCCGCAGGACCGGCACGCCGATCTTCTCGAGCAGGCGCGCGAGATCGGACGCGCCGGCCGTGGTGACGGCCAGATCGGGACGCAAACGCAAAATGGCCTCGGCTCGCCGGGGCAGACGGGGAATCTGCCGATAGCGACCGGCCGTCCAGGCATAGGGAGCATCGGCTTCGGCGGAAAGAGCGGCAATCTGACGAGAGTCGGCCACGGCAACCAGATGCGCGTCTGCGCAATAGTCCAGACTGATCACCCGCCGTGGCACCGTCTCGTCCGCCCGCGCCGTCCCGATCAACAGGATCGCAGACAGAAGAACAAGCCGGGGCATTCCCGGCAGGAGCCGCACGAGGCCCCCGCGCGTCGCCCCCTGCCGGGAATGCCATCGATGTCGCGGGCATGGAC
>CAZJPA010000258.1:0-3708 GCA_964547755.1 uncultured Sphingomonadales bacterium
ACTCGTAGCCATGAGCGGAGGCATCGACAGCACGGTGACCGCCCGGCTGCTGCATGACGAAGGATATGAGGTGATCGGTATTACAATGAAGACATGGGACTATGCCAGTTCGGGCTCATCGAAGAAGGAAACCGGCTGCTGCAGCCTCGACTCCATCAACGATGCCCGCCAGGTAGCCGTAGATGCCGGATTTGCCCATTACATTGTAGATATCAGAGACGAATTCGGAGACTATGTCATCGACAACTTTGTAGATGAATACCTGGCCGGCCGAACGCCCAACCCCTGTGTGCTCTGCAATACACACATCAAGTGGGAGTCGCTGCTGAAACGGGCCGATGCCATGGACTGTGAGTTCATTGCAACGGGACACTACGCCAAATTACAGCATAAAAACGGACGTTACTATGTCTCCAAAGCCCGGGATGCAAACAAAGACCAGTCCTATGTGCTTTGGGGCCTGAGCCAGGAATGTTTGGCCCGTACCCGTTTTCCGCTGGGCGAAATGACCAAGCCCGAGGTGAGGCAACTGGCCATTGACTGGGGCTACACCGACCTGGCAAAGAAAGGCGAAAGCTATGAGATTTGCTTCATTCCGGACAACGATTACCATGCTTTTCTGAAAAGGCGCGTGGACGGCCTGGAAGAAGAGCTCAAAGACGGCATTTTCGTAAACGCAAAGGGAGAAGTGATCGGCCGGCATGACGGCTATCCCTTCTTCACCATCGGCCAGCGCAGAGGGCTGGGCGATGCCTTCGGCAAACCCATGTACGTAACGGAAATCCATCCCGGGAGCAATACGGTGGTGCTCGGAGAACTCGAAGACCTCAACAGAAACGGCATGCGCATCGGCAAGCTCAATATGATGAAATATGAAAAAGTGGCGGACGGCTTCGAAGCCGTTACAAAAATCAGGTACAACAATGCCGGTACACTGAGCCGGCTCTTTATGGAAGAAGGAGGCACGATGCGGGTCGAGTTTGAAGCCTACGTCAAAGCCATTGCCCCGGGTCAGTCAGCCGTATTTTACGAAGGCGATGATGTGATCGGTGGCGGGAGCATTTATGAGAGTTTTAATCTCTGAGCCCTCCTGCCGGGAGCCCCGGCTCAAGCGTCCGTACCGGGAAAAAATTTTTTATTAAAGACGAATCAGCCTTGCCCTCTTCCGCTATGCCGTCTGTCGAAGTGCCGGAAAGGAGCGGCTGACCCACTCAAAAGACCCGAAGAGCAGTGCCGAGAAGAAAAGATTGCCGGCAAGGGTATTGAGAAAAGGGCTGCCGATGGCATTGCCCTGAAAAAACGCAAGCCCTGCTGCGTAAGCTGCCGCCAGCCCCGACAAATTCTGCGGATAATAAGGACTGCCCAGCCAGGCACCGAAATTGCTGATCAAAAAGAAAAGAACGGAAGAAGACAAAGCGGCAAGCGCCAGGGATTTGACACTGAGCGAATGGCGCAGCCTCAAGCCGATGGCCCAGATAAGTACAAAACTTCCGTACACAAATAACATCCCGCTGTAAAATCCGTAGCCGGTCATTGCTTCGAGAAGAAAATCGGTGAGGAGAAGGGCCGCGAGGGGAACGAGCAGGCCCAGCCACTGACGTTGAAAATAAGCAGCTCCGAAGAGGGCCATGGCTCCTATCGGAGCAAAGTTCGGAATCGGAATCATCAGGAGGCGGGTCATCGCTACGGCCAGAATCATGCTGCTTAGCACGGCCATGCGCTGAAATTTAGGGTTTTTGATCGTCTTCATAGTTTTTGCTGCTTTCTGCAAAATTAAAAAAATCCGGCTGCCCAAGCTACTACATCTTCTGCAGGAATGTCTTTTCCATGCAAAAGAAGCGGGAAAGGAAAAAGATTTCACGGAAAATATAAGCTGAAAAGTATGTGCGTTGTACTTTTGTCGGAAATAAACGAGGTGCGAAATGGTAGAAAGCAAAGTAATAGACAGAATCGAGAAATTGAGAAAAAGCATTGGAAAAGACGGGGTCTCACCGGAGGCCCTGGTCAAAGAACTCAGGGAAATACGGGAAGAAGTCAAAGCACTTGACAAGTATCCCCTGGTGGTGAGGGCCCTTCGCCTGGTATATGAATACATTGAGCAGGCAGGCACTTTCGATATTCAGTTTCTCGAAGACAGTGCCGACCCGGTCGAAAACCTCGACTACTACCTTCAATTGCTCGAGCATCCCGACAATCCGTACAATCAGGAAGAACTACTCGAGCTGACCGAGGCCCTGAAAGAAGCCTGACGGAAAGCATCCGTTTCAGATTGAAATGCTTTGATTTTCGATGATTTTGCCATTCTGGCAATTGATGATGCGGGCCGGAAATTTCTCCAGTGTGTAATAATCGTGGGTGGCCATAAGCACGGTAGTGCCGGTTTCTTCATTGATTTTCCGCATGAGGCGGATGATATCGTCCGATGTTTCGGGGTCGAGGTTGCCGGTCGGTTCATCGGCCAGAATGAGCTCGGGCTCATTGAGCAGGGCCCGGGCGATGATGATTCGTTGCTGCTCGCCCCCCGATAGCTCATAGGGGCGCTTGAAGCCCTTTGTTTTCAGCCCTACCATGTCGAGGCTGTAGTCGATGCGCAGTTGCATGGCCCCCTTGTCTTTCCATCCCGTGGCACGCAATACGAAAAGGAGGTTTTCGTGTACCGTCCGGTCGGTCAGCAGGTTGAAATCCTGAAAAACGATGCCCAGTTTTCTGCGCAGTGCGGGCACCTTCTTCCAAGTCATTTTTGACAAGTCAAATCCGGCCACACGGCCCGTGCCGCTTCTTAAGGGAAGGTCAGCGTAGAGGGTCTTGAGCAAAGAGCTCTTGCCGCTGCCTGTTTTGCCGATCAGGTAGGCAAACTCTCCTTTTCCCAGACACAGATTGACATCCGTCAGAATCAGGCTCTGATCCTGGTAGATATTGACATTTTTCAGTTCGATGACGGCCGCCTTCGAATCCATCAGAGTTTCAGTTTTTTAATTTGTCCGTAAGGCAATTCTTCGATCACCTTTCGGATTTCCGCTTCCTTGTCGGCCAGTCCGCACTTGGCCAGAGCCCGCTCCGGCCGGTCTGATCGAAAATAGGCCAGCAAGGTGAAATTATCGTCCCGGATCTGAACATAGTCCGGAATTTTTACTTTGCCCTTGATTTTAAAAATATACATGTCGGTGCAGATGGAAGTTTTGCTGTAATTTGTGTTATCAAAAGTACAGGGGATAACGCAGGAAAGAGATAAAATTATACGAAAGCAGCGGGGAATGTGTAATAATTTAGACGACTTCGGCAATAATTCCCCAGGCACCAAGGACCCCGCCCACACCCGTAATGACATATTGGATGCCAATGCACATGACCAAAAAACCGATAATCCGGGAGATCGAATTGAGGCCTGCCACCCCGATCAGCTTGAAGAGGCGCGGTGAAACCACCAGAATGAAGAAATTAACCAGGCCCAGCAGCACAATGGTTGACGGAATGACAATAAACTGGTACACTTCATGGGCCGAGTAATACAATCCGATGAGCAGCGAGATAGACCCCGGGCCCGCCAGCAGCGGAATGGCCAGCGGAGTCAATGAAATGTCCTCTTTAACGCGGGCTTCCTGCCTTACCTTCTTGTCGATGGTCCGGCTTTTGGCAAATTCACCCCTCAGCAGCGCATAACCGGAGATAAATATGATGATCCCGCCTGCAATGCGCATGGAATCAATG
>CAZJPA010000259.1:0-3704 GCA_964547755.1 uncultured Sphingomonadales bacterium
GTGACGGCCACCAGCATGATATTCGCGATCCCCACGCTGCCCACGAACAGGCTGATCGCCGCAATGGCCACCAGCCCCAGCTGCACCGAACGCATGATCGCACGAGCGCTGTGTGCGAACGCCTCAGTCGACACAATGGTAAAAGGAGCAGGCGTGCCGGGCCGCACATGCTTGCGATCACGGAGAAACGCCTTCAGCCGCCGCGCGTAGGATGTCAGATCCGCTCCTTGTGGCAACCGCACCGCGATGCTGTCCACGGCGTCGGGGCGCAGGCCAGCGGACCGCAGATAGCGGCGCAGAGTGGACAACGGCATCAACACCTGGTCATCGGGATTTCCAAGCAGGCTCTGACCGCGCCGCGCCACCACCCCGACGACGACGAAGGGCAACCCCGCGATGCGCACGGTCGCGCCGACCGCCGCCGCGTCCCCAAACAAACGCCGGGCGACTTCCGCCCCGAGCACCAACACCCGGGCGGCCCGTCGCTCATCGGCATCGTCCAAAGGACGGCCCACAGCAACCCGCGCCCGCGTCAGGGACTGGTAGACGGGCGGCGCACCGATAACGGTCGTGGTCCAGCTGTGCCCCGGCGCAACCAAGGTGGCCGTCGTCTGGATTTGGGGCACGACATGAAGAGCCTCGGGAAAACGGCGGGCGATCGCCTCGGCATCCAAGATCCGGAGATCACCCGGCGCGCGCCCGCCGGACTGCTCTGGAACGGCCAGGACAATCAGCATTTCTCCACCCATCGCCGCAAGGCCACGGGCCGTTGAGCGGTTCGCAGCCTCGCCGAGTGCGGCGATAAGCAGAATGGAAGCCACACCGATGGCGACGCCCGATACCGTCAGCACCGACCGCAACGGCCAGCGCCGGATCGCCTCGATGGCTGCCCGCACCGCCATCACCAGCCGCGCCGACAGGCCCAGCGCCTCCAGGACCGAGAACAGCGCATCCAGGCAGTGAGCGGCACCGGCACCGGGAGTGGTATGGTCCCCAACAGCCCGCTCGACCGTCTCAGGCGTTTCCGCCATCCCCGGTCTCCTTCACCCCCACCACCACGGCGTCGCCTGGCTTGACATCGCCTTCGCGGATCTCGGCATAGCGCTCACCAACAAGGCCCAGCTTCACAGGCACCGGGGTCGGTATGGAATCGCTGGCAAAGAGAATATGGACGGTCGCCGTTCCTCCTGTCTCGATCGCGCCCTCAGTTCTGGTGAGCGAGGCATGCCCGCGTTGCTTCAAGCGCTCGGCCTCTTGGCGGCTGACGATCTGGATACTGACCTTCGGCAGCAAGCCTCCGGATCCCGTCTCAGCGCTCGGACGCCAGGCGAGGGCGGCAAGAGGCACCCGCAAGGCGCGGTTGACGCGTTCCACGACGATCTGGACGTCGGCGGTCATGCCCGGCAGCAGGCGGCCATCGGCATTGTCAACATCCACGAGCACAGGGTAGATGACCAGCCCTTCCTTGACTTGTGCCGCCGGCCTGATCCTGGCGACGACACCTGTAAACCTGTGTTTCGGCCAGGCATCGACCGAAAAGCGCACCTGCTGTCCGGGCGTAACGGCGCCGATATCCGCCTCCGTCACGTCGACCACGAGACGCAGTTGCGCAAGATCGGCTGCAATGGTGAACAGGGTCTGGGCTTGAAAGGCGGAGACAATGGTTTGGCCCGGGGCCACGCGGCGATCGATGACGACGCCATCAATCGGCGCGCGGATCACCGTCTTGTCCAGCAACCGCCGACTGTTGCGAAGCGCGGCCTTAAGACCGGTGATCCGGGCGGCTTGGGCCTCACGCTCGGCCAAAGCGATGGCATGCTCGGCCTGGGCGCGCTCCAGCGCGGTCACGGCCTCATCGAGCGCCTGTGCGGAAATATGACCGCCGGCCGCCAGCGCCCGTGCGCGAGCGGCTTTCCGTTTTGCGTCCTTGAGAGCGAGTTCGGCAAGCGTGACGCGGCCGTCCTTCCGCCTCAGCTCGGCGCGCGCGGCATCGAGCGCGGCCTTGGCGCGGGCAGCATCGGCTGCAAAGGGCGCCCGGTCGATCTCGGCAAGGGGATCGCCTGCCTTGACCCTGGCTCCGAAATCCACATGCACGGCACTGATGGTGCCCGAAATCTCGGCCCCGACATCGACGGAATCCCGCGCCTCGATCCTTCCCACTGCGCGCACCACCTTTTCCACGGGGCCGAGGTCGGCATGGGCAAAGCGATAGGCCGGCCCTGCGTCCGATCCTGTGACCAGAAAGGCAACCAGCAGGCCGACCATGACCAGCAGCCCAAAGACGACGACGCGCCGGCGCCGGCGGCGCCTTCGGCTGGGCGCGGCGGGCTTGTCATCGTCACCGGCAGAGGTGGCGGTCTCCCTCTTGCACATGCCCCCCTCCTTCTATCGCAACCGGACTCATCGCCCGTTATCGACCGCCCGGGCCTGCCCATCGGCGCCAACATGATCGGCCGGCACCATCTCCGCGGTGCCAATCTTCACGTCCATGGGAAGAGCCGGGTGGTGTATGGTGGCTGCGCCGCGCCATTCGCGATCCTGCGCGGATTGGTCGGGTGCCAAGCGCATCACGATCTGCCCCGCCGGCGCCTCACCGACCGCTATTGTGAGGGCAGCGTTTCCCAGGGCACAGGTGACCGTGGCGAATTTCCCGTTGGCTTCTTTTGCTGCACAGCGGCGCAGTCTTCCCTTTTTCACCTCGAGGAAGAGGTGGTAGGTGAGCACATTCCCGGATCCGCTCGGCGCCTTCCCCGCTTGCCCTCCGCTTGCAGCGGAAGGAAAGAACTGCACGGTGACGCCCTTTTCCTCTCCGCGCTGCACCGTAAGGCGCCAATGGCTCTCACCCTCCGGCAGACTCGGTGATGAGCCGGCCGTTTGCCCTGACCCTGGTGTTTCGGCCCCGCATGCCGTCAAGAAGACGCCCAAACCCAAAGCAAAGAGCAACCGCCCACCGCGCAATCTTCTCGTCCATGCAGATGCACCCACAACCATTTCCTGCCCCTCCCATCTAGATATCAATGATATATCGAGCCAATATTCTTGTCAATCGACTGCTATTGCTGGCGTTTCTCCTGCGCGATGGAGGCGACGCCCATGCCGCGCCGCCCCTCCGGGAAGTGGGAACACTATCTGGCCCTTACTTGAGATTGAAACATACGCACACGCCTTGCACGCAAACACAGACCTTCACGCCGGCGCTTGCGGGACTGGGCGCGCTCACCCCGACCAACAGGATGGCGGCAAGGACACTGGGCAGCACAAGCTTCTTTGCGAACACAGACATTGTATGGTCCCTCCATCTTGAGCCGCCCCCCACGATGATCTCCGGTGGTGCCACTTGCAGCCGCCGGTCACCCGCGCGCCGGTGGTTGAACCGGCGCGTTACTCTACCCCCCCCCTGTATATCTCCCGTCAGGGGGGATCCCGTTCACAATCGCGTGAGCAATGCGTGTATTTGCGTGAATGAACGTTCGCGACCAACAGAGCCGCAATCTGTTCAGGCGCACCGCCAAAAGAAGACGGAAAGCCCCCAAAGGCCCGACAGCTCGGTATGCCAAGACGAACACGGCCGCTCGCCTTTCCCAGCGCCCCACCGATCAAGCCGGCCCCGGGCTTGTGATCCGGATCCGGCTTGGCCGGCGCCCATCACCCCCCGCCCCCGGCTCACAAGCCCATGGCAGGCTTGACCAGCGAATCCAGACCTT
>CAZJPA010000260.1:0-3645 GCA_964547755.1 uncultured Sphingomonadales bacterium
TGGCGACCTCAGGGCGGCGGTTGCCCGCGCCCTTGCCAGGGTTAAAGGCTCCTACCGAGCGCCTCATCGACAGTTATGGCGCCAGCGAAATCGGCGGCATCGGATGGCGGGAAGACGTGCGCGAACCCTTCCATCTCTTGCCCTTCCTCTTCCCCGTCGCGGGACAAGACGACGCCGGCGGACCGGATGCCGTGCAGAAGCGGCCCGGCCGCGGCACCTTGCTCGAACTGCGCAAGGGCAACCGGCGGCGATTGGTGCGGTTGGAGGATCACATCCAATGGATCGACGAGCGCCAATTCGTCCTCGGCGGGCGCGTGCAGCCTCTCGTCGCCGCCAAGGAAGGCGAGCTGGATCTCGAACGCGTGCGGGCCGTTCTGTGCAGCCACACGGAAGTCGCGGACGCGGCTGTGACCATGGACCGTCTCGCCAATCGCCTGAAGGCCTTCGTCGTGCCCAAGGCGGCCGTCTATGACCCGGAGCGTCTGGCGCGGCGGCTGCGGCGGGATCTCAAGCCGCTCTTGCATCCTTTCGAAATGCCGCACGATGTCCGCTTCGGGCCCGAGATTCCCCGTGATCCTCTGGGCAAGCTGATCGACTGGTAGCCCGCTTGCCCGGCTCCCTTCCTCGGCCTACAACCGTCAGCCTGGTTCCTGCGAATGGGAAAGGACGCGGGCTCGCTCATGTGCGGCATCGCTGGCATCCTGGATGGTAGGCCGCGGCTGGAAAAGGAGACGCGGCGCGCACGGCTGGCGCGGGCGCTGGCCCGGATTCGTCACCGCGGCCCCGATGACGAAGGCATCGCCGAACTGGCCGACGACCGCTTGTTGCTCGGCCATCGCCGGCTTGCGATCCTCGACCTCTCCCCGGCCGGCCGTCAGCCAATGTGGTCTCAGGATGAACGCTGTTGTCTCGTCTTCAACGGCGAGATCTACAATTTCGCGGAGCTGCGGCGGGCGCTTGAGGATGCCGGCGACCCCATCGCCTGGCGCGGGCATTCCGATACCGAAGTGCTGGTCGAGGCCCTTGCGCGCTGGGGGATCACGGAGACGCTCGCACGTGTGGACGGCATGTTCGCCTTCGCCTGTTTCGACGCCCGTCGCCGCGTCCTGTGGCTGGCGCGGGACCGGTTCGGCGAAAAGCCGCTCTATTACGCCTTTGAAGATGGTCTCCTCGTTTTTGCCTCCGAACTCAAGGCGCTGGTGCCGCTGCTCGGCGCAAGACCGGCGATCGATCGCCGGGCGCTGGCACATCTGACGGCGACCACCGTCATCCCGCCGCCCATTACGATCTATGCCGGCGTCCACAAGCTGCCGCCGGCGGGGCTGCTCGCCATCCCGCTTGACCGGGCACAAGAGGCGAGCCCACCGCGGCCGCGTCGCTATTGGCGCCATCCTCTGCTCACGCCACCCGCCGAGCGGGACAGTCTCACCGGTAGCGACAAGGAGATCCTCGATCGCCTGGAGGCCGCTCTCTCGGCCGCCGTCCGGGAGCGCATGGTGGCGGACGTGCCGCTGGGCGCGTTCCTTTCGGGCGGGATCGATTCCTCACTGGTGGTGGCGCTCATGCAGCGCCAGGCGGACCGGCCCGTCAAAAGCTTTTCCATCGGCTTTCGGGAGCGCAGCCACGATGAAGCGCCTTTCGCCCGCGCCGTCGCCCGCCATCTCGGCACCGAGCACCACGAACTCATCCTCACGCCATCGCAAGCCCGCGCGGTGATTCCCGAACTGCCCCGGATCTATGACGAGCCCTTCGCGGACTCGAGCCAGATTCCGACATTCCTGCTTGCCCGGATGACGCGCGCGCATGTCACGGTCGCGCTCTCAGGAGACGGCGGAGACGAGGCCTTCTGCGGCTATCACCGCTATCTGTGGGGAGAGCGGATCGCCCGCCGCACCGGCCGTGTGCCCGCACCGGTCAGAGGCGCGGCCGCCGGCATCATCCGACGCTGGCCTGAAGCGACGGCCCGGCTGCTGACGGCCCTGTCCGCCCTCGGTATTCGTCCGTTGGGGCGCGCGCGTTCCCCGCGGCGGCTGGTGGTGACGGCGGAGCTGCTGGCGGCCGCCCATCCCGGCGAATGGTATGACGCCCTCACCCTCGCCTGGCCGCGGGAGGCGCCAAATCTGGCCTTGGGCGGCGCGCTTCTGCCGCCCCATTGGCGGGAGATCCGGCCCGAGCGTCCCTTGGCCGAATTCCTGATGGCCGCCGACATGATCGGCTATCTGAGCGACGATATTCTGGTCAAAGTCGATCGCGCGGCCATGGCGGTGAGCCTGGAAACACGCATCCCCTTTCTCGATCCCGATGTCCAGGCGCTTGCCGCCCGCCTGCCCCATCACCTGCGCTGCCGGGATGGAAAGGGCAAATGGCCGCTCAGGGCCCTGCTCGTCCGTCACCTTCCACAGACGCTGTTCGAACGGCCCAAGCAGGGGTTTGCCGTGCCGATCGCGGCCTGGCTGCGCGGACCGCTCGCGGATTGGGCGGGAGACCTGCTGGCCGAGGACCGTCTTCGGGCAGAAGGCTGGTTCGACCCGGCGCTGGTCTCCGCCTTCTGGCGTGAGCACCGCGAAGGCCTCGAAGACTGGAGTCCGATCCTGTGGGCGATTTTGATGTTTGCGGCCTGGCGGGAAAGCGAGCCGGAACCGTGACCGAGCCGGTAGCCGCCGGACGCGGTCCGCTCTCAGCTTTCCAGCCGGTCGAAGGTGGCCAGACCCATCGTCGCGAGTTCCCCGTCACGCCTGAGCGGCAGCATCAGCAGTTCGATCGCGACATGGGGACGCCCGACGGGCGACATCGAGAGATGATAGCACATCGGCCGCTGCTCCCCGTAGAACTGCGGCACATGCGCTCGGAACAGCGAAATCCACTCCGGTGGCAACATCTGGGCGGTCTCGCGCCCCGTCGGCTCGAAGGGAAGCAAGTCCACGACTTGTGTGCCAGCCAGACGAATGCGGGCGGTGCGCTTGCCCGGCACATAATCCCACATGACAAGATAAGGCAGCAGATCCTTGAGCCGCCGCGGGCTGATATCGGCACGGCGCGGCACCCCGACGTCAGGACACAAATCCAGCCAATGTGCGAACAGGCGCCGCACATGCTCACCTTTCAACTGTTCGCGAAAGCGCGCGAGAGCCCGCTCACCCCCTCCCTGCGTGAGCCGGGACGGCCCGAAATGCACCGCATACACGCTCGAACCCGTCGCGCCAGGCAAGGCCATCATCGCCCCGTCTCTACCCTTGCCGCGATCATCCCGCGGCCGAAAGAACACAATTTGCCCGTCCGCCCAACTCTCGTCATCCGCAATCGCTCCCCTTCTCCCGCATGCCCCTTCCCGGCACATCTTGCTGATCTTGCCCTCCCACATCAAGAAAATTTCCCTTCTTCGTCAACAAGAAAAAGCCTCTTTCTTGCGCAACCGCCCCACCGCGCGCCCCGATCGCGGCTCCCTGACTTGAGAGCACATTCGCCCCCGGGAACCGACCGGCCGATTGTTCCGCTCCGCACTCTCTGGCATCCTAGTGATCAGCCCGGCTGGAGGCGAATCACATGTTTTCAAAATATTTCACATCTGCGCGACTGTGTCCCGATCTCCAGGAGGCTGGTCGTTCCTGGCTTGCGCATCTCCGTGAAGAGAAGAAATACAGCATA
>CAZJPA010000261.1:0-3642 GCA_964547755.1 uncultured Sphingomonadales bacterium
CGAAGACACCATCATCTCGAGTCATCCCATGCATCCCCTCAATATCCCTACACTCCACTCATCCACTCTAAAGCCGCGCGACCCGACTGTCTACAGAAGCCAGATCCGGAAAAGGTGTCGATGTAGCGAGCGCGCTTTGCGGAATAGCGGGCCAAGGCGGTCGTCGGTATTTCTTGGACATCCGGCCTGCGCTTCAAGATCCGCGAGCACAACTATTTCAGCCTCACCGACCTCGGTGATTTGTTGAAGACTCCAGATGTCGCTTTCGTCAACCTCTTCTATGGCGAAGCGGAAGAGGAAATCCGGGCCGCCGAGGAAGCCTTCGGAGTGCGCATCCACCGCTGGCCGGGCGTGGATCTCAAGCATGACATGGAGACCGTCTTTGCCATGACGAAGGCCATGGACTTGGTGATCTCCGCTCCAACATCGGCGATCGATATCGCTGGCGCCGTCGGCACGCCGGCCTGGACGGCGCTGCCACCCCGCCATTATGTGCGTTTGGGCACGGATCGCATTCCGCAGCTGCCGAGCGTGCGCGTCTTCGACAAGCGCATGAACGAGCCCTGGGGGCCGACCCTCCAGCGGATCACCCGCGCCTTTCACAAGTGGCTTGCCGAGCGTGGTCATGCCGAACAAACCGCTGAACTGGCGACTGGATGATCCGCTGGTGGTCGCAGGTTCTGTTGGGTTAGCTTTTGTTTGTCCTGGGCGTGAGAAAGCACCTAGTCACTTAAGTTGTGGTCAATGTGCATGCCCTTCCTCGCCTTCGGCATGTGTGTGCGGTGTCACGGCACTTTCTTCATGGCTGTGCGGCATGTCGTCTGCCTCGTCATGGGTATGAGCGGGTGGGCTCGCCTCGCCTTCTTGGGAATTGTGTGAACGGTCCATGGCCTGGTGGTCGTTTTGGCCATGCGTATGCGCTGCCGTGTTTGCGCCGTGATGATGGCCGACCCCCCCGGTTTGCGGCAGGCGCATCACACCCATACCATGCCGATAGACGAGCTCCGCGCCCTTGTAGCCGACGACGGCGAGCGAGGCGCTGGTGATGAGCAACAACGCGACGAACAGCCAGGATGGCGCGTGACTTTTGCGACCGTCCCGCCAGGCCCAGAAAGCGAGCCCAAGAATGACGAGCGCGGTCGGCACCGCCCAATTGCGGTGGTCGGTCATGGCGGCATGAGAGAGATCGTCGTGATTGACCGTGTTGTAGGCATAAAAACCCGCCGCCACCGTCGCCAGCGTGATCAGCGCCCCGGCGATCAGTGCCCAACGTCCGGCTGTTGCCGCCTCGGCTTGCGGGTCGTCCGGCTGCCGGATCTTGGCGATCAGATAGAAGAGCGCCGCCATGCTCACCAGCGCGATCGTGAAATGCACGAGCAGCGGATGCCAGTTCGGAATGATTTCTATCATCGTTTTCTCTCCTCCTCTCGGGTTGTGCTGTTGCGGTTTTGGCTTGCGATTGTCGGTCGCATCACCCTCGCTGCGTGACGTCGTTCTATGTGGCGGCCGCGCACCTAGTGTCATAGACCGGCGTGAGCCTGTGCACACCCAGCGGCGGCATGTGGCCGGATGCGGCGACGCTGTTTCGTGTCACGGCCTCTTTGTCCATTGATTCATTGCTGTACGCTTCTTCATTCATGCCTGCTTGCGTTGGAGCCGCCAGCGTTGCCAGATCAAGAAGACGGCTGGAATGACGAGCAGTGTCAGCAGAGTCGCGCTCACCATGCCGCCGACCATGGGGGCTGCGATCCGTCGCATCACCTCCGATCCGGTGCCCGTGCCCAGCATGATCGGCAACAGTCCCGCAATGATGACGCTGACCGTCATCATGATCGGCCGGATACGCATGAGCGCCCCTTCGATCACCGCCTCACGCAGGTCTTCGGCGCCGGCCGTGCGCCCGGATTCCAGGCACTCGGCCCGTTTCTTCGCCCAGGCCTGATTGAGATAGACCATCATCAACACACCGATCTCGACCGACACGCCGGCAAGCGCGATGAAACCGACACCGACGGCGACCGAGAGATTGTAGTCCAGCCACACCAGCAGCCACAGACCGCCGACGAGGGAAAGCGGCAGGGTTGCGAAGATGATGATGACGTCAGCCAGTCGCCGGAAGTTGATGTAGAGCAGCAGCAGAATGACGACGAGCGCCACCGGCACGACGATCATGAGGCGCGCTTTGGCGCGTTCCATGTATTCGTATTGCCCTGACCAGCTGAGCGAGTAGCCGGGCGGCAGATCCAGTTTTTCCGCCACGGCCTTCTGGGCGGCACGCACATAAGAGCCGATGTCGACATCGCGGATATCGACGTAGATCCAGCCGTTGAGACGGGCGTTTTCCGAGCGGATGACACCAGGGCCGTCGGAGACGCGGATGTCGGCGACCTGTCCGAGCGAGATCTCGGCGCCGGCCGGGGTGACGATCGGCAATTCCTTCAGGCGTTCGACCGAGTCGCGCACCTCGCGCGGGTAGCGCAGATTGATCGGATAGCGCTCCAACCCCTCGACGCTTTCGCTCACCGACATGCCGCCGATCGCGGTGCGCACGATGTCCTGGACATCGGCGATGTTGAGGCCGAAGCGCGCCGCCTTCAGCCGGTCGATGTCGATATCGACAAAACGGCCGCCGGTGACGCGCTCGGCATAGACGGAAGCCGTGCCGGGCACATCGCGGATGATCTGCTCAATCTGTTCGCCTATCTGTGCGATCACCGCGAGGTCAGGGCCGGCGACCTTGATGCCGACCGGCGTCTTGATGCCGGTGGCCAGCATGTCGATGCGGTTCTTGATCGGCATGATCCAGACATTGGTGAGACTGGGGATTTGCACCAATCGGTCGAGCTCGCGCTTGAGCTTCTCGGTCGTCATGCCGGGGCGCCACTGGTCGCGGGGCTTGAGCTGGATGGTCGCCTCCACCATCGACAACGGCGCGGGATCGGTGGCGCTGTCGGCGCGTCCGGCCTTGGCATAGACGGTTTCCACCTCCGGCACCTGCATGATCAGCTTGTCGGCCTGTTGAATGATCTGGGCCATCTTGCCGGCCGAGACGGCGGGAAAGGCACTCGGCATGTAGAGCAGGTCGCCTTCGTCAAGGTCCGGCATGAATTCCGAGCCCAGCTTCTGCCAAGGTACGACCGCGCTTACCATCAACAGCAGGGAGACAACGAGCACCGGCCAAGGATGACGCAGCACCATGTCGATGAAGGGGCGGTAGCCGGCGATCAACAGGCGGTTCACCGGGTTCTTGTGCTCGGGCGTGATGCGGCCACGGATGAATAGACCCATCAGCACCGGGACCAGGGTCACCGACAAGCCGCTTGCCGCCGCCATGGCATAGGTCTTGGTGAAGGCAAGCGGGCTGAACAGACGGCCTTCCTGCCCCTCGAGCGCGAACACCGGCACGAAGCTCAAGGTGATGATGAGCAGCGAGAAGAACAACGGTGGTCCCACCTCGACGGCGGCTTCGGCAACCACCCGCCATCGCGCATCGCCTTTAAGCGGCGTGCGTTCGGCGTGCTTGTGGAGATTCTCGATCATCACGATGGCGGCGTCCACCATCGCACCGATGGCGATCGCGATGCCGCCCAGCGACATGATGTTGGCGTTGATCCCCTGCGCATGCATGACGATGAAGGCAGC
>CAZJPA010000262.1:0-3639 GCA_964547755.1 uncultured Sphingomonadales bacterium
ATGGACAGCTCGTAGAGCAGGATGATGGGAATGCCAAGAGCCACCTGGCTGATCACGTCCGGCGGGGTGAGGACGGCCGCGGCGATCAGCGCGATCACGACCGCATATTTGCGCTTGGCGCGCAGATCGTCCGCCGTGATCAGTCCGGCGCGGCCCATCAGCGTCAAGGCTACGGGCAGTTGGAAGGCGAGGCCGAAGGCGATGATGAGCGTCATCACCAGCGAAAGATACTCGCTGACCTTCGCTTCCAGCTGAATCGGCAGGGCGCTCGGTCCCCCCGGCTGCTCGAAGCTGAGGAAGAATTTCCAGGCCAGCGGCATCACCAGATAGTAGGCCAGCGCTGCGCCCAAGACGAACAGGATCGGAGTCGCGATCAGAAAGGGAAGCAACGCGCGACGCTCATGCCGGTAGAGCCCGGGCGCCACAAAGCGCCACAGCTGCATGGCAAGCAAGGGAAAGGCGATGAACAGCGCGCCGAAGAAGGCGACCTTGACCTTGGTGAAGAAAGCCTCCTGGAGGGCTGTGTAGATCATCCGGTGGGAATTCTCGCCGCCGGCCGCCAAGGCGTCGAGAAGAGGGCGGGTGAGGAAGTTGTAGATGTCATCGGCCACCAGCCAGCACAGCAGGAAGGCGATGACGAGCCCATAGATCGAGATCATCAGGCGCCGGCGCAGCTCCATGAGGTGTTCGATCAGCGGCGCCTTGGTCGCCTCCATCTCGGCCTCTTCATCGCGCGGCAATGGTTCTTCTGCGCTCATGACTGAATGGGGTCTTCTTTCGTCTCGTTCTCAGGCGGGGGAGTCCGGGAAGCTTTGTCGTCTCGGGCATCCGCCTGAGCTGGGGCGGCCGAGGCGGCGGCAGCCTCGTCTCCTTGCGCAGAAGCGTCGGCGTGGCTGTCGCTTTGCGCATGTGGCGGCGCCGGCGCGGAAGACGGCACCGGCGCACCGGGTAGATCGTCGTCAAGCGTGATCTGCTCTTCGCCTTCCACGCCCAGCAGCTTGGTGACCTCGCGGCGCGGGTTCTGGAATTCGTAAAGCTTCACCTTCTGGCGGAGCTCCTCGAGCTCCACCTCGCGTGCGAGCGCATCCATGTCGGCCCGGAAGCGCGCCGCCATGCGACGGGCCTTGCCATAAAGCTCGGCCATCGCTTTCATCACCTTCGGCAGATCGTGTGGCCCCACCACCACGATCAGCACGACGGCGATCACCAGCAGCTCGGTCCAGCCGATGTCCAGCATGTGACGCGCTTCCCAAACATGGAAACCACTCGCGCGAGAAGGGGCGCCATCCCGGCCGTGTGCGGTCTGGCGGGAAGACCACTCACGCGGAAGGCGTAGCCGCCTTGTCCTGAGCCGCCTTGTCCTCGGTCGTGGCCTGGGAGACCTGGGTTTCAGCGCTTGCCTTGGGCAACTCGCCGGCCGGCCGCTCGACCGGAACCGCGTCTTCTTCCGCTTCCCGCAGGCCTTTCTTGAAGCTGGTGATGCCCTTGGCGACATCGCCCATCAGTTCGGAAATCTTGCCGCGTCCGAACAGCAGCACAACGACGATCGCGATAATCAGGATCTGCCAAATGCCGACACTCATGACGATCTCCACTTCCAGTCACCGCCCCGCTCCGCTCATGGGCCCGACGCTGTCGGTCGGAGCCGCGGATGGGGACATCCTCCGGTCCCATTCACATAGGGGTTGGCACAGACGATGACCATCCCCTCCTGTGTCGAAAGGGCGGCGGGACCGCACCCCTTGCGTCATCCTAGCAGTCTTCGCCTATAGCGCCAAAGATCTTGAAAATCTATGAAACAATGATCGCGCGGGACGCGTCCGAATGATTGGAACTGCCCGTATGCCATGCCGCCATCTCTCATGTGCCGGCTTCCGGCGGGACGTCGGTGGTCTCCTTCTTTTCGGCTGTGCGAATCGCGTCCTTTTCAGCGGCTTCTTCTTCCATGCGTGCGAGCGCTTCTTCGAGCGAGTCGAGCAGACCGGCGGCTTTCAGTTCGGCCAGCCCCGGCAGGTCTTCCAGGCTGTTCAGCCCGAAATGCGAGAGGAATTCGTCGGTGGTGCGGAACTCGAGCGGCAGGCCGGGAGTCTTGCGCCGTCCTGCGGGCCGGACCCAGCCAGCCTCGAGCAGCAGGTCCAACGTGCCTTTGGACAGGGAGACACCGCGAATCTCCTCGCTCTCGGCCCGGGTGACCGGTTGATGATAGGCGATGATGGCCAATGTCTCGAGGGCCGCGCGTGACAGCCGGCGGCGCTCATGATCCTCCCGCCGCAGGAGGAAGGCCAGATCCGAGGCGGTGCGGAATTGCCAGCCGCCGGCCACTTGCACAAGCGCAATGCCCCGCCCCTCGTAGAAGGCCGTGAGGCGATGCAGAACCATCTTCACATCCACCGGCCGCGGCAGGCGCTCCTCGATCTCCTTTACACTCAAGGGCTGTTCGGCCGCGAAGATCAGAGCCTCGACCATTCGCTCGGCGGCCCATAGCTCTTCTTCGGGCAAGGGGGCGGAGGAAGAAGGGGTGTTCTGCTCGTTGCGGTCGTGATCCATGGTGGTGCGAATCTTACTTTTCCTGCCGCCCGCGCAGATACAGGGGGCCGAAGGCCTCGCGCTGCCTGAGTTCGGCCTTGCCTTGGCGGGCAAGCTCCAGGCAGGCGGCGAACATGCTGGCCATCGCCGAGCGCGTCAAGCCGCCGGCGGCAAGCTCGGCAGGCAGGAAGCTTTCGAGGGTATGCCAGTCGGGCATCTGACCGAGGAGGGTTTCGAGGCGGTGCAGGGCTTCCTCGATGGCAAGAATGGGGCGGGCGCGAATCTTGAGCGGCGGTCGCCGGCGGCGCACCGCGAGCGTTCCATAGGCGCGGATGAGATCATAGAGGGATGCCTCGTAATGGATGCGCCGAACGCTGGCCAATCCTTCGGGGCAAGCGCGCAGAAACACGTCACGGCCCACACGGTCGCGGGCGAACAGACGCTCGGCGGCCTGGCGCATGGCTTCCAGGCGTTGGAGCCGCAGCTTCAGCCGCAGGGCCATTTCGGCCGCATCGGGCTCGGCTTCTTCCGCTTGCTTGGGCAACAGCAGGCGGGATTTCAGATAGGCGAGCCAGGCCGCCATCACGAGATAGTCGGCGGCGATCTCGATACGCATGCGCCGCGCCCGTTCGAGAAAGGCCAAGTATTGCTCGGCCAGCGCACGCACCGAAATCTTCGCCAGATCGACCTTCTGTTCGCGGGCGAGCGTGAGCAGCAGGTCGAGCGGTCCTTCGAAGCCGTCGAGGGACAGGACGAATCGGTCGCTGTTCTCTGAGAGAGGATCGGCAGGATGCGGGTCTTCGGTGAAGGCCGCCGAGGCGGGGGGCGCTGTCACATGCTGGTCGCGGTCCATCATCTTGCGCATGCTCTCACGTTGCGCCGACCAGCCCCAGCAAGCCCGAAGCCATACGTATGCTGGGTTCAAAGATCAGGACGCGGGCCGGGTCGAGACCAAGCCCTCTCATCGCCGAGAGCATCGGCAGTAGGAAGAAGAGGCCCAGGATCACCATCATACCATAGGGTTCGACCCGCGCGAGCGGGCGGGCGAGTGTCAGCGGCAGCACCGCCACGGCGTCCCGCCCGCCATCGAGCGGCGGGATCGGCATCATGTTT
>CAZJPA010000263.1:0-3617 GCA_964547755.1 uncultured Sphingomonadales bacterium
CACGCGCCGCCAGCAACTTCGCCATCCCCGCCTCCAGATCACAGCGCCGGCCGGAATCCTTCTCTTCAGCCGCATGCAGAGTGAGCGCGCGAGTCATCCACAGCTCGGCGGCAGACAGCGCCAGCTTTTCCGCCACCCGCGGAAAGGCGATGAGCGGTCGGCCGAACTGGATGCGCTCTTGGGCATAGCGAAGCCCGAGTGCGAGCGCCGCCGCCCCCACACCCAACGCCCGTGCGGCTGTCTGGATGCGTGCGGATTCGAATGTCGCCATGAGCTGTTTGAAGCCCTGACCCTCGATACCACCGAGCAGGCCCGCCGCCGGCACGCGAAAACCATCGAAGGCGATCTCGTATTCCTTCATCCCGCGGTAACCGAGAACCTTGATCTCGGTGCCGGTCATACCGTCGGCCGGGAAGGGATCATTTTCCGTGCCCCGCGGCTTGGGAGCGAGGAACATGGACAGTCCCTTATAACCGGGCTCATTGGGATCGGTGCGGGCAAGCAGCGTCATCAGATCCGCGCGCGCGGCATGCGTGATCCAGGTCTTGGCGCCATAGATGCGGTAGTGATCACCCTCACGCACGGCCCGCGTCTTCAGATGGGCGAGGTCGGAACCGTGATTGGGCTCGGTGAAGACGGCGGTCGGCAGCACGGAGCCGTCGGCGATCTTGGGCAACCATGTCTGTTTCTGCTCCGATGTGCCGCCGCGCAGGATGAGCTCGGCGGCGATTTCCGAGCGCGTTCCCAGCGAACCAAGCCCGATATAACCGCGCGAAAGCTCCTCAGAGACCACGCACATCGCGGACTTGCCGAGCCCCGCACCACCATATCCTTCAGGAATGGTCAGACCGAAGACGCCCATCCCGGCGAGCTCTTCGATCACGTCCAGCGGAATGAGGTCATCGGCAAGATGCCATCCATGCGCGGCATCCTGCTGGCCGTCTGCGAAGCGCGCAAAGGTCTCGCGTACCAGCGAGAGGGTCTCGTCGAGATCCACAAGATCCGCCGCATGTGCGCCTGCTGCGAGTTTCTCGGCAAGAGCCGCGCGCCGGTGATGACGCGCGCTTGCATGGGCGAGCTGAACGAGGGCCGCGTCGTTCTTGTGCAGACGCCGGAGCGCTGCACCCAGACCGAGATCATCCGCCCGCACAAATTCCGTCTGGCTCATGGGAATGCCGCCGAGAAGCTGGGCCGCATATTCCTGGACACCGACGGCGAGCAGCAGCGCTTCGGTTTCGCCGAAACGGCCTGCCTCATCCAGTCGCTGTGCCGTGGCAACGGCCTGGGCGAGCGCGGCTGTCACCGTTGCAAACCACGCCAGCGCATGGATCTCGGCCTGCATCTGTGTGCGCGCCTCCCGGCGCTCGCCGTGGTCCTGACCGGCGTTCAGCCGGGTGGCGACCAGCGTGCGGGCCTCTTCCCGCAACGCAGCGGCCTCTTGTGCCGCACGGTTTGCCAGATCCAAAAGAGCAATCCGCGCATCGGCCCGGTGCAAATCGGTCGCCTGGCCCTGCTGCGGGAGGGTCACATTTTGGTCCATGGCGGTTTTCCTCAGGCTTGGAATGGGGGAACCCCCGTCATGCGCGGCCATCACCGGCGGCGCGCGGCACGTGCTTCCTCGATCGTCTTCAGCCCCGGGCGCGGGCTCGAGATAAGCACCGCCATGTTCCCGGGCTTGTGCACATTGCGCCACATCTTGTCATGGGCCTTGGGCAGTTCGTCCCAGGGGAAGACCTCCGACATGCAGGGATCGATGCGCCGCTCGATGACGAGCCGATTGGCGGCGCTGGCCTGCTTGAGATGCGCAAAGTGACTGCCCTGAATCCGCTTCTGGCGCATCCAGACGAACCGGGCATCGAAAGTCAGGTTGTAGCCCGTGGTGCCCGCACAGAAGACGACCATCCCACCACGCTTGACGACGAAGCAGGACACCGGAAAGGTCTGCTCGCCGGGGTGCTCGAAAACGATATCCACATCATTGCCCTTGCCGGTGATCGCCCAGATGGCCTTGCCGAATGCGCGCACCTTCTTCATGTAGGCGGCATAGCGTTCGGTGTCGGTGACGGGGGGAAGCTGCCCCCAGCAATCGAAATCCTTGCGGTTGATAACGGCCTTGGCCCCAAGCGAGAGCACATAATCGCGCTTGGATTCGTCCGAGATCACACCGATGGCATTGGCGCCCGCGGTCGCACACAGCTGCACGGCCATGGATCCCAAACCACCCGAGGCGCCCCAGACCAGCACATTCTGGCCCGGCTTCAGGATATGGGGACGATGACCGAACAGCATGCGGTAGGCGGTGGCCAGCGTGAGCGTGTAACAGGCCGACTCCTCCCAGCTGAGATGCTTCGGGCGCGGCATCAACTGGCGCGCCTGGACACGGGCGAATTGTGCGAACGAGCCGTCCGGCGTCTCATACCCCCAGATCCGCTGACTGGGTGAGAGCATGGGATCGCCGCCATTGCATTCCTCATCGTCGCCATCGTCTTGATTGCAGTGGACGACGACTTCATCACCCACCTTGAAGCGCTTGACCTTGCGACCGACCTTCCACACGATACCGGCGGCGTCCGAGCCGGCGATGTGGTATTCGGCCTTGTGGACGTCGAAGGGCGAGATCGGTTTGCCGAGCGCCGCCCACACCCCATTGTAGTTGACGCCGGCGGCCATCACGAGGATCAACACCTCGTCGGAGTCGATTTCCGGCACGTCCACCACCTCGACCTGCATCGCCTCCATCGGCGGCCCATGGCGTTCGCGCCGGATGGTCCAGGCATACATCTTCTTCGGCACATGGCCCAGAGGAGGGATTTCGCCCACCTCATAGAGATCCTTTGTGGGGGCATCCCGATCGACCATCATGTCGTCCGACATCCGTCTCGCCTTTCCGTCCGTTTCCCCAGCCGACCAGCCGAGCGGCCACCTTTCTCTTCCACCCACCCGCGGAAAAGCGGCGCGCCCTTGCTGCGCTGCACAAATTTGTATAAGCTTGCGCCTGCGAAGGCAAGTCTGCATGATTTTTGTGCATGTGGAAAGGCAAAGAGCAGACTTGTTACCGCGATCGGCAGGAAGGGTAAAGAAACCGGCGAGGGTTCCGCCAAGAGGCGCGGGATCTATCCCGCGGCGCAACACGTATAAGCCGTGGCCGCCACCGATCGGCGGGGGGCACCCGGCCGATGGTCCTGGTTGTGAGGGCCGCTTAAAGCGTCTTGCTGGATCGCCCCTTATCAGGCAGCGGCGACCTGATTGTAGTATGCGATAAGCGGCACGGCTTCCTGCTTGCCCAAAGCCGCCTGAACCTCCGATGCCGACATGCCCAATTGCAGCTGGGCCGGATTGACATTGAGATCGAGATGCAAGGCCCCGGCCTGCGTCATGGCCGCATTCCACTCCTGCCGAGCAGCAGCGAGGTCGGCCTCGACGGCCCGATAGTCCGGTTTATGGGTATCGGTGATGGCGGCTTGAATATCGCCGACAGCCGCCTTCACATCGTCTTCCAACTTCTGCCATTCCGCGAGTATCTGCGCGAGATTGGTTTCCAGCGCGGTCGCCTTGTCCGACATCTGCTGGAAGTTCTGAGCCAAGATATGAAGCGCTGAGACATCGGCGGTCAAACC
>CAZJPA010000264.1:0-3613 GCA_964547755.1 uncultured Sphingomonadales bacterium
CCCCGCGCGACGACGGCTCGGACCGCAAGGATCTTCTGCGGCCACCAGTCGCCCGCCTGCCGACGCGTGCGCGCCTTCTGCGGCCTGTTCATTCCGTCCGGCTCTCCTCCTTGATGGCATCGGCCAGCAGCCCCACGGCGAGGGCATAGAGGTTCGAACAATTATAACGCAAAATGGCGCGGAAGTTGGAATAGGTCAGATAGGCTTGGCTTTCGGGCCCATCCGGCTGAACGAGGGAGGCCGGAAGCGTCGGCCGGTTGGGAAGATCCCGCCCGTCCATCCGCCGAACGCCGAGCGTCTGCCACTCCGCAAGCGGCAGCAGGCGCGAGTGATCGCGCAAGGCCCGGCCACAGCTCTTCGGTGGGGCCGTGCGTCGGACGTGTTCCCACAATGCGTCTCCATCTGCGGGCAACCGCACAGGGCGCCCCCAGGTGAGATCGGATCGCCAGCCCGCCTTCTTCAGATAATTGGCGATGGAGGCGAAGACATCGGCCGGGTCTCCCCAGATGTCACGCCGCCCATCCCCATCGAAATCCTCCGCATAACGCAGGAAGGAAGAGGGCATGAACTGGCTCTGACCCATCGCGCCGGCCCAGGATCCCCGCATGGCCTCCGGCGCAATATGGCCGGCATCCAGGATCTTGAGTGCATTGATGAGCTCGGTGCGAAAATAGGAGGAGCGCCGGCGGTCCCAAGCCAGGGTCGCCAATGAACGGACCACGGACCAGTCACCCGTATAGCGGCCGTAGTTCGTCTCCAAGCCCCAGATCGCAACGATGAACCGCGGCTGGACACCATAGGCCTTCTCCACCGCCGCAAGCAGGGCGCGATGACGACGCATCATCTCACGCCCCTGGGCGATGCGCGTGGGACTGACCCGCTTGGCCAGATACTGAGCCGCGGTCTGCGTGAATTCGGGCTGGCGGCGGTCACGGGCGATGACGTCCGGGTCCGGTTCCAGCCCGGCCAAGGCCCGCTCCAATGTCGCTTGGGAAATCCCAGCGGCCAGCGCATCCGCCTTCAGCTCCGCCAACCAGGGGGCGAAAGGCGGCGGGGGCGGTGTCTCGTCCGCCCGGCGCGGGTCGTCATTGGTCACACTCCCAGCCGGGGAAACGACGGCGGTATCCGCAGGCGGCTTTGCCGCCCGCGTCTGAGCCGAAAGCCCCGGCGCGACATTCCACGCGATCACACTCACAACCGCCCACACAGACAGATACAACACGCCGCCGCTTCTCATCCTCGTCATACCATTCTTTCCGACCCGCTCCACTTTTCGGCATGACCGCATGCGCGACCATGCCTGTCGATCCTAGGCCGTTTCATGACGGGCGGCAACGCCGGCGCCCGCACCGTCACCCCATTTCACGCCGCAGCTCCCGCAGGATGATCAGCCGCTGGATTTCGGACGTTCCCTCATAGATTTGGGTGACACGGACATCGCGATAGATTCGCTCAACCGGATAGTCCGCCAGATACCCATAACCGCCGAAGACCTGAATTGCGCTGCTCGTCACCCGCTCGGCCATCTCGGAGGCGAACAACTTCGCCATAGAGGCCTCCTTCAGACAGCGCGCACCCGTATCTTTCAGAGCGGCCGCATGCAGCACCATCTGCCGAGCGACCGCAACCTCGGTCGCCATCTGGGCGAGACGATGACCAACAGCCTGATGGTCTGCGATCGGCCGGCCGAAGGTCTTCCGCTCCTCGGCATAGGCGAGTGCGTATTCAAGCGCCGCCGCCGCCATGCCGACGGACTGGGCCGCGATCCCGATGCGTCCGGTTTCGAGATTGGCGAGTGCAATGCGATAGCCCGCGCCTTCTTCCCCAAGCAGGGCATCGGCCGGCAGCGGCACGTCATCGAGGACGATCTGCGCCGTATCGGAAGACTTCTGCCCCATCTTCTCCTCGATGCGCGCGACCGTGAAGCCCGGGGCATCCGTGGGCACCAGAAAGGCGGAAATGCCGTGCTTGCCCGCATCCGGATCGGTGACCGCAAAAACGATCGCGACCGACGCGATGGCGCCGGAAGTGATGAACTGCTTGGTGCCGGAGATTCGCCACCCGGCGCCGTCGCGCACCGCTCGGGTCTTGAGCGCGGCGGCGTCGGACCCGGCTTCGGGCTCGGTCAGACAGAAGGCGCCGATCATCTCGCCGCGTGCGAGCGGCTTCAGCCAGCGCTCTTTTTGCGCATCCGTGCCCTCTTTGACGATCGCAGCGCACACCGGCGAGTTGTTGACGCTCATGATCGTCGATAGGCCACCGTCTCCGCCGGCGATCTCCATCAGCGCCAGCGCGTAGGAGACGGTATCCGTGCCCGCCCCGCCCCATTCTTCCGGTACCGTCATGCCGAGCAGGCCGAGGCCGCCCATCTCCCGGAGAAAGTCCGCAGGCACACGCCCGGCCTTCTCCCAAGAATCGGCTTCGGGACGAATCTTCTCGCGCGCAAAGGCCCGCGCCATGTCACGGATCATGCGCTGTTCTTCGGTAAGAATCATGGAGCAATCTCCGTTTTGCTCAGCCGCCTCCCGCTCTCGGCACCAGGCTCATCCGACCATTTCAGGCAGCCATAGAGGATTCCGCCGATTGCGTGAACCGGTCTCGGGCGGCCAGCATGCTTCTTGGTTCCCAAAACCAAGCGGGACGGATGCCGCTCGTCTACCAGGAAACCGCTCCCCCTTTGAGCCGCCTGGCGGCTGCGCGCGCAAACCGCAGCGTCAGGGCCTTGCGCCGGGCCGGGTGAAGAGGCTGCAGCCGCGGACGACGCCGGATCGCACCCGCATAACCGTCGACGACCATGATGCCGATGCGATCCACGACCGCCTCTCCTTCCTCCAAGACCGCAAGCGGGAAATCTTCCGGCACGGCGAAGAAGAAGAGATCACAGTAGGGCAGGTAGTCCATCCATTTGCCGTCTGCGCGATAATCGGCCAAGGAGGACTTGACCTCGACGATCGCAATCCGCCCCCGCTCGTCGAGGCCGATCAGATCGACGCGCCGGCCGTTGCCCAACGGAAATTCCTTCAACGAGGCGAAGCCGGCCGCCTCCAGCACCACGGCCGCACCACGAGCCAAAAGCATGCCCGGCTGCGGTCGCCCAGGGTCTAGGGCAGCCTGCCCGCAGGCCTTTCTCACAAGGCCGCGGATCCGGTATCCTGATTTTTGCCACACGCGTCCCACTCCGCTGCCCTCTGATGAGGGCATCATGGAACATAACAGGAACGCGTTCTGTCAAGCCCGAGGGCGCCTGTCCGCATCCGTTCGTGGGCTTTCACCCGTCAGAACAAATATGAACGGCCAGAGATGCGCTGCACTGGCCCTTCACCGACCGGATTCCACCCATCACCACCGACGACTGGGACGTCATCCCCCAGCGAATAGTCGTCGGTCGTCGGGGCCGGAGATCTGCATAACGCCACGACAGGGGAGAAAGGGGTCACCCCTCCTGTGCCCTTGCTCTTGACTCCCGCCCTCTATGCTCTCCTCCCCACCCGCCATCTCCTCTTCCCTCGTCCCCTCTTAGCTCGGCCGGTGGGTCATTCCCTCTTGCGTCACTCGCCGACCCCGGGGCGCGGCCCGAGGCAGGCCCGACCGACTGATTCAGCAGGAAGGGAAG
>CAZJPA010000265.1:0-3612 GCA_964547755.1 uncultured Sphingomonadales bacterium
GATCCGCGACGACCTTGCCGCGCTCGGGATCACGCATGAGGTCTTCTTCTCCGAACGCAGCCTGCACGACTCGGGGGCGATCGCAGCGGCCATAGCCGAGCTCGAGCGCAGGAACCTCGTCTACCGCGGCGTTCTGGAACCGCCCAAGGGCAAGAAACCCGATGACTGGGAGCCCCGCGAGCAGCTGCTTTTCCGCGCCACCGCCTTTGGCGACGACGTGGATCGGCCGCTGGTCAAGTCCGACGGCAGCTACACCTATTTCGCCGCCGATATCGCCTATCATTGGGACAAGATCCAGCGCGGCTTCTCCCAGCTCATCGATATCTGGGGGGCGGACCATGGCGGTTATGTGAAGCGCATGCGGGCCGCCATCCGCGCGCTCGGTGGCGAGCAGGTGCGCTTCGACGCGTTGCTGTGCCAGATGGTGCGCCTGTTCCGGGCGGGCCAGCCGGTCAAGATGTCGAAACGCGCCGGCACCTTCGTGACACTACGCGAAGTCGTCGACGAGGTGGGCCGGGACGTTGTGCGCTTCATGATGCTGACCCGCAAGAACGACGCCCAGCTCGATTTCGATTTCGAAAAGGTCAAGGAACAGACGCGGGACAACCCCGTCTTCTACGTCCAATATGCCCACGCCCGCAGCCACTCGGCCCGGCGCAAGGCCGGTGAGCTGTTCCCCGCCCTCCAAAACATAGAACCCGCAAGCCTCGCCGATGCCCCGCTCGATCTGCTGACCCGCCCCGGTGAGCGACAGTTGATCCTGCAGCTTCTTGCCTGGCCGCGGGTGGTGGAGGCGGCCGCTCAGGCTCATGAGCCACACCGCATCGCCTTTTATCTCTACGACCTCGCGGCGGCCTTCCACGCCCTGTGGAATCTGGGCAACGACGACCCGGCCGCGCGCTTCGTGCTGGCGGAGAACGAGCGCCTGACCCGCGCCCGCCTGGCGCTGGTGACAGCGGTCGGAACCGTGATCGCCTCCGGGCTTCAGGTTCTGGGCGTGACGCCGCTGGCCGAAATGCGCTAGGCTGCGCGGACGGGCTTACGAAGAACAGTATGGGGATCGAGGAGAACGGCAATGGTCCAAGACGAGCGGGACGGCGACACCGGTGATCCCCCGGCATGGCGCGATTCCCTGAGACGCGCCCGTCAGGTGATCGAGCGGGCGGAACAGAACGACACTATCCAAGGATGGCGTGCCCGCCTGGCCGGCGCGCGGCGGATCGTCGCCTGGGGTGCGGCTGCGGCTGTGCTCGTGTTGTTCGCGGCCGGTCTGCTCTATCTCTATTCTCAAGGCGGCCGGGCGCCGCAGCCGGTGACGGTCAGCGCCGATCAGACGGCCCGGCGCGTCAAACCTGCGGCCGAACAGAACCCCGCCGGCATCCCCGACGCCGAGGTCTACGAAACTCTGCGTTCCCCATCGCAGGGCAAGGAGACCACCTCTACCGCCGACAAATCATCGCCAAAGACCAGCGCGGAAAGTGCCAAGAGCACGCCGGCGGCTCCGCCCTCCTCGTCTCCTGCGGCACCAGCCGCCCCGGGCGGAGCGGCGCATCCGCAAACCGCATCCACCTCTGAGCCCGCCGCCAAGGCACCGCCACGGCCGGCGGATACGCCCGCCTCGCTCTCACCGGAAGAGCAGAGCGAGCAGAAACGGGCGCTCTCGGGCAGCTACGCCATCCAGATCGCGGCGTTCCACATGCGCTGGCGGGCGGAAGCCTTCGTCAATCGTGCGGCCTTCGACCAGGCCGATGTCCTCAAAGGACTGTCGGCGGCGATCGTCCCGGCCGAAAAGGATGGGCAGACATTTTGGCGCGTGCGCTACGGCCCTTTCTTCGACCGGAGGAGCGCGATGGCCAAATGCCGGGACATCCGCGCGCACAAGCTCAACTGCATCGTGGTGCGGGTGCCGTGAGAGAGGACGCGGCCGCCCTGATTCTTGCCGTTGCCGGTCCACGGCTGACGGCGGATGAGCGTGCGCTCTTCACGGAACGCGCGCCGGCCGGACTCATCGTCTTTGCGCGCAATGTCGAGGACCGCGATCAGTTGCGCGCGCTGATCGCCGAATTTCGGGAGATCGCGGGCGAACAGGCGCTCGTGCTCGTCGATCAGGAAGGCGGGCGCGTTCAGCGCCTGCGGCCACCGCTCGTGGATGATCTGCCGGCGATGCGCCGTTTCGGCTTGATCGCCGAAAGCGGGGATTTCGTGCGGGCGGCAGCGGCGCTGGAGCTGGCCGTCCGGCTCCAGGCGCAGGATCTTCGCGATCTTGACATCGATATGAACTGCGCGCCCGTGCTCGACCTGGTGCACGCCGACGCGGATCCCGTGATCGGTGACAGGGCCTTCAGCAGCGACCCGGAGATCGTCTCCCGGCTCGGCCGCATGGCCATGGAGACGATGCTCGCCGTCGGCATCCTGCCCGTGATCAAACATATCCCCGGTCACGGCCGGGCCGGCGAGGATACGCATCTTGCGCCGGCGGTCGTTGACACCCCGCCGGAAATTCTCGCCCGGGAAGACTTCCTGCCTTTTCGCAATCTGGCGGATGCACCGGCGGCCATGGCGGCCCATATCATCTACGCGGCTATTGACCATGAACGCCCGGCCAGCCTGTCACCCGAGGTGCTGGATGGGGTCGTCCGACGCGATTTCGGCTTCGAAGGCCTGTTGCTGTCGGACGACCTGGCGATGGGGGCGCTCAGAGGCAACATGGGTGAGCGGGTCCAGCGCGCGCTCGCTGCGGGCTGCGATCTCGCCCTCGTCTGTTCGGGACGCATGGCCGACAACGAAGAGGCCTTGGCCTGCGCCAGCCCATTGGCCGACAAGACGCGCGCGCGGCTGGAAGCCGCCAGACGGCGGCTGGGTGATGCCCGGATCATGGATCGCAAGATCGCCCGCGAACGCCTGCAACGGCTGCTGGCCGGTGCACCGACACGCGAGGAAGAAGTGGGAGAAGGGGCGGCATGACCGCTGAATGGAGTGCGTTGATCGCCCGGATCACGATCTGGGCTCTGCCGGTTCTGATCGCCGTCAGCTTTCACGAAGCGGCCCATGGCTATGTCGCCAAATGGCTTGGTGACGATACGGCCGAGCGCGCCGGCCGGCTTACGCTCAATCCCCTTGCCCACATCGACCCGTTCGGCACCATCCTGCTGCCCCTGATTCTGCTGATGGTGGGCGGGGTGGCCTTCGGCTATGCGAAGCCGGTGCCGGTGCGTTTTGCCCGTCTGCGCCATCCCCGCCGGGATGCGGCCTTGGTGGCGTTGGCGGGTCCGGGAATGAATCTGCTGCTGGCGCTCATCGCCACCGCCCTCCTGCCGATTGCGCTCGTGCTGCCGCTCTGGCTGTCGGAATGGGCGCAGCGGATGCTCCAGATCATGGTGTTCTTCAACTGCGTGATTGCCGTCTTCAACATGATGCCGATCCCGCCGCTCGATGGCGGGCGGGTCGCCGTGGCGGTGCTGCCGCTGACATTCGCCCGACCGCTCGCGCGGGTCGAACCCTATGGTATGATGGTGATCGTGCGCCGCGTCGTCCTACTGCGTGTGCTCTCGGCGATGGGAGGGCTTGGTCTCGACCCGGCCCGCGTCCTGATCTTTGAACCCAGCATACGTA
>CAZJPA010000266.1:0-3605 GCA_964547755.1 uncultured Sphingomonadales bacterium
GGCCACCCTGCCCCGGCAGATGTAGGGGAGCGGCGGGCTGGCGCCAATTCGACACCTGCGAGGTCGAGCCTCGCACAACTCCGTACGTATCAAGCAGCTTAGTGGCGCCGTCGCTCGGCAGCTTGTATTCGGATCCGCCCGTAGCACGCGACGGCTAAGTTGGTTTGTGCTCGACCTCGCGTCGCGTTGTCGCAGAGATTCGGCACCCGAAAGCGCCGCTCAGGGTACCAGCCCGTTCGCACATCCCGGCCCTGTAGCGGAAGCAGCGTAAGAACTATTCTCTTACCAAAGGTATCCGCCAAGTCGCCTGACTAGTTTCTCGTTGCATGGCGTGTGGGGGTATCCGTCGCGACGGCTAGCCTGATTGAGAGTCTCGCCCGGCTCAGTGCGACGTAGAGGAGGCGCGCGCCGAGATCGCCGTCGGGGTACTGATGGCGATCGACTGGGCACAGGAGTACATGATCGAAATCCAGCCCCTTGGCCTTGTGAATCGTGCTCACCATTTGCGGCGGCCACCTCCGTTGCCGCCGTATCCGCCCCAGCACACTCTGAAAGCCACGTGGGTCGTCCGTACAGCCAAATGAACACAATGCCCATACGTGATCGTGCAGTCGGATCCTGTAACCTCGCGGGGGCGCGTCTCGAATGGCACGCATCGCGGTCGCGACGCCCCGATGATCGGGACGCGCGTAGATCGCTTCGAGACAATTCAGCCACGCGATTTGATTCGATCCTGCCCGTTGCCGATTAATCGCCGGGCCAAGGCGGCCACGTAAACCCGACAACATTGGTTCGGCAAGACCGGTGCCGATGGCGCGGAGAAAATCGAGAAATGCATGTGCCAATCCTTCGGCCTTCCCGGCATGCACCTCCATGGCCTGAATCAGCTTGTCCAGCTCTTCGAGCCGTGCACCCTCGTTGATCGGTGCCCGCCAGCTTCCGACCTGCGCAATTGTTCTCACCATGTTACCCACGAAGGTAAGAATCGCCGCACTGTTCGGCGCGCCGTTTAAGAAACCGTGAATGATGTTACTTGCCGTGCCAAAATCTTGGAATTTTTCCCGTCCAGCCAACCCTGTGTGAGAAGAGACCAACACAGTCCGCGGCGCTTCCCGCAAGGAAATGGGGTTGCCGGCTTTGAGTGCGGAACGGCACGCCATAATCCATTCACCAAGCTCGCGGGCATCGCGCCACCGATGTGGCTCTTCCAGATATGCTTTGTCGTCTGCCTCCTCCCACAACTTGTCCCAATCGACGCACGGTTCCGTGCTACTCTTGTGGATGGCCTGCATCGGGTCACCGAAGACACGTAACCTGGAACCGCCAATTTCCCGAAGCAAGAACACGGCTTCATGTTGCGATATGCTGGCGTCCTGGTGCTCATCTAGAACGATGAGCGGGTAATGGGCTGCGACGGTTCTGGCCACAGTTGGCGCTCGTTTGAAGAGCTCACACGCCTTCTTGCTCAGGTCGGCGAACCCAACGCCGCCAGGCCGGTCAAGGTGGGCCTCGACAGGCGCCGGTAAGTTCAAGGGGCGCGTATAGGTAGCGATCGCCTTCAGGCATAAACTATCGAAAGTCTCGACATCGACTGTTCCCCTGTGCCCCGCGCACTTTCTCTGAAACTCGCCACAGGCTGCATGGGTATGCGACAGCAGAAGCACCTTGCCCAATTCAAGATGCTCTGCGGCTTCCAATGCAAACTTTGCAGCCTTTGTCGTTTTGCCGCACCCGCCGGGGGCTTCGATAACCACAACCGGCGCGCCGGAGTGCAGCTTGTCGTCCACATGCCGCGTCATACCGCTGTGGCCTTCTCGACTGCCGTCAGAAATTCCTCGATCCTACTGAGGAGCTGCTGCGGCTTCGGCTCGATCACGAGCAACTTTTCGGCCAGCAAATATCCGCCCTCGAAGGACTTGAACCAGCCCTTCGGCTTTTTGTCGCCCTTCCGCCGCGGACATGCCGTCTCGCGCAACGCATTCAAGAAGCGTTCCCGCCCGCACACCGCGAAAAGTTCCTTGGCGGTCTTTTCCTTGTCCTCGGCACCCAGGGCGCGCCGCAGATCCGCGATGCAGTGCCTCACTTCCTTGCCCGAGAATTCCTCGGGCCAGCCGACAACTTCCGGCAGGATGTCGTCGGGCAAGGCCGTCAGAATGGCGACTTCTAACGCGGCGCCGTCCTCCCATTGAAGCAACGTCGCCTTTTGTCCCACCACCTGCCAGCTTCCGCCCTTGCGTCCCTCATCGTCCACCACAGCAGCTATTTGGAATCCGGCTTCGATCAGCTTACGGCAAATCGCCAGCGCTTTGTCATGCCCGCCCGCATCGACGCAGAAGATTCCCCGAGCCGGAAAGCCGTCGCCGAATCTGGCGGCAAACAACTTTGTCGCGAAACCTACTTCCGTGATTCCCTCACAGATTACCGGCAGTCGGGCCAGAACAGCCTCTGGATGAGACTTCAGCAGCGTCCTGATCTCTGTGCCCTCGAGCGCTGTCAGTATGTGCGAGTGCCCCACTTCGGCAATTTCCGGCGCGCCGTCTTCGCCTTCTGTAGTTTCTCTTCTTGCTTCGGCGGGCGCCACTACAACCGGATTGATCCGCCATATCACAGCCCCGGCGGCCGCACCCGCCGACAGGACCGCTGGCGCGTGCGTCGTGATAAAAGCCTGGCGCTTGCCGCCCTGATGCAAATCGCCGATGAAGGCGCGCTGCCGGTACGGCTCCAAGCCGGACTCCGGTTCATCGACCACGGCAAGCGAGCTTGATTCGGCATGGATGGAAGCCAGCGCTAATGATGCAAGCCGGCGCGTGCCCATACCACATGCCGGTAGTGGCAAGGCTGTTTCGTCGCTGTCTCCCACCATCAGCCCCACACTCGCGGCGAGCGACACGCCTGGCGTACCGATAAGTCCTAGCCGGACGGGATGCGGCAGGCTTCTTGCCCTGAATTCGTCTTCGATGCGCTTGAGCGCTTTCTTCGGTTGGGTTCCGAGTTGGTCATGAATGGGTGTCTTCAGGACCGCCTGTAGAATCGATTGCCTTAATTGCTGGCCCTCCATAAAGCGGTCCAGAGCCCCGCCCATCACGAGCCGCAGATCGCGGTCCCCGCGGTCGGCGACCCCGAGCCTCACTAGCCCGATCCTTTGCCGGAGCGCACGCGACAGGGGCACCCTCGTCTCCTCGTCCGCGCCGACGACCTCGAATATCGCCTCGAATTCCGGTGTGCCGGTCAGCCGGCATACGAGCACCGCTTCGGCTCCGTCTTCGTCCGGCAAGTCTCTAAGATGCCCGTCCTTCCATCCGCGCAATGGCGGCAGCGGAAACCTGTCCCCCTTCAGTGCGGTCCCGTCGTCCACGGCAAGCGCGGCCTCGACCGTGAATCCCTGCGTGGCGTCGCGCCGGTAGTAATCGAACTCCGACAAATTCAAGTTGGGCGCCGGTGAAAGCACGGCGGCAATCGCTTCAAGGATCGTGGTCTTGCAGGTATCGCCAGCCCCGACAATCACATTCAGTCCGCAAGACGGTTGCCATTCCAATCGCCTGATCCCCCGGAACCGGGTTATCTTCAGAAGCCGTATCGAGGGTATAGGTGTTGGGTACTTCAGT
>CAZJPA010000267.1:0-3603 GCA_964547755.1 uncultured Sphingomonadales bacterium
ACGCGCCCGCGCGCCCGCGGCCGCCACCGCTTCATCACGAAGGCCTTGCCCACACTGGCTTCCGCCACGATCAGCTGATCGATGTCGAGATTGTGGTTGTTCTCGGCATTGGCGATCGCCGACTGCAGCACCTTTTTCACGTCCCGCGCCGCCTTGCGCCGACAGAACTCGAGCTGAACGAGCGCCTTGTCCACCGGCAGACCACGAATCATCTGCGCGACGAGATTGAACCGCCGCGGTGAACCACGCAGCATGTTGCCGACGGCATAGGCTTCGTTTTCCGCCACGCGACGCGGATTCTTCGGCTTGCCCATGGCCGCTTAACTCCTTTTCGCCTTCTTGTCCGCACCATGGCCGTAGAAGGTGCGGGTGGGTGCGAATTCGCCGAGTTTGTGCCCGACCATCTCCTCGGTCACATAAACGGGCACGAATTTGCGCCCGTTGTAGACATTGAATGTCAGCCCAACGAACTGCGGCATGATCGTCGAACGCCGCGACCAGGTCTTGATCACCTGCTTCTTGCCCGATTCCTGCATCGCCTCCGCCTTTTTCAGCAGAGACAGCTCGACGAACGGGCCTTTCCAGACAGAACGCGCCATGATCACGGACTCCTAGCGTCTCTTCTTCTTCGCATCGTGTCGCGAACGCACGATGTATTTGTCGGTCGCGCGATTGTGGCGGGTGCGCTTGCCCTTGGTGGGCTTGCCCCACGGGGTCACCGGATGTCGGCCGCCCGACGTGCGCCCTTCACCACCACCATGCGGATGATCCACCGGGTTCATCGCCACACCGCGCACCGCCGGCCGCCGCCCCTTCCAACGGTTGCGCCCGGCCTTGGCGAGCACCTCATTCTTCTTGTCCGGATTGGAGACCGCGCCCACGGTCGCCATACAGCCGTTCAGGACCCGGCGCTGCTCGCCGGAGGCCAGGCGAATGATGACATAGCCCTGGTCGCGCCCCACGATCTGGGCGAAGGTGCCGGCCGCTCGCGCGAGCTTGCCGCCACCGCCGGGTTTGAGTTCAATGTTGTGGATGATTGTACCGACCGGCATGTTGCCGATGGGGGCGGCATTGCCCGGCTTGATATCCACCTGTTCATCGGCGACGACCTTCGCCCCCGGCGCCAGACGTTGCGGTGCGATGATATAGCTGAGCTCACCGTCATCATACCGGATCAGTGCGATGAAGGCGGTGCGATTGGGATCATACTCCAAGCGCTCCACCGTCGCCTCCACACCCCACTTGCGCCGCCGAAAGTCGATCTTGCGATAAAGCCGCTTGTGCCCGCCGCCACGGCGACGCGCCGTAATATGGCCGAAATTGTTACGACCGCCGGACTTGGTGAGCCCCTCCGTCAACTTCTTGACGGGATCGCCCTTCCACAGATGCGAGCGGTCGACCAGCACGAGGCCGCGCTGGGACGGGGTGACCGGTTTGAAGCTTTTGAGCGCCATCGCCTAGATCCCTGCCGTCACGTCGATGTGGTGCCCCTCTTCCAGGGTCACGATCGCCTTCTTGACATCCGCCCGCTTGCCGAGGATGCCCCGGAAGCGCTTGACCTTACCCTTCTGATTCAAGGTGTTGACCTTTTTCACCTTGACCTTGAAGAGGCTTTCGACAGCCTCCTTGATCTCCGGCTTGGTGGCGCTCTTCGCCACCACGAAGGTGACCTGGTTGTACTCGGCCCCCAATGTCGCCTTCTCGGTGATCACCGGCCGAAGAATGATGTCATAGGCCTTCAATTTGGGCTCCGCCTTGCTCATGAGAGCCGCTCCTTGAGCTTTTCCACCGCAGCCTTGGTCAGCACGAGCGTCTCATGACGCAGAATGTCGTAAACATTCGCGCCGATCGTCGGCAGCACCTTCACCTTGGGCAGATTGGCCGCCGCCCGCTTGATCGTCTCGTCCACCGCCTCGCCATCAACGATGAGCGCGCTGGTGATCCCAAGCTTGGCCAGCTTGTCCTTGAGCTCTCTGGTCTTGCCCTGTTCGAGCCGGGCGGCTTCCACCACGACCAGCCGTCCTTCACGCGCCTTGTCGGAAAGCGCATGCTTCAATCCCAGCGCACGCAGCTTCTTGGGCAGCTTGATGGCGTGATCGCGCGGAACGGGTCCGAACGCCCGACCACCGCCGCGGAAGATGTTGACACGCCGGCTGCCGTGCCGCGCGCGGCCGGTCCCTTTTTGGCGATACATCTTGCGTCCCGTCGCCTGCACGTCCGAACGGAACTTCACCGCATGGGTGCCCGCCCGCCGCTTGGCCAACTGCCAGACGACCACCCGATGCAGAATGTCCGCACGCGGTTCGAGCCCGAAGATCGCGTCATCGAGATCGATCTTGCCCGCCTTCTTGGCATCCCATGTCAGGACATCGGCCTTCATGGCTTCATCCATCCTTGTTGTCCGCAGCCGCGCCGCCGTCTTGCGGTGCGGGCTGATCTTCCACCGCCTGCGCCTCGGCCTGGTCGGAGGCCGCAACATCTGCGGTTTTGTCTTCCGTCTCGAGCTTGCGGAAGGCCGCCGGGTGCGGCGCATCTTCAGGAAGCGCCTTCTTCACGGCATCGCGCAGCAGGATCCAGGAACCCTTGGCGCCCGGCACGGCCCCGCGCACCAGGATCAGGCCATCCTCGGGACGAACGGCCACCACCTGGAGATTGAGCACGGTGACCCGCTCGTCTCCCAGATGGCCTGCCATCTTCTTGCCCTTGAAGACACGGCCCGGATCCTGACGATTACCCGTCGAGCCATGGCTTCTATGCGAGATCGAGACGCCGTGGCTCGCCCGCAGACCGCCGAAATTCCAGCGCTTCATCGCGCCCGCGAAGCCCTTGCCCTTGGATGTGCCGATCACATCCACGAACTGCCCCGGCACGAAATGGTCGGCCGTAATCTCGGCGCCCACCTCCACCAGATGCTCCGGATCGACACGGAATTCGGCCAGAACCCGCTTCGCCGGCACGCCCGCCTTGGCAAAGTGCCCACGCATCGGCGCCGGCGTGCGCTTCGCCTTGGCGCGACCGGCCCCTAGCTGCAGAGCGACATAGCCGTCCCGCTCTTCCGTGCGCTGCGCGACAACCTGGCATTCTTCGAGCTTGAGGACCGTCACGGGCACATGACGACCATCGGCGTCGAAGACGCGGGTCATGCCCAGCTTCTTTGCAATTACACCCGTGCGCATCGCCTACCGCCTCATCCCTGCAGCTTGATTTCCACGTCCACGCCGGGTGACAGGTCGAGCTTCATGAGCGCATCGACCGTCTGCGGCGTCGGATCGATGATGTCGAGAACGCGCTTGTGCGTGCGCATCTCGAACTGCTCCATCGATTCCTTGTCGATATGCGGCGAGCGGTTGACCGTGAACCGCTGGATTCGGGTCGGCAGAGGAATGGGCCCCCTGACCACTGCCCCGGTCCGGCGGGCCGTTCCCGCAATTTCGTTGGCCGCCTGATCGAGAATGCGATGATCGAACGCCTTCAGGCGGATACGAATGCTTTGCGTATCCATCGCTACCGGTCCTCTTGTCCTCGGAACTGCCCGCCGTTTACGGCCACTACTCGATAATTTTGGAGACGACGCCGGCGCCGACGGTTCGGCCGCCTTCGCGG
>CAZJPA010000268.1:0-3564 GCA_964547755.1 uncultured Sphingomonadales bacterium
TCCAGGTCTCGCTTAATGATTTCGTCTGCTACGTATCGGGTAAATGCCAGATCTAGCGAAATCGGCCGCACCAGATAGGACAGAATCTCCATCGGCACGATCAAAAAGAGTAAGGGCCAGGGCGCGCCACCGGGTACGAACAGCCGCAGGAACCCCAAGCCATGCTTGATGAAACCGACCACTGTCACCCCCGCCACCACGACGATCGCCATCGTGAAGGTGACGATGATGTGGCTCGTGACCGTGAAAGAGTAGGGCAGCAGGCCGGCCAGATTCGCACCCAGAATGAAGAAAAAGAGGGTGAAGATGAACGGAAAGAAGGGACGCCCACCGTCTCCCGCGTTGTCTTTGAGCATGTTGGCAACGAAGACATAGGCGAGCTCGGCGGCCGTCTGCAGCCGCCCGGGCACGAGCCGCGCCCGGCTGGTGGCCGCCAGCATGAACAGCGAGAGAGTCGCGACTATGCCCATCATCCACAGCGAACTGTTGGTGATGGACACGTCCAGCCCCGCGATCTCGAGCGGCAGGTGACGATGAATTTCGAACTGCTCGATTGGTCCCGCCACGACAAACCCTTCCGTTCGGTTCCATATTCACCGGGGGCTGCCACGAAGGCCAGCGACGCACAGCGTGATCAGCAGCCCGCGCGTCACCCACAAAGGGAAGGGCGCCAATAGGCGCCTTCTCCACAAGGCCGGTCTTGGGTGCCGGCGTCGCGCCGCTTGGAAGCAAAGGCGACAGCCTTCTGTCAAGCGCTTTGTGAGCCCCCTCGCATCGTCTGCGCCGGTCAGAGCAGCGGCAGGAAGGTGGGGCGTGGTATCGGCCGCCCGTTCCGCTACGAGGCCGCCGGTACAGGGGGCTCAACGCCCCGCATGCTCCCGCTCATCATCCACTTGGCACAAGGCATCGAGCAGACGCATCACGTCACGCGAGGCCTCTTCCATTTCCCCGATCGCCTTCAGGGCCCCTTCGGTGTCGCCGGCGGTAAAGCGACGTGCGGCCTCCTTGCCGGTGCGATGGACGGCCTCGTGCACCGGTTCGAGATCCCGGAACGCGGGGTGATTGGCGAAGCGGGCGCCGGCGTCGCCATAGTACCAGCGGCCCAGACGGCATTTGTGATGATCAGCGAGTTCCTCTTCGCGCAGCTGCAACCGGCCGGCGGCCATGGCCACGAGACGCCGCTTCCAGATCACATGGTCGGCCTTGGCGAGGCGAATCACCTTGCCGCGGAATTCGCTGGTTGCGACGTCTTCGAGCTCGCGGGCGAGCGCCTGGTCGAGCCTGTCGGTCGCATCGGCCAGCGACTCGAGCTGATGAAGATTCTCGGCGCTCATGCCGGCGACCGCTGCGACCCCTTCGGAAACCTCGTCAACCGCTTCTCCCTGTTGCCGGATGATGCCCGCAAGTTCGCTCACTCGCTGGGAAAGATTGGTTACCTCTTCGCCGACACCTTCCATGCTGTGGCCCAGTTCGTCGACCGTGCTGCGCCCATTGTCCGCGATCTCGGCGGCATTCTCCATCACCGAACCGATATTGCCGACCTGCTCGAGCAACGCCTCGATGCGATTGCGGATATCGACCGTGGCCTTGGCCGTCTGCTGGGACAGGCTTTTCACCTCATTGGCGACAACCGCGAACCCGCGCCCGGCTTCACCGGCGCGCGCCGCCTCGATCGTGGCATTGAGCGCAAGCAGATTGGTTTGGCTGGCGATCTTTTCGATCTCGCCGACGATCCCGCCGATCTCCTGAGACGCCTCGCCCAAGGCCTGGACGTCGGCTGCGGCCTGGGTGACGTGATTGGCGAGCTGTCGGAACGCTTCGATCGATTCGCGCACCCGGGTGATTCCAGCGGCAAAGTTGTTGCTGACCTCCTCGGCGCTGCCGGCGGCGCTGCCGGCAATCTGATCGATCTCCTTTACCGACGCGGCCAATTCTTCCACCGCCGCAGCCATGGCTTGCGCGCGATCCGTCGTCTGGCGCAGAGGATCGAGCATCCGTGCCGTCAGGATAGCGATTTCATTGGCCTCGATGGCGGTATCGACGACCTGATCGGCCCGGTGCCGCTGGCGGGCGCCCAATTTGCGCCCCAGTTCGCGCACCACCCGCGAAAGGCGATCGTCACCCGCAGGCGGCGGAACCGTATAGTCTTCCGCACACAATGCTTCGAGATAGGTGATGATCGCCTCGACCTGATTGCTCTGCCCCGCGTCATGCGTGTCTGCGGAACTCGTCTCCGGAAAGGCCGTCGCGTCCATGGGTGCCACCTCTTTGCCTTCGCCTTCGTGCCTGATCTGCCTGCTTCCTTGGACCGCTGTTCTTCGATCCGTGGAAATCGTGACGCCAATGGAACAAGAATCACATAAGAAATGGTAAACTTCCGGGCCGGCCGGGGAATCCGCCGGGGCTATACCGGTGTGCCATCCGAGCGAGGGAAGCATGAGACGAGCGAGGGAAGGGTGAGAGACGATGCAGGGGTCAGGACAGAGAACAGGCCTCTCCTCCCGTTCGGTGCAGCATAAACCACAGCAACGCCGCAGCGGCCAGCGCCGCAGCCGTCGCATAGGCGAGGGCGGGGCCGCTGATGTCCCATAATCGGCCTGTCAGCAGGCCCGCTGCGAGAGCGGCCAGTCCAAAAAGCATATGAAAGACACCGAACCCCGTCCCCCGCTGCTCTTTGGGCAAGGTGGCCGCGACCAGGCTCAGCAGAAGACTCTGTGTGAGCCCCATATGCAGTCCCCATAATGCGATGCTCGCCCAGAAAACCGGCAAAGGGAGCGCTAGCGCGAGCAGGCCGTCAGCCACGAGCAGAACAAGCACCCCCGCCAAGAATGGCAGGCCGGCTCCGAACCGGTCGGCAAGGCGACCCACCGGATAGGCGCTCGCCGCATAGACCGCGTTCATCGCCACGAAGACAAGCGGCACGCTTGCAGCCGGAAGACCGCGTTCACTGGCTGCCAACAGCAGAAAAGCCTCGCCGGCCCGCCCACCCATCAACAGCACCGCCAACACCACGACCGTCCAGAACCGCCAGGGCAGATGCCGCACCATGGTTGGAAGGTCTGCCCACCGCATGCGGGAGCGCCTCTCAGATGTTTCGGTTTCGGTGCCCGGCCGTTCACGAACCCAGCGAACCAGCACCCCTACGCTCATCACCGCAGGCAGGACGGCCACCAGGAAAACCGCCCGCATCTCGCCGGCAAATGCGATCAGCAGAAAACTTGCGGCAAGAGGTCCGATCAGCGCGCCGATGGTATCGAGGGACTGGCGCAGTCCGAAGGCGGCGCCACGATGAGTCTCGTCTACCCATTCGGCGATCAGGGCATCCCGGGGGGCGCCCCTCAGTCCCTTGCCGATGCGATCTATCACCCGGGCGGCCAGGACCATGACCGGCGAAAGAGCAAGAGCGAACAGCGGCTTTGCGATCGCAGCAAGCCCATATCCCGCCACCACCACCGGCTTGCGACGGCCAAGTCGATCTGAAAAGGCCCCGCCGAGCAGCTTGCATACGGCCGCTACGGCCTCGCCGAGCCCCTCCACGAGCCCGACGATGAGTGCGGAAGCACC
>CAZJPA010000269.1:0-3545 GCA_964547755.1 uncultured Sphingomonadales bacterium
AGGACGGAAGAACGGGCCGGCGCGCGATCCTCTTCGGATCCGGCAAGGCTGTTGTGCGAAGCCCATGAGCGGCTGGCGGCCGTGCGCGCCGAGCTGGCACGGGTGATCTTCGGGCAGGACCAGGTGGTGACCGAGGCGCTGACGGCGCTGCTGGCCGGCGGCCATGCGCTGCTGGTCGGTGTGCCGGGGCTTGCGAAGACCAAGCTGGTGGAAAGCCTGGGCCGGGTGCTGGGCCTCACGGTGGCGCGGATCCAGTTCACGCCCGATCTCATGCCCGCCGACATTCTGGGTGCCGAAGTGCTGGAGGAAGACGAGAGCGGCCGCCGGCATTTCCGCTTCATCGAAGGCCCCGTGTTCACCCAGCTGCTCATGGCCGACGAGATCAACCGCGCCAGTCCCCGCACCCTGTCGGCCCTTCTGCAGGCGATGCAGGAAGGCGCCGTCGCCATCGCGGGCTAAAGGCGGCCGCTGCCGCGGCCCTTCCATGTGCTCGCCACCCAGAACCCGATCGAGCAGGAGGGCACCTATCCGCTCCCCGAAGCGCAGCTCGATCGCTTCCTGCTCGAAATCCGGGTGGATTATCCCGACCGGGCGACGGAGCGGCGGGTCATCATCGAGACGACCGCGGACGCCGAGCGCGAGGCCGAAGCCGTCCTCGCGCCGGGCGAACTGGCGGGGCTGCAGGCGCTGGTGCGGCGGATGCCGGTCGGCGAGACGGTGGTGGAGACCATTCTGGATCTCGTGCGCGGCTTGCGGCCCGAGGCGGCCGGCGGCGAGATTCTCTGGGGGCCGGGACCGCGGGCGGGCCAGGCGCTGATGCTGGCGGTGCGCGCGCTGGCCTTGCTCGAAGGCCGGCCTGCGCCCATGATCGAGGATGTGGCGCGGCTCGCGCCGGCGGCGCTGCGCCATCGGATGGCGCTCGACTATGCGGCCCTGGCCCGCGGACGCAGGAGCGAAGACGTGATCCGGGAGGCGATCGAGGCCACATGCGCGCCCAGCTGACCGCAGACCGGATGGCACCGGCCGTCACAGCCGACGAATGCGCGCGCCTCTTCCAACACGCCCGGGCGCTCGCCCGGCACATGGTGATCCGGCGGCAGCGCCGCGATGCCGCGGCCCGATTCGAGCGCGGCGTTCATCCCCGCCGACGCAAGGGAGCCGGAGACAGCTTCTGGCAGTATCGCCCCTTTGAGTCCGGTGAGCCGGTGCGGCTCGTGGATTGGCGCCGGTCCGCGCGATCGGATCGTCTGTATGTGCGCGAACAGGAGTGGGAGACCAATCAGGTTCTCTGGCTGTGGGTGGACCGCTCTGCCAGTATGCGTTTCGCTTCCCGCCCGGCGCTGCCGACCAAGGAAAACCGGGCGCTGTTGATGGCGTTCACGGCTGCCTGGCTGGCGTGGGAGAGTGGCGAGCGCGTCGGCTGGCTGGCCGGCACGCGACAGACGGCGGCCACAGGACCGGCGGCGCGTCGGCTGCTGGCGGCCGCATGCCAGCCGTCTGCTGGCGATCTGCGGGCGCTCACGCAAATCACCCTGCCGCCGGCCACGCGCTTGCTGGTGATCACGGACGGCCTGTGGCCGGTCGAGCGGCTTGCCCGCTGTCTGGACCACTGGCGCAGCAGGGCGCTGCGGACGATGATGGTCACGCTCGTCGATCCCGCAGAGGAGCGATTTCCCTATCCGGGCCGGCTGCTGCTGGAGGCGACCGGTGAAGAGGCGGGCATCCGGCTGCTCATCGAGGATGGCGCGGCGGCGGCCGCGGCGATCGACCGCCAGCTCGCCGCGCATCATGAGGCCGTCGGCGCGCTGCTCGCCGGCGCAGGCGTGCCCCATCTCAAGATTTCGACCGCCGGCCGTGAAGAGGCGAGCGCCGCCCAGCTCGCCGGCCTGCTGCCATGCTGAGCCTGACCCATCCCGCCGCGCTGCTTGCGCTGGTGGCGCTGCCGGTGCTGTGGTGGCTGCTCCGCCATCTGCCGCCGCCGCCGCGCAGGCTCTTCTACCCGGCCGCCGCCGTTCTCACGGGTGAGGAGGTGGCGACGCGGCAGAGCGAGCGGCCGCCCCGATGGCTGATCGTCCTGCGCCTGCTGCTGGCAAGCCTGCTGATTCTGGCCGCGGCCGGTCCCCGCTGGCGGACAGGGGAGGATGTGGTGATGGCCGAGGGGCAGGGCGTCGGGCAGCCGCGCCTGCTGCTCGTCATCGACAACGGTTTTCCGGCGGCCGAGGATTGGCATCGCCGCATGACGGCGCTGGAGCGACTCGTGGAGGGTTGGCCGCCGGCTGCCCGGATCCATGTGGTCACGACGGCACCTGCGCCCGGCCGGCCGCTTGCGATCGCGGACGCCTTCGCGCATCCGTTCTCGCCCACGGACGCGCGCCGGCACCTGAACCTTCTCGCCCCGCAACCCTTCCTGCCGCAGCGGGACGTCCTTGCGAAGCAATTGCGGGCCGAGCAGACGAAGGGACGGTTGCCGCATCTGACGCGAATTTTGTGGGTGACGGACGGCTTCCTCTGGCCCGGGACGGAAGCCTTGCGGGCCGCCCTGGCGGCGCTCGGGCCGGTTACGATCATCGGATTGCCCCAACCGGTCGGTCCTTTCGCATTGCAGGCGGTGCACCGCAGTCCGACGGGCTATCGGGTGACGGTCGTGCGCCCAGCCGACCAACGCGAAACCGAGATCACAGCCCAGCTTGTGCGGCAGGACGGGCTGGTGCTGGCTACAGCCGACCTGCGCTTTGCCGCCGGCGCGCGCAAGGCGGAAGCCGAGCTGACACCGGGCGCATTCGCAAACCGGCAGGCCGCGGCCGTCCGTCTCATCCTGCCGGGAGAGGCGAGCGCGGTGCATGTGTATCCGCTGGACCGGACGTCGCAATGGCATCGCATCGGTATTCTTGCCGGTCCCGGGGATTCGGCGCGTCCCTTCGCCTCACCCGCCTATTATCTGGCCCGCGCTTTGCGGGATGCAGGCGAGGTGGTCGTCGGGGGTTGGGAGCGGATCAGGACAGGGGCCCCGGATGTCGTGATCGTCGCCGACCGGCCGGTGCTGGAAGACGCCGAGCAAGACCGCTTGCGGCGTTTCGTGGAGGCGGGCGGCATGCTGCTGCGCTTTGCCGGCCCGCGTTACGAGAACCGCCATGATCGCCTCCATCCCGTGCCGCTTGCGCGCGGCGCCCGGCTGGTGGGAGGGGATCTGTCCTGGGAGCGGCCGCAAGGAATCGCAGCTTTTCCGGCCGGCAGCCCATTGGCCGGCCTGACCATACCGCCGGATGTGAAGATCTCCGGCCAGGTGCTGGCTCTGCCCGGCGCGCAGGAGGCGCGCGTGTTGGCGCGTCTCACCGACGGGACGCCGCTGGTGACGGCCCGCGCGCTGGGGCGGGGCCTTGTCGTCTTCGTCCACACGAGCGCCGATCCGAGCTGGAGCAATCTGGCGCTTTCCCCGATCTTTCCGCGCTTTCTGGACGCCTTGCTGGCGGCGACGACGGCCGATGTCCGCCCCAAGAACAGGGTGATGTCCGGCGGGTTGGACGGGGACGCGGCGCTCGTGCCTG
>CAZJPA010000270.1:0-3509 GCA_964547755.1 uncultured Sphingomonadales bacterium
GGTAGCTGGCGGCCGCCGCCCAGGCCGTGCGCGCGCGTTCGGCGATCCCGAGCCCCGACTGGCGGATCATGGCCTTGAGTTCGTCAACCGCCTTGTCGTCCACAAGCTTGTGATCGACCGGTGGGACGGGATCCTGCCAGATGAACACGTCTTCCGGCACGTCCGGCCCCAGATATCGGCTGCGGGGGCCAAGGTCACGGTGGGTGAGCTTGAACCAGGCACGGGCGAAGGCGTCCGCAAAGGCCTGCGGGTCGTCACGGAAGCGCAGGGCGATCTTCCGATAGGCTGGATCGACTTTCAGCGCCAGATCCGTGGTAAGCATGATCGGCGCATGCCGAAGGTCCGGCCGATGTGCGTCGGGAACCAGCTGCTGCGCGGCCTCATCCTTCGGCACCCACTGGATCGCCCCACCGGGGCTTCTGGTCTGGACCCATTCGAAAGTGAAGAGATTGTCGAGGAACTGAGTGGTCCAGGCGATCGGATTGGCCGACCAGGCGCCTTCCAGACCGCTCGTGATCGTGTCCTCGGAATGTCCCTTTCCACAGCGGTTCGCCCAGCCGAATCCTTGCTGCTCGACCGGCGCAGCCGCCGGTTCGGGGCCAAGACAAGTCTTCGGATCATGCGCGCCATGGGCCTTGCCGAAGGTGTGCCCGCCCGCGATCAGTGCCACCGTCTCCTCGTCGTTCATGCTCATACGCGCGAAGGACTGGCGAATGAACTTCGCGGCTTCCAACGGATCGGGATTGCCGAAAGGCCCTTCCGGGTTGACATAGATGAGGCCCATGTGGTCCGCGGCGAGCGGCCCCTTCAGCTTGCCGCTCTTGTCGTGCCGTTGCGCGGCAAGGAACGCCTGTTCGGGGCCCCAGTCCACCACCTCGGCCATCCAGTCGTCGCTGCGGCCGCCGGCGAAGCCGATGGTCTTGAAGCCCATGGATTCGAGCGCGACGGTGCCGGAGAGGACAATAAGGTCCGCCCAGGAGAGCCGGCGACCGTATTTCTGCTTGATCGGCCAGAGCAGGCGAACCGCCTTGTCGAGACTGGCATTGTCCGGCCAGCTGCGCAGCGGATCGAAACGGATCTGACCACCGTCGGCACCGCTGCGGCCGTCGAGAAACCGGTAGGTGCCGGATGCGTGCCAGGCCAGCCGGATGAAGAGCGGGCCATAATGACCGTAATCCGCCGGCCACCACGGCTGTGATGTGGTCATGAGCGTCCGGAGATCCCGCTTGACCGCTTCCAGGTCAAGCTTGGCGAATTCCTGCGCATAGTCGAAATCCGCCCCATAGGGGCTGTCTGCGATCGCGTTCCGACGCAGGGGGGCGAGATCGAGATAACGCGGCCACCAGTCGGTGTTCTCGCGCAGCCGTTTTTCCGGCGCCACCGCTTGCCCGGAAGCCGGCGGCGTCGCGCCGAGAACGGCCGTTGCCGTCAAGGCGAGGATGAAAGATCGGAACATGCGCATGGCTGTCTCTCCCATTCGCTGTTTCAAGAGTGGCAATATGATACCGCAGCCACGGCAAACGGTGAAACAAATTAAACAAGTAATAGTGATCGATTGTATCGATCGAACAAGCCAAAAACACGGATTTTTGACGGCGCGCGCCTGCGGGGCCGTGGAGAAATGGGGCCGGAGACATGCGGAGCCTAGATAAATGCATGGAGCCGTAGAGAAGAGGGGGCGTAGAGAAGAAGGGGCGTGCACGAGCAGGGTCGCGGGTCGTCCCGCCGTGCGGCCGATGGGTTGGCCGGGAAGAACGTTGTCGTCCGCGGGCTGTCTGGATGGGGTGCCGTCCGCGGCATCTCCGGATGGTCGGCCGATTTGTTCTGCCCCTCCGTCAGGATTTGGTCTTCCGGTGAGGACGCGCGTTGCCGAAAGGGAAAAGACGCAAGCGGACGGTCACGGAGAAGAAGCGGTCATGGAGAAGAGAAAGGCAGAAGACCGGCAGGCGCGCCGTCTGTTCCGGCTGCGAGGGCCGCGTCCGCCGCCGGGTAGCCCCATTTCAGGGTGGCGATGGCCCCGCAGGCCGGGCAGACGAGCCGCCAATCGGGTGAGAGTTCGCCGCAGTGATCGCATATCCAGCCCGGTTCCCGGCCTTCCAGCTGCGCCTGTCGGTGCCAATGGCGCGCCGCTTCCTCGTCGCCGGCGGCCTGGGCGAGTCGGGCTCTAAGCCGCATCACGCGCCGGTCCGGCTGCGGGGTGTGGAGCGTCTTCAGCCATTTGCGCGCGCTGTCGCGATCCCCGGCCGCTAGAGCCGCTTCCGCCAGCAGAAGCCGCACCTCCGGGTCCTCGGTGTGGGCGGACAGGAGGTCTTCCAGGATCCGGCGCCGCTCGGCCGGCGGATGCTGAGCCAGAAGGGCGCCGAGCGCCTTCAGCACGGCCGGATGCGCCTGATTGCGCAGGAACCGCCGGAGCCGCTTGCGGGCCTCGCGCTCGTTACCCTGTGCGCTGAGTCCGCGCAGCAGCGCTGCAGCCGCCGGCGCGAAATCCGGCGCAATTTTGAGGGCCCGCTCGAGCGCGCGGCGCGCGCCCGGCCAATCATCCGGCTCGGATTCCATCAGCTTGAGAGCATGGGCCGTCGCCAAGGCCGCCTGGGTCCGGCGGCGGGTGTCGTCGTCCATGAGCCCCATGCGGGCGCACTTCTCGAGCAGGGCCTCGGCTTCCGAAAAGGCGCCCAGATGCACGAAGGCTTCGAACAGCCTGCGCGCCGCCCAAGGACTCTGGGGACGAGCGGCGAAGACCGCACCCACCAGCGCCTTGACCGTGTCCCAATCCCCCTTGCGACGGGCGTCTTCGGCGCGCTGACGCAGCGCCAGCATCTGAAAAGCCGCATCGCCTTCGAGCGCCATCCAATGCCGGGCCGCCCGTTCGCTATCGCCGAGCCGGCCGGCCGCTTCGGCGGCCAGCCAATGCGCAAACGGGTCATCGACAAGGGCGGCTGCATCTTCGGCCAGACGCAGGGCGCTCGCCCATTCCTCGCCGGCCAGCGCCGCCAGCGCCGCCCGAATCTTGGCCTCGGCCCGGGTCTTGCGGCGAAGCGCGCGCTGCGGCGGCGAGAATGGAAAGTCCCGGGCGAAATAGACGGCAAGCCGGGCCAATCCCGCACCGAGCACGAAGACGAGCAACAACCCCAGACCGGCGAGCCAGGCCGGCATCTCGACGGCGTAACCGAACCAGTCGATGGCTACCCGGCCCGGTTGTTGGCCGATCCAAACGAACAGGGCCAGCAGCAGGAGAATCGGCACCGCCCAGAGGATGAAACGCAGCTTTGCCATCACGGCTCTTCCTGTTCGTCGGTCGTCTCGTGCGATTCGGCGCCCGCGCCGCGCGCCGGCCCGCCGGTGATCGGCATGGAGGCGGCCGTGCGCGCGAGGCTGTGAAGCAGAGCATCCAGCGCGTGTGCCACGGCTTGCCGCTGGACCAGCCGGTCGCGCAGCTCCGCCGTCACCGGATCGACATCGCTTCCCAGACTCATCAGCGCATCGACGGCTTGGTCGAGATCGCCGGCTAG
>CAZJPA010000271.1:0-3503 GCA_964547755.1 uncultured Sphingomonadales bacterium
GGTGCTGATCTATCTGCTGGCGCCCGGCTTTGCGGAGGATACGATCAAACGCGAACTGGCGGTGGCGCTGACTCGGCTGACCTTTCCCTATCTTTTGAGTATCTCGCTGGTCGCGTTGCTGTCGGGCGTGCTGAATGCGCATGACCGGTTCGCCGCACCGGCGGCCGCGCCCGTATTGCTCAATCTGACATTCATCACGACCCTGTTGCTGTGGGCCGACAGTCCGCTGGTCACGGCGCACCGGCTCGCGGTGGCGGTCAGTGTCGCAGGGATGGTGCAGCTCGTCTGGCTGGTGCTGGCGGCCGGCCGGGCCGGTATCGTTCTGCGTTTTCGTCGTCCCCGTTGGAGCCCACGACTCCGGCAGCTCGTCTCCTTGATGCTGCCGGTGGCCTTGGGCGCGGGCATCACCCAGGTCAATCTGATGATCGATATCGTGCTCGCGAGTTTCCTGCCCGATGGGGCGTTGTCCTTTCTGTTCTATGCCGACCGCCTGAACCAGTTGCCGCTCGGCGTGATCGGGGTGGCGGTGGGCACGACGCTTCTGCCCGGCTTGAGCCGCAGCTTCGCGCAAGGAGACGAGGAAAAGGCCGCACGATTGCTGGCCGAGGCCCTCACCATCGTTCTGGCGCTCGCCCTGCCGGCGGCCTTGGCGCTCGCGATCCTGCCGGACATTCTCATCGCCGGCCTGTTCGAGCGCGGCGCCTTCGATGCGGCGGATACGCGCGCCACCGCCGCGGCGCTTGTCGCCTATGCGAGCGGCCTGCCGGCCTACATGCTCACCAAGACGCTCGTGCCCGTTTTCTATGCCGAGAAGGACACACGCACACCCACGCGGATCGCGCTCATGGCGCTGGCGGCGAATTTCGCGCTCAACCTCGCACTCATCGGCCCTCTCGCCCATATCGGGCTGGCGCTGGCGACCAGTCTGGCAGCCTGGCTGCAAACGGGCCTGTTGGCGTATCGTCTGCGCGGCCGGGGGCGGCTGCCGTCTTCCCTCATTCGGCGCCTGCCGCTCGCATCGATCCTGGCGGCGAGTATCACGATGGCCGCGGCCCTTCTCGGCGTGCGCCTGCTCTTGCGGATCTGGGCGCTGGATGCAGTGACGGCGGTCGTCCTTACGGTCGCGACCGGGCTTGCGGTCTATGGGCTTGCCGCCTGGCTGTTCGGACTGCATCGCCGTCTGCCGGGCATGCGACGGCCTGCGCCCTCTGCTTGACCACAACCGGACGAACCGGCAAGAACGCGGCCGGGGCGGCCGTCAGGCCGGCGGTGACATGCGGATCATGACAGGGAAACGACAGGCCGATGAGCGAAGACAGGACATCTGCGGCATCTTCTGCGGCATCTGAAGACAGGTCCGGCGGCCGGGGCCGCCGACGGGTGTTCTCAGGCGCACAGCCGAGCGGGGCGATGCATCTCGGCAACTATCTGGGCGCCTTTCGCAACTGGGCCCGGCTGCAAAGCGACTATGAGTGCATCTACTGCGTGGTCGATCTGCATGCGATCACCGTGCCGCAGGATCCCCGGACGCTGGCCGATCGCACCCGCGAGGCGGCGGCCGCCTATATCGCCTCCGGGGTTGATCCAAGCCGGTCGATTCTCTTCAACCAGTCCCGGGTCTCGGCGCATGCGGAGCTGGCCTGGATCTGCGAATGCATCGCGCGGATCGGCTGGCTCAATCGGATGACCCAGTTCAAGGACAAGGCCGGCAAGAACCGTGAGAAGGCAAGCGTCGGGCTTTACACCTATCCCTGCCTGATGGCCGCCGACATCCTCGCCTATCAGGCGACTCATGTGCCGGTCGGCGAAGACCAGAAGCAGCATCTGGAGCTTGCGCGCGATATCGCCGCCAAGTTCAACCGCGACTTCGGGGTCGATCTCTTCCCGCTGCCCGAGCCGATCATCCAGGGCCCGGGCGCCCGGGTGATGAGCTTGAAGGACGGCAGCAAGAAGATGAGCAAGTCGGATCCGTCCGATCTGTCGCGGATTAATCTGACGGATGATCCCGATCTCATCGCGAAAAAGATCCGGAAAGCCAAGACCGATCCCCTTCCTCTGCCCGAGACGCTCGCCGCGCTCGAAGAGCGGCCCGAGGCGCGCAATCTGATCGGGATTCTGGCGGCGCTGGAGGACCGGACGGTGGAAGATGTCCTCGCGGAATTTGCAGGCCAAGGCTTCGCCGCGCTCAAAGGGCGGCTCACGGATGTCATGATCGCCCGGCTGGCCCCCATCACCCAGCGCATGCGCACGCTCCTGGCGGACAAGGCGGAGATCGACCGTATCCTGGACGAGGGGGCTGAGAAGGCGGCTGCGTTGTCCGCACCCGTGCTCGATGCCGCCAAGGCGGCCATTGGGTTCCTGCGCTAGCTCATCGGACGCTCGGGTGGCGGCCGAGGGAGGGCGACGCTGCGCCACCGGGCGGCGAAAGCCGTTCATCCCCTGGCAATCGGGCATCGGCGATCCTACATCTTTCTTCAAGGCCACCGCGTGGAGGCGCGCGGCGCGTGGTGCAAGATGGGTGATGGAGGCTCAAGATGCGGATGCATGTTCTAGCCGGATGGCTGACGGTGATGGCGGTGCTGCTGCTCGGCGCCTGTGCCCGCCATGTCGAAACCCAGGTGACCCGCTTTCACGAAGGCGCGTTGCCCGCGGGACGCACGGTGGCGATCCTGCCCGCCGATCCCGCTCGCGAGGGGCCTGAGTTCCGCACCTATGCCAATATGATCGCGGATGCGTTCGTCAAGCTCGGCTACAAGCTGGCGGCTCCGGAGGAGGAGCCGGACCTGGAGGTGCTGGTGGACTATGGCGTCGATGAAGGCCGGGTCAAGATCGAGACGCGGCCGGGCTACGCCTATCCCTACTACAGCTTCTATCTGGGCTATTTTCACCCCTATCACTATGGCTTCTTCTACCCTTACGCTTTTGACCCCTTCTTCTACGGCCCGGAGATCGAATCGCAGACGGTCTATACCCGCCGGCTGGCGCTCAAGATCCGGGATCGCAAGACGGGCGCGATCGTCTTCGAGGGACGGGCGGTGAGCGAAGGACCGACACGCGAGCTCAATCTCGTGATGCCCTATCTCGTGGAGGCGATGTTCCGCAATTTCCCGGGCGAGAGCGGCGTCACGCGCCTGGTGGAGATCAAGACGAAGCAGGGCCGCGCCTATTGACGGTATGGGGGGATCGCCTCCTGCCGGCCTTTTCGGCATCACCCGTCATCTCCTCTGCGTTGCCCCCCTTTCTTTTTCGTTACCCACTCCCTCTTCTCCTCATCCGCCACCACCGCGCTTCGCCCCCACGCCTCCCACCACCGCTTCTCTCACTACCTGACCACCGCCGCCCTCTTTCTCTCTTCGTCACGCCACCTTTCTTTCTCTTCGTCATCCACCTCATCTCTTCCTCTTCAGTCATCTGCCGCCACTCTCGTCTCATCATCCGCCGGCACCTTCCCCTCTCGTCATCCGCCGGCTCGACTGGCGGATCCAGCGGGCGGGGCAGACGAC
>CAZJPA010000272.1:0-3477 GCA_964547755.1 uncultured Sphingomonadales bacterium
CGGCGGATCCAGCGGGAAGGGAAGACAATCCCGAACGTCGAAGATCTCATCCCCGCCGGATGGATTCGCCGGTTGAACCGGCGAATGACGCAATAAGGAATCACCCTCGACCGATTCCCTTTTCATCACCCGCCGGCCCCGGGCCCAAGCCCAGGGCAGACGCAACCGGCGGGTCCAGCCCCCCTTCGTCACCTGCTGGCACTCTTCTTTTCGTTACCCGCCGACCCCGGGTCTAAGCCCGGGGCAGGCTTGATCGGCGGGTCCAACGGACAGCGAAACAGCCTCATGCGCCGGGATTGTCTCACCGCCGGCTGGGTTCGCCGATCACGTCGGCGAACGACGCTGTGGGGGTGTGTCTCCGCTCATGGATTTGCCGGTCACGCCTGCTGTCGGCTCGGCGAAGGACGCAAAAGAAGCGACCGGGACAAACTCGCCGGATGAGTCGGCGAATGACGCTGTGTCGATGTGTTCCCCGGGCTCGGTTCGCCGCTTTCTGCGGTGAATGACGCGGGCGGGGGCGACCTGTGCGATGGTGCGCGCGGTCCTTCAGCCGGCTTTCTCTTCGACCATGAAGCTCTCGCCACAGCCGCACAGAGCGGTGGCGTTTGGATTGTCGAAGACAAAGCCGGTCTCGAATTTGTCCTCGCGCCAGTCCATCACCGTGCCCTTCAGATAGGCCAAGCTGGCGCGGTCGATATAGAGTGTCACGCCCTTGTCGGTGACGGCGACATCCTCCGGCGCCGGCGTGTCCACATAGTCGATGTCATACATGAATCCCGAACAGCCGGCGACCTTGGTGGTCAACCGAATGCCGACGGCCGGCGGCTCGCGGCGTTCCAAGAGCATGCGGATACGTTCGGCCGCCTTGTCGGTGATCGTGAAGATCCGTTCCTGACTCATGGTCTTGCTCCGCACACCAGCCATCTCACAACAGGCCGAGTTCCAATCGTGCCTCGTCGCTCATGCGCGAGACATCCCACGGCGGATCCCAAACTAGGCGAACCCGCACGTCACGCACGCCCGCAACCGACAGAACCTTGGTCTCCACCTCATATGGCATCGACTCAGCCACCGGACAATGCGGCGTGGTCAGCGTCATGGTGATCTCGACATCGCCCTCATCGGAGACGTCGATGCCGTAGATGAGGCCGAGATCATAGAGATTGACCGGAATCTCCGGATCGTAGATCTGGCGTAGAACGGCAATGATGCGGTCCTTCAGCGCCGCCGCCTCCGATTCCCCGACCGCCGTTCTGCTGCAATCCTCTTCCGCCTCAGCGGATGGTCCGCCGGTAGCCGGCTGCGGCTTTGCCGCCTCATCTGCTGCGCCGGGTGAGGACATGCCGCCATGGGTCTTGCCAGCGGAAACCGCAAGAGCGTCTTCCTCGATCTCCCCTTTGAGAAAGCGCTCCAGGAAGCCGTCTTCCGTCTTGTGCGACCAGACGGGGCGTTCCGGTTTCTTCTGCATATCCTCGCTCATGGCATTACCCGAAGATCTTCTGCACCTTGCGCAAGCCGGCGAGCAGCTGCGCGATGTCTTCTTCCGTATTGTAGAAGGCGAGCGATGCTCTGACCGTGCCCGGCACCCCGAAACGCGCCATGACCGGCTGCGCGCAATGATGCCCCGCACGCACCGCGACTCCTTCGCGGTCGAGGATGGTGGCGATATCGTGCGGATGGGCATTCTCCATCACAAAGGAGGTGAGCGTCGTCTTGGCTGGCGCCTCGCCGATGATCTTGAGTCCCGGGATTTGCCTCAGTGCCCGCTCCATTTCGGCATGCAGCCGATGCTCATGGGCATGGGCGGCGGCAAGATCGAGACCGGCCAGATACTCCAGCGCCGCGCCCAGGCCAAGGACGCCGGCGATGTTTGGCGTGCCCGCCTCGAACTTGTGCGGCAGATCGGCGTAAGTGGTGCCTGCGAAAGTCACCTCATCGATCATGTCGCCGCCGCCTTGCCAAGGGGGCATGGCCTCCAGCAGCGCACGGCGTCCGTAGAGCACGCCTACGCCCGTCGGCCCGAAGAGCTTGTGGCCGGAGAAGGCGTAGAAATCGACGTCGAGCGACGCGACATCGACGATCATATGCGGCACGGCCTGCGCGCCATCCACCAGCACGCGCACCCCCGCCTCATGCGCCATGGCGGTGAGCTCGGCCACAGGCAGCACCGTGCCGATCGCATTGGAGACATGCGCGAACGCTGCGATCTTCACGCGCCCGTCTTCAAGCTTCGCCTTGAAGTCGGCGACATCCAACGCCCCCGCATCGTCCACACGCGCAACCCGGATCTCCAGTCCGTATTCCTCGGCCACCAGCTGCCAGGGGACGATATTGGAATGATGCTCGACCTCAGTCAGCAGGATGGCATCGCCCGCCTTCATGAACGCACGCGCAAAACAGCGGGCGACGAGGTTGATGCTCTCGGTCGTGCCGCGGGTGAAGACAACCTCCTCGCGGTGCCGGGCATTGAGGAAGCGGCGCGTCTGCTCGCGGACCGCCTCGAAAGCCTCGGTCGCCCGGGCCGAAAGATCGTAGATCCCGCGGTGGATGTTCGCATATTCGCAAGCATAGAAGCGCCGGACCCGCTCGATCACCACCGCAGGCTTCTGCGCGGAGGCGGCTGAATCGAGAAAGGCCAGCCGCTTGCCATGTGGTTGCGCGGTGGTGAAGATCGGAAAGTCCCGCCGCACCGCCTCCACATCGAAGCAGGCAAGAACGGCCTGACTGATCGGCAGCTCGTTCATGCCGCCGCTCCTTCGTCCATCCTGCTCAGCGCCGCAAGTGCCGGGGCGACCGCCTCTTCCATTGCATGCGAGAAGCCATCCGCATCGGGCCAGAGGCGGATCACCGCATCCGCAAACGCCATGATCAGCATCCGCCGCGCCTCCTCTTCCGGAATACCCCGCGCCATCAGATAGAAAAGGGCGAGGGAATCGAGCTGACCGACGGTCGCCCCATGGGCGCAGGCCACGTCATCGGCGAAGATCTCGAGTTCCGGTTTGAGGTCGATTTCGCCGCCACGGGTGAGCAGCAGGCCCTTCGCATCCTGGCGCGAGTCCGTGCCATCGGCGCCATGGGCGACATGGACGAGCCCCTGATAGACGGCCCGGTCCCGACGCGCCGCCAACATCCGCACGCTCTGGTGCGATTGCGTGCGCCGACCGGAATGCCGAAAGCGGGTCAGGACGTCCGCCCGGCCGCCGGCATGGGGCAGCCCCAGCAAGGCGAGCTCGCCCCGGCCGGCAGAACCGGCGAACCGCCAGTGGTGCTCGGCCCGCGCATAGCCGGTGCCGACAACCGCCTGCCCGAACACGAGCGCCGCCTGCGCCCCGAGTTCCGCATCCACGCGCAGGAAATGATGGGTGCCGGCTGCCGCTTCCTGAAGCAGGAGGATCCGAGCACGGGCGCCCTCTTCCAAGGTGAGCCGGATGCGTTCGCTGACGGCGGTCGCACCGCCTTTGATCCGACTAGAGCGGA
>CAZJPA010000273.1:0-3393 GCA_964547755.1 uncultured Sphingomonadales bacterium
GCTTTTTCGAGCCCCAGGGAAGGATCTTGTTTTCCATCGGCACCAGCATACAAATCTGGACCATCTGCTCGGCCGTCACCTGATCGAGGCCGAAGACATCCTTGCCCATCTTCACATGATGGGGATAGGGCTGCTTGAAGGTCTCGTTGTAGCCCATGAAGTCGGTATGACAGCTCGTGCAGGCGAGACCGTTGGTGGACAGCGACGTATCGGCGAACAGCGTCTTGCCATAGGCCACGAGCTCCGCGTGGTCGCCCCGATATGGCTTGACTCCAGAAGGCGGGGTGATCTCCTCGGGGCTGTGCTTGGCCTCGGCTTCGCCCTCTCCTTCGGCTTCCGCCTCCCCCTCGCCTTTGGCTTCACGCTCTCCCCCCGCTTCAGCTTCGCCTTTTCCTTTGGCCTCGGCCTCCCCTTCCCCCTTCGCCGCGGCCTCTCCCTCGCCTTTCGCCTCGGCTTCACCCTTGGCCTTGTGGTGGCGATGATGACGCGCTTCGGCTTCCCCCTCGCCTTTCGCCTCGGCTTCGCCTTTGGCCTTGTGATGGCGACGGTGATGACGGGCCTTGGCTTCAGCTTCTCCTTCGCCTTTGGCTTCGGCCTCGCCTTCCCCCTTGGCCTCCTGCGCCGCCGCCAGTAAGGTCGGCGCCACCCCAGCCGCCGCCGACTGGGCCACGGCTCCTGCGACAAGGGGCGCGGCCATCATCACGCCGGTGGCCAGCCTGGCCAGAAGCTCCTGGCGCCTTTTCTCACGCATGGACATGCGTTCTCTCCCCGATCAGTTCCTGCATCGCCCCATTCTCCGACCGCCTCAAAATGATACGCCCTCAAGCGTGCCGCCCGCAAGCAATCCCCCCCCTCACTCGTGATCACAATCTCGTGAGCAGAGAGGAAGACGCGTTGACGAAGCGCCCGCGCCGGTGGCCTCATCCAAGGGCAGGCAAGCAGGTGGAACCCGCCGCTTCCAACCGGCGGCAGGAAGGATCGTCACATGGGCGCGCAAGCACCGAAGCGGCGCTACTGGTGTGGAGGCAACCGCGAACCGGGCCAGGATGCCGTCTTCATCGCAGCCTTGGACGAGCGGTTTTGGGAGCCGGGCTCAGCGGACGAGTGGGATACCTGCTGGTATACGGGCATGCCGGACGCGGACGTCTTCGACCAGCTGGACGCCGCCAAGAGCATCAATCACATTCCCGGCAACAACGCCCTGACCATCAAGAGCTATCTTGCCGCGACCCTCGCCCGTCATCATGCGCTCATCGCAGACCGCCCACAGGCACCGCGGATGGCCTTTTTTCCTGCCACTTTCGTCATGCCGGCGGACTATCCCGCCCTCCAGCGGGCGGCCGCTGACCGGCCCGAACGCCGCTGGCTGCTCAAGCCCGCGAATTCCTCCCGCGGGCGCGGCATCCGGCTGCTGGCGGACGTCGCAGCGGCCCCGCGCGAGTCCGGCTGGATCGTGCAGGAATATGTCGCCCGGCCGCATCTCTACCAGAAGCGCAAATATGTGCTGCGGCTGTATGTGCTGATCACCGCGGTGGACCCCCTTGTGGCGTGGCTCTACGAGGAAGGCTTCCAAAAGCTGGCCTCCGCGCCCTACGACCCGGACGATCCCACCAATATCTATGCGCATCTGACGAATCCGGACGTCAATGAGACGAACACCGCTGCGCCATCGCCGGTCGTCTTTGTGGGAATCGGCCAATATCGCCGGTGGCTGCGGGAACAGGGCCAGGATGACGCCGGTCTGTTCGCCCGTATCGAGGAGGCGGTGCGCATGACGGTGATCGCCGGCCGCGAAAGCCTGCGACGCCGGCTGACCGAGGTATCAGCCGATACCCGCGGCTGCTACGAGCTGCTGGGGATCGATTGCCTGATCGACGCCGATTTGAATCCCTGGATCATGGAATGCAATCTGAGTCCCTCGCTGGAGGTGTGCGCGGCACCCGCCGATGGCGGGGACTTCGAGGCGGCGACCAAGCAGCGGCTGGTGGCCGACATGGTGGCGCTGCTCGGCCTCAACGCGCCACCCGATCCGGCACTTCTTTCCGCCCCGCCCGAGCAGCGGATCATCGCCGACTTCACGTCCCAGATGGCCCGTCGCGGCGGTTTCCGGCTGCTGTGTCCAGGACCGGACCCAGCCGCCTATCTCGTTTCCTTTCCCGCACCGAGCGCCGCGGACATCCATCTGCTCGCGCATTGTCATGGGCAACTACCCGACCTCGTCTTCGCCCCGGCAGAAGCGGCGGAACTTTATGAGGAGGATCATCTGCTTGTTTACGCAGCCGATGAAGGGCAGATGATCCGACTCAACGAGGTCGCGAGCCTGATCTGGCTGAAGATGGCGGCCGGCGAGCCTGTCAGGCGGATTGCAGATGCGCTGGCTGAACACAGCGCCGACCCCTGGGCCACGCGCGCAAGCGTTTGGAGGCTGCTGGACGACTGGGCGTGCCGCGGTCTGATCCGCCTGTCCGGCAGCGAACCCGACCACGCAGTCCCGCGACCCGCGGCCCCACCCACCATCTCTGATCGCGCTGCAAGGGATAGGATGCTCACGATCACGCTGGGCCGGCGGCGGGTGCGCCTCGTCTTCGCCTGTCCCGCGGCCGCTGGTCGCCTGGCGCCTCTCTTCGCGCCGCTTGCGGACATGCAGGAAAATGCCGCACAAGCGCGAATCGCGCAGACGGCCGATGGCGCTCCTGCAATCGAAGAGCTCGCGGTGCTTCCGGCCCCTCATGGCTATGTGTTGGCTGTACAGGGCCAGATTCTCACATCCCCCGAAGGCCTGGACGGGATCGCGCTGGCGTTATGGGAGCGGCTGCAGGCCTGCGCCGGCGAAGAAGACCGTCTCCTGGTCCCGGGGCGGCTGCTGCCCTTGGCCGATGGACGCATGCTCCTGCTCGCCAGCCGCAAACGCACGGGATACGACGCGCCGGGACTGGCGATAGCGGGAAGCCGCGGCGCGCATGGGTTGCTGCGGCTGGATCTGGGCGCGAAGGGCAGCCTCACCCCCATCCCTCTGCCCCTCCGCCTCACGCGCGGCGAGGCGGACGGCCTTCTTCTCGCGCCGGCAAGCAGGCCGTTGCCTGAGCCATTCAAGGCCGGAACGATTGCCGCCGTCGTGGTGCCAACACATGGCGAAGCAGAACTGTCGCCCCTGTCTTCCGCGCAGGTGATCGCCCTGCTTGTGGAGGGCTTGCGCGGCGCTGCCGGGCGCCCCCCGCCGGCTGCGATGGTGGAAGCCTTCGATGAGTGGCTGCAAGCCCGCCCCCTTTACCGCCTGGGTGTCAGAAGCCCCGAAGCAGCGGCCGCGGCTCTGGATAGAGCGTTTGCGCTGGCGTCTGACCACCGATCGCATCACGGCTCCTCGGCCGGCGTCTCCCGGATACCCGAACCGTC
>CAZJPA010000274.1:0-3372 GCA_964547755.1 uncultured Sphingomonadales bacterium
CGCGAGGTGCTTTCGCACCGCCTTGCCGAAGCGTCCATAGCCGCACAGTATCCACCGAGCGCGCGAGGGTCTCCACCTGGGCGCCCGCGTCGTTGATGTAGTATTCGCGGGTGACCGCATAGCCTGCTTTCTCCAGCAGATTGGCCAAGGCATCACCCACCACCGCGCCGCGCACATGGCCGACATGCATCGGCCCTGTCGGATTGGCGGAGACGTATTCGACATTGACGCGTTCGCCGCCGCCCATCGCGGAACGCCCGTAATCGGTGCCGGTTGTGAGAATTTCGGCCAGCCGGGCATGGAGAAAGTCGTCGGCAAGCCGGATGTTGATGAAGCCGGGGCCCGCCACCGCCACCTCGGCCACGCCTTCAAGGGCGCCAAGACGCGGCGCCAGTTCATCGGCGATCGCACGCGGGGGACGACGCAGGGCGCGGGTGAGTACCATCGCCGCATTGGTGGCGATGTCGCCATGCGCCGGATCGCGCGGAGGTTCCGCTTTGATGGCCGTCAGCAGGGGCTCAGGCAGCGGCTCATCAGCAGATTCCTGGGCCAGCTGCCGGATCTTCCGAGCAAAATGGTGAAAGATGTTCATGGGGCGCCTTGCGTCCTAGATCGGGTATTCCGTGATGTCGAAGAGCCGACGGTATTCGCGGATCGCGTAGCGGTCCGTCATGCCGGCGATGAAATCCGCCACCACCCGCGCCGTGGCGGGACCATGCGCGCCGTCGCAGCGCGCCTCCCATTCCGGGGGCAGGCAGTGCGGCTCGGCTATATAGAGCTCGAAGAGGCTGCGCACCAGCTTTTTCGCCTTGATCAGGCCGCGGATGACGTAACGGTGCCGATACATATGCGTGGTCAGAAAGCCGCGCATGTCCTCCAGGGCCGCACGCATATCCTCGGAGAACGCAACCAGCGGGCCGGAGGCCTTGCGGAGGTCGGCAAGATCGGTGACTGCGTGGAGCGCGATTCGCCGCCGGGTTTCGTCGACGAGATCGGTTACGAGGCGATCGATGACCCGACGCACGAGCTCGTGGACGGTGATCGTGCGGCTCGTCGGGCGCAGGTTCCGGACTTCCACGAACGGGTCGCAGGTGAGGGCGAGATCGGCCAAGGCCTCCAGCGCGAACAGGCCGGCGCGCAGACCGTCGTCGATGTCGTGGGCGGTATAGGCGACATCGTCGGCGATCGCAGCCAACTGGGCTTCAAGAGGCGGCCAGAGCGTGGGCGCGATATGGTCCGTGAGTCCAGCCTCTTTCACGGCATTCAGGACGGCGCCGTCCCGTCCGCTGCGATCGAGCGGGCCGTTGTGCTTGGCCAATCCCTCCAATGTCTCGAAGGTGAGGTTGAGGCCGGGGAAGGCTGCATAGCGGCGCTCCAGCCGGGTCACGATCCGGAGTGTCTGTGCATTGTGATCGAAGCCGCCGTGATCGGCCATCATCTCATCGAGGATGGCTTCGCCCGCATGGCCGAAGGGGGGATGGCCGAGATCATGGGCAAGCGCGCAGGCCTCGGCCAGATCCTCGTCCAGGTCGAGGGCGCGGGCCAGTGAGCGCGCGATCTGGGCCACTTCCAGCGAATGCGTGAGGCGCGTGCGGTAATGGTCGCCTTCATGGTAGACGAAGACCTGCGTCTTGTATTCGAGGCGACGGAAGGCGGTGGAGTGGATGATGCGGTCGCGATCGCGCTGAAAAGGCGAGCGTGTCCGGCTTTCGGGCTCGGCATGGAGCCGCCCACGGCTCTGTGAGCCGCGCGCTGCGAAGGACGCCAGCCAGCCTTCCCGTCTCCGCCATGCCGGATCTGCCGCATTCATGCCTCCATCCTTAGGCCAAGCCGCCGTGTCGGCGCAACGCGTCGGCGGACGATCTGCGGCGCATTCTCGATGATGGTAAGAATTGCAAGAAGCGGCATGGACCGTGCGGCGATCTTCTCCTGCAGGCGGATATCCGCTTCCACCAAGGCTACTGCGAGCGCAAGCATCAGTTGGGTTGCCGTGGCGAGCTTGTCTTCCGTCAGCCAGAAGGCAAGCAGCTTTCGGCAGGTGTCGTTCTGGCCTTCCATGGCGGCGGCGCAAGCAGCAAGCAGACGCTTTTCACCGGCGCTGATCGCACCGCAGGTTGGGCAGCCCAACCAGACGGGGCGCTCTGCATGCCGGCCGAGAAGTGCGAGCAAGGCATCCAACCGCTCGCCGGCGGTAATGCCGGCGCGCATCAAAAAGGCCTTGAGAACCTCACAAGCGCGCTTGCGCAGCCCCGCTTCCTGTTGGCGCCGACAGCGCGCAAGCGTCGTCCAGGCGCGTACGGTGAGAACGAATAACCGTGCATCGGGCGGAAGGACTTCGAGACGCGTGCATCCAAGTGGAACGTTCATGACCGTCGCCCCCTTCTCCATCCCCTTTAGAAGCGATAGCCGATTGCAAGCTTGATATTACGTCCCGGTGCGCTCGCCCCGGCCGCTACGCGTGAGAATGTCGCGTCGCTAAGGTTGTCGAGACCGAAATCCATTCTGAAGCCGGCAAGCGGTCCATCCGAAGGTGTCCAGCTCACATAGATATCGATTTTCTCGAATCCGGGACGAATTTGTCCCGGGTCGTTGACTCGGCGCATTGTTTCCGCGATTTCGACGCGCAGGCCCGTCTTGAGGTCCAGCGACGGCCAGCGCAGGGCGGTATCGATATAGAAGGTGTCCGGCAGGAGCAGCCCCAAGAAGGTGCCTGTTGCGCGATCACGACCGCGCAGGGTCGCGTAGCTTGCGCGTAGTGCCAGCCGCTCGGTTTCGTAGCCGAGTTCGATCTCGATTCCCTTCAGGCGGGCGTCAGTCCGATTGACGAAGCGACTCGTGCCCGATGAACAGGGGCCGAGTCCCGGCACAAAACAGCCCGGCGTGAAGGCTACCGTGACATCAAGGTCGATGAGATCGTCGATCTGCGAGCGGAAATAGCTGCCCTTCAGCCGCAATCGATCGCCCGCGAGCAGGCCGACTGGTCCATCATACCCGGCGCCCGCTTCGATTGTGCGCCCGGATTCGGGCTGAAGATCAGGATTTGGAACGAAGAAATTTGGCGCCTCCACGAAAGGTCCCAAGGGGATTCGAAAGTGGATGCCCTCATTGAATGTTTCGTTCATGTTGGGCGCACGGAAACTTTCGGCCCAATTTGCGAACAGCAAGAGGCGCTCGTGCGGGAACCAGCTCAGTCCCAGCTTGGGGGAGACGGCATCTTCGGCCGGGATCGTCTCGCCTGCGCGGCGGTTGCGAAAGCGGTCCCAACGGACGCCGGGAATGAAAAGCACCCGACCGAGCGGAGTGGCCGCTTCGGCCTCGATCTGGGTGAAGAAACCGATGAACGTCGTGCGCGCGCTTGGCACGCCTGAGAGG
>CAZJPA010000275.1:0-3355 GCA_964547755.1 uncultured Sphingomonadales bacterium
GGAAGTCAAGAACCGCGCCGACCTGATCGTCCTGGTCGGTGGGGGGCTGGAAACCGGTTTTCCCCGCTTCTTCGAACGCCATGTCTGGGTCGACGGCATGTTCGTCCGCGCCGACGAGCGCCGGGTGATCCATCTGGGGCAGGCGCCCTCCGCCGCCGGCCGGGCTTCCCCGGGGAAGGCGTCGGACGTTCTGGCCTGTGACGATGCCCATCTGCCTCAGGTGCTGGCGGTATTGCGGGCCCTGGTCAAGGGGGAATCGGTGGCGGCGGAGGCCGTGGGCGGCATTCCGGTGGCGCGCCTGGCCGAACTGGCCGACTCCCTGAAAGCGGCGCGCTACGGGGTGCTGGCCTGGGCCGCCGCTTCCTGGAACTGGCCCCACGCCGAACTGGCGGTGCAGACCCTGTGCGAATTGATCAAGGAGGTCAACCGGACCACCCGCTGCAGCGGTCTGCCTTTGGGGGGTAAGCTCGGCAGTCAGACCGCGACCCAGGTCTGCGGCTGGCAGAGCGGTTACCCCCTCCGGATCCGGTTCGGTCGGGGAATGCCCGAATACGATCCCTATCTCAACGCCACCGAGCGCCTGCTGGGCGAGGGAGAAGTGGACGCGCTGCTGTGGCTGGCCGCCTTCGACAGTAGGCAGACACCCCCGTCTGCCGAAATTCCCACCATCGTCGTCGGCCGTTGTGGAATGACTTTTTCCCGGCCGCCGGCGGTGTTCATCCCGGTGGGGTGTCCCGGAATCGATCACCCGGGTCACACCTATCGCACCGACAACGTCGTCGCCATCCGGCTGTATCAGTTGCGCAGCGTCGGCCTGCCGAGCGGTGCCGAGGTGATTCGGGCGATCGAGCAACGCCTGTAAAGGGATGGATCAGCTTACGGTCACCATCGTCGCTGCTGTCCTGATCGTCGGCGTCGCCGTCGCCCTGGCGATTTATGTCATCCGTCATTACGTTCTGCGTTCTCTCACCTGGAAGCAGGTCGAGGGACGGATCACCTATGCCGGGATGGAAACCCTGCGCCATCCCCGTTCCGGCGCCAGGCTGTACGGTTCCCGGATCGCCTACGAATACCGGGTGAACGACCAAACCTACCACGGCACGCAGATTCGTCCCGACTACCGCTATACCAATCGGGAGGCGTTTCACCGCGAGATCGTGCGGCGTTATCGCGAAGGGCAGAAGGTCCGGGTCTACGTCAACCCGCGAAATCCCAGCGAAGCCTATCTGGAGATGGGAGTGCCGACGGTCCTGCTGGTGCTGGTCGCGTTGGCGGTCGTCTTCATGCTGGCGGTGTTCGTGTTGTTGGGAGAAATGCTGGTGGAACTGCAAACGGGAGCGGGACAATGAAAGTAGTCAGAGGGAAGTTGCCATGCTGATCAAACTCAAGGGAGGCACCGTCTACGATCCGGCCCACGGGATCGACGGTCAGGTGCGCGACCTCTACGTCCAAGACGGCCGCATCGTCGAGCCGCCGCCCGGAGTGCGGGTGGACCGGGAATACGACCTGAGCGGCAAGATCGTCATGGCCGGGGCCATCGACATGCACACCCACATCGGCGGCGGCAAGGTCAACATCGCCCGGGTGATGCTGCCGGAGGACCACCGCGCCGACCCCCAGTATCACACCGAGCGGTTGCGTTCCGGTTGCGGCCACGCCGCCCCGAGCACCTGGACCACCGGTTACCGCTACGCCGAGATGGGCTTCACCACCGCCTTCGAGCCGGCGGTGCTGCCGGTCAACGCCCGCCAGGCCCACATGGAGATGGGCGACATCCCCATCCTCGACAAGGGCGGCTACGCCATGCTCGGCAGCGACGACTTCCTGCTGCGGATGCTGCGCGACGGCGCCGACCAGAAGGCGGTCAACGACTACGTCGCCTGGACCCTCAACGCCACCCAGTGCATCGGCATCAAGGTGGTCAATCCCGGCGGCATCAGTGCTTTCAAGTTCAACCAGCGGGCCCTGGATCTGGACGAGCGCCACGAGTATTACGGCGTCACCCCGCGCCAGATCCTCAAGACCCTGGCCACTGCGGTGCATGAGCTGGGCGTGCCCCATCCGCTGCACGTCCACGGCTGCAACCTGGGGGTGCCGGGCAACGTAGAAACCACCCTCAAGACCATCACCGGTATCGAGGGGCTGCCCCTGCACCTGACCCACATTCAGTTCCACAGTTACGGCACCGAGGGGGATTTCAAGTTTTCCTCGGGGGCGGCGCGTATCGCCGAGGCGGTCAACGCCAATCCCAACGTCACCGTGGACGTGGGTCAGGTCCTGTTCGGCCAGACCGTCACCGCTTCCGGCGACAACATGCGCCAGCACGCCAACGCCGGCCACGCCCATCCCAAGAAGTGGGTGTGCATGGACATCGAGTGCGACGCCGGGTGCGGGGTGGTGCCGTTCAAGTACCGGGACCAGAACTTCGTCAACGCCCTCCAGTGGGCCATCGGTCTGGAAATCTTCCTCCTGGTGGACGATCCCTGGCGGGTGTTCCTCACCACCGACCATCCCAACGGTGCCCCCTTCACCAGCTATCCCCACCTGATCCGCCTGCTGATGGACCGGACCTTCCGCAACGAGCAGCTCTCGCGCCTGCATCCGGAAGCCCAGAAGATGACCACCCTGGCGAGCATCGAGCGGGAATACTCCCTCTACGAGATCGCCATCATGACCCGGGCCGGGGCGGCCAGGCTGGTGGGGCTGGAGGACCGCGGCCACCTGGGGCCGGGGGCGGCGGCGGACATCACCGTCTACACCCCCGACGACGACGTGGAGCGGATGTTCGCCAAGCCCGCTTACGTGTTCAAGGACGGGGAGCTGGTGGTGAAGGACGGGGAGATCGTCCACGTCACCTGGGGTACCACCCACACCGTCAAGCCCGACTACGATCGCGCCATCGAGCGATCCCTGACCGACTATTTCGACCGTTACCTGACCATGAAACTGGACAACTTCATCATCCGCGACGAGGAAATCGCCGAGGACGGCCGCGGCAGCGTCACGGTGCATCCGTGCGGGGGGCGAGGCTGATGGAAATCAACGGCGTTCACATCGACGACACCTTCGCCGAGGCCTTTCCCATGAAGGCCACCCGGGCCATCATCACCGCCCAGAACCTGGAATGGGCCTATCACAGCGCCCGCGCCATGACCGGTTTCGCCACCTCGGTGATCGCCTGCGGCTGCGAGGCCGGCATCGAGCGGGAACTGTCCCCCGACGAGACCCCCGACGGCCGTCCCGGGGTGGCGGTGCTGCTCTTCGCCATGGGCGGCAAGGGGTTGGCCAAGCAGCTGGAGACCCGGGCGGGCCAGTGCGTCCTGACCTCGCCCACCTCGGCCCTGTTTGCCGGCAT
>CAZJPA010000276.1:0-3348 GCA_964547755.1 uncultured Sphingomonadales bacterium
AGGAAAAACAACATCAAACGCCGAAGACTGGCCCTCATGCCGGATGGATTCGCCGCGTCTGCCGGCGGCGAATGACGATCCAGTGATCGGTGATCAGGTGCCGGTGATCAGAACCGAAGGCGGCGAACGATGTGGATGGGGAAGAAGACCGTCACACGCCTTTCCCTCTCCGATAACCAATCACTGTCCCCTGATCACTGATCACCGATGACTGATCACTGATCACTGATGACCGATGACCGGCCGGCCACCGCCTGCCAGACGGGCAGCAGATCTTCCGTCAGAACGCTGTGCCAGTCCGGATAGCGCTGGCGGGCGCGGGCTGCGATCTGCCGGCGGCGGGAAGCGCGTGCCGTCTCATCTGCTGTCGCGAGATCCTGAACAGCCTGCGCCCAGGCCCGGCAGTCGCCGACAGGCAGGCTCAGGCCGTCAAGGCCCGGCTCGGCGACCAGCTCGGCCACGGGCTCCGAATTATTGACCAGCACCGGCAGACCGCTTGCCTGTGCTTCCCGCAACACATTGGCCGCTGCATCCGAAGGCGAGGGGAAGACGAAGGCGTCACAGCTCGCCATCACCCGCGCAAGCTCCTCCTGCGGCAGGGCGCCGGCTGCGGTCACCCGCGAGCCGAGGCGCGCCTGCGCCCGCCGTCGCCACGCCCCTTCGCCGGCCAGAAAGAGATGGAGGGCGGGAACAGACGGCAGGCTCGCCTCCATGACATCCAAGAGAAAAGGCACTCCTTTTGATTCGTCCACACGCCCGGCAAACAACAGGACAAAGCGATCCGGTGGAATACCATAGCTTCGATGCAACCACTGACGGTCCCGCCGCGCCGGTGCGAAGCGGGCGAAATCCAGGCCGCGCCGCCACAGGCTCACCGTGTCCGCCGGCCGCAGAGCACGCAGGCGCGCAAGCTCTGCATGGGAGGACGCAAGAATGTGATCGGCTTGATTCATGAGAGCGGCGACCCGCGCCCGCATCCCGGCCGCCAACCGCTCGGACAACCGGAGCCGATCCTCGCACCAGCGACCGACGCGTTCCCCCATCATTCGGACCAGGATCACGCGGCCATAGAGCGCTGCGAAGACATCATGGCGGGTCTGCACCGCATACACGAGCCCGCGCCGATTGCGCCGCGCCCAACCGGCGGCGGTGCGGCCGAATCCGAAGGGATCGCTGATGACCACGACATCGGGATCGCATGCCTTCAGCCGACGCAACAGGAATGGTGACGGCGCGAGGAGTTCGGTACCGCCGGCGGCCGTGCGCGTGAAGGGCAGGCGATCGCTGTTGAGCAGCGCAGGAAGGCGGTGGACATGGATATCTGCGGCAAGGGCCTGATCAGCCGGCGCCGCCCCCCGGCGCAGAATCATGAGATCGAGTTGCACCGGCGCGCGCGGCATGGCGGCCAGAGCTTCGGTCACCCGCAGCCAGACCCCCAGATGGCCGCCGACGGGCGGGCGGTCATGCAAACCCACCACCACTGCAACCCGCACGCGGCGTTCCGCGGCCCCAACCATCGTTGAGAGTGATTGCACCGTCTGCGCGCTCCCGCTAGCCTGCCGCCGATGCAAAGCCGGTGGACGGGGGCCAAGTCAAGAAGCCTTGCCGGCAAAACTTGCGGTGTCCCGTCCTGCACGCGGGCGCATAGGCGAACAGGGAGGAGATGACGGATGTCACGGATTGCAGAGACGGCCGGCGGTTTCGCTGCACATCTGACGCTCACGCTGATCTTGAGCGTTCTGGCGTTGGGCATGTGGATCACGGGCAGCACCGCCGGCGCGGCCGAATCATCCAAGGGGCCTGAGGACGTCTTCGCGCAGCTCGATGACGTCTTTCCCACGCCGACCGCCGCCCGCACGGCCTCCGGCGCGCCGGGCCCGGCCTATTGGCAGCAGAAGGTCGATTACGTCATCTCCGTGCGTTTGGACGAACAGGCCAAGCGGATCTCAGGCGAGGAAACCATCACCTACCACAACAACTCGCCCGATACCCTGCGTTATCTGTGGGTGCAGCTCGACCAGAACCGTTTTCGCAAGGATTCCAAGGCGGTGCTGTCAGCCACCGTGCCGCCGGATCAAAAGAAAATGCCTTTTAATGCCCTCGACGCCATCCTTCAGATCCAGGAGAAGGGCTATGGCGATGTGATAACCGCGGTGACGGATGCGGCCGGAAAGCCTCTTGCCCATCATATGATCGACAGCTTCATGCGCATCGACCTGCCGGAGCCGCTGCCGCCCAAGGGCAGCTTCACCTTCCGCATCGGCTGGCATTACGTGATCCCGGAGGGCCGCGTGGTCGGCGCCCGCGGCGGCTATGAAGCGTTCAAGGACGGCAACGCCATCTTTTTCCTGGCTCAGTGGTATCCCCGGCTGGCCGCCTATACGGATTATGGCGGTTGGCGGCTGATGCCGTTTCTGGGCGGCGGCGAGTTCACGGTCGAATTCGGTGATTTCGACGTCCGGATCACCGTGCCGGCGGATCATATCGTGGCCGCCACCGGCACACTCCAGAATCCGCAAGAAGTGCTCTCGCCCAAGCAACGCAATCGCCTGAAAAAGGCGGCAAAGGCCGCAAAGCCCGTCTTCGTCGTCACGCCGGAGGAAGCAAAGGCGAATGAAAAGGCGAATGAGAAGAGGAAGAACAAGAAGACGCCCGCCGGCACCAAGACCTGGCATTTCCAGGCGCAGGGCGTGCGCGATTTCGCCTGGGCGTCGTCACGCAAATTCATCTGGGATGCGAAGGGTTTCCGCTATCCGTCCGGGCGTTTCGTGTTGGCGCAGTCCTTCTACCCCAATGAGGCGATGCCGCTGTGGCATCTCTATTCGACCGAATCCATCATCCAGGCGCTCGATGTCTATGCCCGGATCACCGGTCTCGAATATCCTTGGCCGCATGCGGATTCGGTCAACGGTCCGCTGCGTGGGGGGATGGAATATCCCATGATCACCTCGAACGGACCGCGGCCAAAGGATCCGCCGAACTATTCCCGGCGCGAGAAATACGCCCTCATCGGCGTCGTCATCCATGAGATCGGGCATGATTGGTTCCCGATGATCCTCAACTCCGACGAACGTCGCTGGGCGTGGCTGGACGAGGGGCTCAACTCCTTTGTCCAGAACATCGCCGAACGCCTGTGGGAGAAGGACTATCCCAGCCGCCGCGGGCTGAACGAGAACATCTTCCGCTACATGAAAGGCTCAGACCAGCGCCCGATCATGACGGCGCCTGACGAGGTGCTGCAGCTGGGCAACAACGCTTACGCCAAGGTGGTTGCGGCGTTGACGGTATTGCGTGATGTGGTGTTGGGGCGTGAGGTGTTTGACCGGGCGTTTCGGGAGTATGTGCGGC
>CAZJPA010000277.1:0-3344 GCA_964547755.1 uncultured Sphingomonadales bacterium
AGCTGCAGCTGACCACTCTTGTGGACAAGTTGGATGCCGTCGACGAGGCCTTTCCCCCTTTCTACGAGATGGGCCAAGAGATGGCGCATCACTATATCGCGGAAGGCCCCGAAGGCGGCAACAAGCTGATGGGGCGATTCGACGCGACGGCGGCCCGCCTCGACAAGGCCATGGAGGAGCTGATCGCGGAAGGCAATCGCTTCTCGGACGAACAGATCAATCAGCTGCGCACGAGCCTGGATCACTTGATGGTCGAGATGGATACCTTATCCGAGCGCACGCTGATACTGGCCATCGCAGGCCTGCTGGTGGCGGTGCTGGGGGCTGTTTTCCTGCGCCAGAACATCGCTCGACCCATGGCCCGGATGACGGAAACACTGGAAGCCGTCATGGGCGGGGATCAAGCCCGCCAGATCCCCTATCAGGATCGCGAAGATGAAATCGGCGCCATGGCCCGGGCCTTGAAGCGGTATCGGGAGATGATGGCCGAACAGGCCGAACTGGAAGCCGCCCGGGCCCGGGAAGAGGCCGCCCGGCGGGAACAGGAGGCGCGGCTCGAGCGTGAGCGTCGCGAAGCGGAACTCAAACGCCAGCAGGAAGAGGCCCGTCAGCGCGAAGAGGCACGGCAACGGCGGCGTGAAGAGCTGCTGGCGCTCGCTGATCGATTCGAGCGGTCGGTCAAATCCGTCGCCGAGCATGTCGCCAGTTCTTCCGAACAGATGCGCGGCTCGGCACGCGAAATGGTCTCACACAGTGAAGACGTGGCCCATGCGGCCGATGGCGCCCGCCAGGCCACCGATCAGGCCGCCAACAATGTCACTGTCGTCGCAGCGGCCGCCGAAGAGCTCAGCTACTCCATCAACACGATCCTGGAGCGCGTCAAGGAGGCGGCACGAGTCGCCGGCGAGAGCACGCGCAAGGCCGACCAGGCCAATGATCGGATCAGCCATCTCAACGAGGCCGCCCAGAAGATCGGCGAGGTCATCGAGCTGATCAACGATATCGCGGCTCAGACCAATCTGCTGGCACTTAACGCCACCATCGAAGCCGCCCGCGCCGGCGAAGCCGGAAAGGGCTTTGCCGTGGTCGCGGGAGAGGTGAAGAATCTGGCGGCCCAGACCGCCAAGGCGACCGATGAGATCGCCGGCCAGATCGCGGCCATCCAGGAAGCGACCCGGGATGCCGTGGGCGGAATCGCCGAGGTGACGGAGGCTATCCGCTCCTTGAATGAGATCGCGGGCGCCATTTCGGAGGCCGTCGAGGAACAAAGCGCCGCCACCCGAGACATCTCTCACAACACCCAGCAGGCTGCAGCCGGCGCGCAGGAAGCGATCCAGACGATCGACCAGGTCAAGCAGGCCGCCGACACCACCCGCGGCCATGCGGGGCAGGTGCTGGATGCGGCCGAGCATCTCGTCAGCGAGGCCGAACGCCTGCGGCAGGAGGTGGACGGCTTCCTCGAGCAGGTCCGCAGCGAGGACGCGGCCTGATCGTGCCAGGCCGTCGTCACCCATGCACCGCGATGGATGCGGGAAGTCATGTCTCAACCCTCGTCAAGGATCATCATGCGGGTCGACAAAGGCGTGGCTGTGACCGCTTCCCGGCCTTCTTTCGGCTGGAGTCGGCCCGCTTGCCCAAGCTTGGAAAACCAATGTCGTATCTGAACAGGGATCACCATGCGCGTGCCGGAATGGCGGGTTGTACACGGCACATGTTGGCCGCCCTGATCGGCTGTGTGAGTGGACTGGTCGCTCTTGTCGGTGTCGTGAGCGCAGCGGTCGCGGCAGATGAAATGGGCCACCCGCCGGGTTCCGAGCATCCGGATCTGCTGGCAGCCGCCTCCTCCACCGAAGAAGCCAATGCCGCTTCCTCGCCCGAGGCAGCAGATGCCGACGCAGCCGACCCCAATCCCGCACGCACCGTCAAGGGACGCGAGGCGGCACGCGATCGGGATGCGCGCGGCGAACACTGGTATGATCCCATCGAGTTGGAGATCGTCTATACGAGCGACATCTGGAGCAATCTGCGGGGCGGCATCGAGCAGGGGACGCGCTATCTCCACAATCTGGATCTCATGCTCACGGTTCCCTCGACCAGTTTCGGCGTCGAAGGCGGCACCTTCTTCTTCTATGTATTGCACAACAACAAGAAGACATTCTCGGATATCGTCGGCGATCTCCAAGTCGTCTCGAACATCGACAACGACCGGATCTGGCGGATCTACGAGGCCTGGTACGAGCACCATTTCTGGGGTGAACGGGTGAGCCTGAAACTCGGCTTCATGGATCTGAACGCCGAATTCGACGCCATCGACCCGGCAGGGTTGATGATCTTGAGCTCGCATGGCATCGGCCCCGATTTTTCGCAAAGCGGCCAAAGCGGTCCCTCGATCTTCCCGCTGTCCATGGCCGGCGTGCGGTTGCGGATTACTCCGGCCGACCACCTCGTGCTGCGGTTTGCCGCCTTTGACGGGGCAGCGGGCACGCCGGCCCATCCCCGCCGTGCCGCACTGAAACTGGGAAACGGGGAAGGTGCGCTGCTCGTGGGCGAGGTGGACTACCACCGCGAAGCCGGTTGGCGGTTCGTGCTCGGCGCCTGGGGATACACGGCACGCTTCCCCGGCATCGAGGAAACGTTTGGCCTGCCCGCCGGCTTGCGCCGCGGCAACAATGGCTTTTATGCCTTCGCTCACGGCCCGCTCTATCGCGAACCCGGCAGCGAAGACGAAGGACTACAAGGGTGGATCCGGTTCGGGATCGCGGACGGCCGGATCAATCAACTCGATCAGTATTTCGGGACCGGTCTCGTCTATACCGGCGCCATCCCGGGGCGCGACGCTGATCAACTGGGGGTGGCCGTGGCCATTGCCCGCAACAGCGGCAGTTTCCGGCGCTTCGCAGCTTTTGCCGGCACGCCCGTCAACCGCCGCGAGATCAATGTCGAGATGACCTACCGCATCGAAGCGACCGACTGGCTCGCCCTTCAACCCGATTTTCAGTGGATCGTCCATCCCGGCACGGATCCAAGCCTGCGCAACGCCTTCGTGGCGGGTCTGCGGGTCGAGATCGGCTTCCAGATCTTCTAGCCACCCTCGGCGCGGCTGTCGGTGATCGGGATCGATCATCGGTGATCGGCGAGTGGGCGTGGAAGAGAAAGCAGCGAGTGACACTTGCTTGCTCACCACGTCGCTCGCCAGTTTGTCCGGCCAATCCATCCAGCGACTGCGTCTTCCTTTTCGCGTCGTTCACCGACCTCCTCCACGTCCTTCGCCGCATGGATGGCTGATCACTGGTAGCTGATCACCGATCACCGAACCGTCGTTCGCCGGCAGATGCGGCGAATCC
>CAZJPA010000278.1:0-3340 GCA_964547755.1 uncultured Sphingomonadales bacterium
CAGGCCCGTTATCTCCAATGTTGGACGTTGTCCCCACCGTCCGCTGGATCCGCCGGTCAAGCCGGCGGATGACGAGGAAGAGGCTGGCGGATGACCAGGGAGGGAAAAGCGTCATGCATCGCAGGAATTGTCTGATCACTGATACCTGATCACCGAATCGTCATTGGCCGCAGGAATTTCTGATCACTGATCACTGATGACTGAATCGTTATTCGCTGTACGAATTTCTGATCACTGATAACGGATCACTGATCACTGATCACCGGTCCAGTCCCAGGGCGGTCGTCATCAGATGGTAGAGGGCGTTCTGTTCCAGCACGCCGCGGGCCAGCTGGGCGCCGGGGCCGATGGCATACAGCGGCACGTCTTCGCCCGAATGGGTCTCAGACCGCAGGGGAATGGCCGCTTCCTGGCGATAGTCGGGATCGAGAACGGCTTTCTCCTCCATCGACTCGGTCAACCGGCGGCCGGCTCCCGGCCCATTGAGATAGCCGAGCGTCGTATACGGCCGTCCGTCGCGTGCACGGGCGAGTGGATGGGTGCCGGCCGCATCCGTTTCAATGCGGCGCGAGAGCCCCAGGATCGGGTTGCCGCGCGGTGGGTAACCCGCGATGGCGAGGGTGTGGGAATGGTCCGCCGTGACCAGCACAAGGGTGTCGGCGGGATCGACGAGCGTGAGCGCGCGCGCAATCGCCTCGGCGAAGGCACGGCCCTCATCGAGAGCCCGGAAGGCGTTGCCCGCATGGTGGGCGTGGTCGATCCGCCCACCCTCGACCATCAGGAAGAAGCCCCGTGTCCGCCCGACCGTGCGCGCTTGAAGCAGGCGGATCGCTGCTTCGGTCATCCGGGCGAGCGAGGGTTGGTCGCGTTTGCGGGTGCGCCGGTCATAGTCGAAGGCGAGATGGGAATCGGCGAACAGGCCGAGCAACTGGCTGTCTCGCCCGGGGCTGAAGGCCGCCAACGCGGACGCCGTGGTCACGACCTGGCCGTGGGGATGGCGCGTGCGCCAGGCGGCGGTCAGATCCCGGCCGTCCCGTCGCCGCCCCCCGATTGTGCGCGGCAGGAAATTCGCCCGCCCACCGCCGAGCGCGACATCGATCCCGTCGCCATGGGAGAAGTCGACGAACTGGGCCGCGATATCCCGGCAGCCGGCTTTGCGGGCAGGCTTCGGCATGTCTGCATCGGCCTCCCAGTCTCGATCGGGCACATGGGCATAGGCGGCTGCAGGTGTCGCATGGGTGAGTCGCGCGGTGGTGACGATCCCGGTCGCAAAACCGCGGTCCTCCAGTTCTTCAAGAATGGTCGGCACGACCCGCATGCCCGCGCAGTCTCCCCGTTGCGCACCCGGCGCGATCGCCAGCACGCCGATATCCGTCTTGATCCCGGTATAGATGGCGCTCGCGGTGCCGGCCGAATCGGGCACCTGGGCATTGATGTTGTAGGTCTTGACGAGAGCGGTATAGGGAAAGCGCTCGAACGGCAGCACATATTCTTCGCCGCTGCCGCCATGCAGCTGGCCCGTGTAGATACGCATGGCGGTCACCGTACTCACCCCCATCCCATCGCCGATGAACAGGATGACATTGCGCGCAGGACGGACGAGCGGTGTCGCGGCAAGCCGCTGGGCGATCTGCTGCCGGCCAAGCTGCCAGTAGGGATCCTGGCTGCGGGGATCGTCTGCTGCGGCCTTGTCGCCGGCCGCCATCGCGACGCCGCCGGCTGTCGCAGCCAGCAGGATGGTAGCGCAGACGAGACGGTGGACTGTGCGCCGACACCGGGCATGAATCCGGCCCCGTTCCCGGTTTGCGTGAAGCATGGCGGTGGTTTCCTCCCTTCATTTCATGCAGCGGGCGCCGACTGCGTGACGAAACCCTGCCCAGGCGCTATCATGCGGAGGTGACGATCGTCTGACAAGAATTGCGATCATCAGCCTGGGAGGGATGAATCATGTCCACGCGCTCGCTGGGTTTGAGCGAGGAGCTGCAGGCTTATCTGTTGGCCGTCGGCGTGCGGGAGAGTGCCGTCCAGCGGCGGTTGCGCGAGGTGACCGACAACCACCCGCTTTCCGTCATGCGGTCATCGGCCGAGCAGGTGGCGTTCCTGCAGCTCCTGCTGAAAGCGATCAATGCCCGGCGAGTCGTCGAGATCGGGGTGTTCACGGGCTATGCGACACTGGGCTTTGCGCTCGCCCTGCCCGAAGACGGCATTGTGCATGCGCTGGACGTCTCGAACGAATTTCCCGCCATCGGCCGCCCGTTCTGGGAAGAGGCCGATGTCGCGCGCAAGATCGATCTCAGGATCGCCCCTGCGATCGAAAGTCTGATCGCTTTGCGCCGCGAGGGACTGGAAGGTCTGGTCGATTTCGTTTTCATCGATGCGGACAAGACCGGCTATAGCGACTACTACGAGCAGGCGATCGCACTGCTTCATCCGGGCGGCATCGTGGCGGCGGACAATGTGCTGTGGTCGGGGCGCGTGATCGACGCGCAAGCCGACGACCAGGACACGACCGCCATCCGCGCCTTCAACGAGCGCCTGCGGGACGATCCGCGCGTGGATCTGGCCATGCTGCCGATCGGCGACGGGCTGACGCTCGCCCGCAAGCGATGAATGAGGGATCGCACATCCGTCGCGGCCGGCCGCGCTCACGGAAAGGTCAGGCGCGGCGATTGCGGGGGATGTGTTATGGTCGCTGCCCGGTCGGGTGAGGGGGGAACCGGTCGCGGGAGAGACGGAGGAGAGGCGAGATGACGATCGCGGAACGGACCCGGGAGGCTCCGGCCGAGGCGGCCGGTCAGGAGGATCCCCGCATGGGGATGGAGGATGTGCTGCGCCGTCAGCGTGCGGCCTTTGAGGCCGAGCGGCCGGTATCACGCAAGATCCGCGATGACCGGTTGCGGCGTACCATCGATCTCCTGAAGACTCATCAGGACGCCCTCGCGGCCGCCATGAACGAGGACTTCTGCGGCCGGCCGCCGCTCATGGGCAAGTTCGCGGACGTATTGCCTGCGGTCAAGGCGCTTGCCCATGCCCGTAAGCATCTGAAGTCCTGGATGCGTCCAGAGCGACGCAGCGTCGATTTCCCCCTCAACCTGCTGGGAGCGAAGGTCCCAGCCACCCTGGGCGCCGTTCAAATTCACCAAACGGCCAAAGTCACCGTACATATTGATGGCAATGTTGCTGGCTGAGTTTCGTGTCGTGCCATCAATCGTGGTGGCATTGTTGGAATACTTGATATGCAGCATGGCGGCCTTAATTGTTGCAAACAGATTATTCATCCGGTTGCGATAATCAGACACGGCATTATTATGATCGTCCCAACCGCCGAGCCCGCCGCCGA
>CAZJPA010000279.1:0-3320 GCA_964547755.1 uncultured Sphingomonadales bacterium
CCCAAGAACAGGGTGATGTCCGGCGGGTTGGACGGGGACGCGGCGCTCGTGCCTGAGCTGGTGCTCACAGGCCGGGGGCGGCTCGTGGCCGCGCCGCCGGGTGTGGAAGCGCTCCCTGCCGGAGAGCGTCTCACACGGCCGATCGGTTGGGCCGCCCCGGCCGGATTCTATCGTGCCCCCGACGGCCGCCGCCTGTTGCGGCCGCTTCAGGGCATCCCGGGTGGGATCGGGCCGGATTTCGTCTTTCAGCCGCTTGCGGGCGGATACGCGGACATCGCGGCGCTGGCGGCCGGCCGGCTGGCGCTGTGGCCTGCGCTTCTTGTCGGCGCCGTCCTGCTGTTGACGCTGGAGCGGCTGCTGCTGTCCTGGTCGGCTGTCGCCGCGGCCTGGGCGTGGGTGCGCCGGAAACGCATGGGCCCCCATGCGGGGCGGACGATCGGCGTGGTGGTGCTGTTGGCCGCGTTCCTCATGCCTGGGAGCGCGCGGACGCAAACCCGGCCAGCCGATCCGGCGCGCATGATCACCGCCGTCTCCGAGCCCCGACTCGCCTATGTCCGCACCGGCCAGCGGGACCGCGACGAACGGATCCTCGCTGGTCTGGAGGGATTGACCCGGATCCTGCGCCTGCGCACGGCGGCCGCGCTCGGCCGGCCCATGGGCGTGACGCTTGCCGGCGATCTGCCGTTGGCGCTCTTCCCGCTCGTCTACTGGGCGCCGCCGGCCGACCGCCCGGCCTTGACTGTGGCCGAGCGCAGCCGGCTGCGTCGGTATATCCGTGCAGGCGGCATTCTCTTCATCGATCTGGCCGGTGGTGACGATCGGCAGGCGGATCTGCGGCGGCTGCTCGGCGACGATGCGCTGCTGCCGCAGCTCGTCCCCCTGGACAACCGCCATATCCTCGCACGCAGCTTCTATCTGCTGGACTGGTTCCCCGGCCACCGGGACGGACAGGTGGTATGGGTGAGCGCGGATTCGCTCGGCAAGGATCCCCGGGTCTCGCCGGTCGTGATCGGCGCGCATGACTGGGCCGGCGCTTGGGCGATCGGCGCGCAGGGTCGCTTTCTCGTGCCCGAGCTGCCAGGCGGCATCGAGCAGCGGGAATTCGCCTTCCGCTTCGGCATCAATCTCGTGATGTATGCGCTCGCCGGCACCTACAAGGGCGACCAGATTCATCTGCCGGCCATTCTCGAACGCTTGCGGCGGTAGCGGAGATGCGGGTGGGAACACAATGACGCAGACCGGCATAACCATCGCGCCCGTCCTCGCCTGGCCGCTGCTCGTGCTGGTGGGGCTGTGGGCGATCGCCGAGCTTGCGCGGATAGTAGCGGCACGCCGACAGCCCCGGCGGATGGCGGCGGCCGGGCTGCGGTGCCTGGCCGTGTTGGTGGTGCTGCTCGCCCTTCTTCAGCCCCGCCGCTTGGAAGAGACCGCCCGCCCCTTGCCCGACCGGCTGATCCTGCTCGTCGATCGCTCGGCCAGCATGGGGATCGGGCAGCGGGAGGCGATGGCCGAGGAGGCGACCCGCCGTCTCACCGAAGCCGGCCGGCGCCTGGGATTGCAGGTGGAGACGGCGGCCTTCGACGACCGTGATCGGGCGGCGGGAGACGCTTTGCGCCAGGCCCGGCTTGCCGGAGATGATCGCGCGCTTGCCGCCGTCGTGCTCGTCACGGACGGCCTCGTCCAGGATCCCGCCCAGCTGGCCCGCGCCCTGCCGGCCGGTCGGCCGCTGCATCTGCTGTTGGCCGGGGATCCCGGGATGCGGGATCGCCGGCTCGTGATCGAGTCCGCACCGCCTTATGCGGTGGTGGGCCGGCCGGTGACGATCCGGCTGCGGGTGGAAGACCATGGTTCACCGCCTGCGCAAGGGGAGGTTCCGCTCGTGATCGCAGATCAGGACGGCAACCGGCGGGAGCGGCTGGTGCCTGTCGGCCGGTCGGTCACCATCTCGCACACCCCGCACAGGCGTGGGACGACCTGGCTGTCGCTCGCCGTCGCCACCGCGCCGGGTGAGGCGGTCACCGCCAACAACCGGCGGACCCTGCGCATCGAGGCGGTGCGGGATCGTCTGCGCGTGCTCCTGATCTCAGGCGAGCCGCATCCCGGTGAGCGCGCATGGCGGGAGATCCTGAAGTCGGATCCGGCGGTGGATCTTGTCCATTTCACGATTTTGCGGCTCGTCGAAAGCCAGGATCCGGCGCGGCCCGAGGAACTGTCGCTCATTCCCTTCCCCACGGACAGGCTGTTCGGCAAGCAGCTGTCCGGATTCGATCTCGTGATCTTCGACCGCTATCGCCTGCGGGGCGTGCTCCAGCCCAGCCATCTCGACGCTATCCGCCGCTATGTCCGGGACGGCGGCTCGCTGTTCGTGGCAAGCGGGCCGGAGTTCGCCGGTCCCGGATCGCTGGCCAAATCCCCCCTTGCAGACCTGTTGCCGGCGTTACCGGCCGGGACGCCGCAGGAGCTGGCCTTCCGCCCGCGGTTGACGGCGGAGGGCCGCCGGCACCCCGTCACCCGCCCGCTCATCGACGCAGGCGGAAAGGAGGGAACGTCGCGTTGGGGGCATTGGTATCGCTACCTGCCCGTTCGCCAGCGACGCGGTGTCGCCGTGCTTGCAGGGCCGCAGGACGGTCCGTTGCTCCTGCTCGCCGATGCGGGCAAGGGGCGGATCGCGATGCTGCAATCCGATCAGTTCTGGCTATGGGCGCGTGACATCGCGGGCGGCGGTCCCTATGTGCCGCTGCTGAGGCGCAGTCTCCATTGGCTGATGCGCGAACCGGATCTCGAAGCCGAGCGCCTGACGGCGCGGATCGATGAGAAGGGGCGTCTGCTGGTGACGCGCAGAAGTCTGAAACCGGGGCCGAGGCGGGTGACCGTCACCGCCTCGGACGGCACGACATTCGAGAAGCGGCTCACGATCGGTGAGACAGGCGAAGGCCGCCTCGTTCTGACAGGCCTTGCACCCGGTCGCTACCGCCTGCGCAGCGACGAACTGGCGTCGCTGGCCATCGTGCCCGATCCGGATGCCCGCGAGCATGATGAAGTGGTGCCGACCGCAGGCCGCCTGTCTACTCTCGCCACCGGTTCGGGGGGCGCGGTCCACTGGCTGAAGAACGGTCCACCCCAGCTCGTCCACGGCACCGCACAGAACGGCCAAAGCAAGGACGGGGCGTTCGCCATTCCACGCCGCGATGCCCGGGTCGTCACCGCAAGCCGGATGCAGCCGCTGCTGCCCCTGTGGCTGCCGCCGCTTGCGGCGCTGCTGTGCCTGCTGGCAGCCTGGTGGCTGGAGCGGGCGCCTGAACGGAAGAGAACGTCTCAGT
>CAZJPA010000280.1:0-3320 GCA_964547755.1 uncultured Sphingomonadales bacterium
GATGCATGAATCCCCTGCATCCAAGGTAACTCAATATAAGCGACTCCATCAGGTTTCATCACACGATAAAGTTCTTTGGCTGCCAAGTATGGATCAAATACATGCTCCAAAACGCCCGTACATATAATTGCATCAATCGCGTCATTTGAAAAAGGTAAGGCAAGAATATCACCTTGCACATCCACTTCAGATAGCATAAACAAATCAAGATTAAAGACCTTCTCATCGAGTAGAACCCATGCTGACCCCATATTCACAAGCATAGCATCAGGCTTCGATAACAATACCTGCTGAATAAATTCAAACGGTAAAGCTTTACTTTCGCGTGTACGAAATGTGGGGTGAGGAGGAGCTAAGCATTGTGCAATTTTTTTTATCATTCTATGTCTATCCATTCACGAAACCATAGTTCAAGCACAATTAAACTCCAAATCCTATGCCCCAATTCATAATGACCGCTTTGATGACGATGTAACAATAACAATATTTTTTCAGACTCAAAAATATTCCTTTCTATAAACGTCTGTGATGAAAACAATGCTGCTGCCCATGCACCCAATTCACCCCTAAGCCACTTCCCAATAGGAATGGTAAAACCTTGTTTTCGTGGTTTTAAAATATCCGCAGGCAAATAACGTGCGGCTACCTTGCGTAACAAATATTTACCATGTCCATGTCTAAATCGCATATTCAATGGCAATGCCATTTCCCATTCTAAAAGTTGATGATCTAATAGTGGCACCCGCACTTCCAAGCTATGTGCCATGCTCATTCGATCCACCTTAAACAGTACATCTTCATGCAAATAAGCATGTAAATCAACTTCTGAAAAGCGTATATCTTTAGAATCTTGATGTAATGGCTTACGCAATATATCAATAGGGTCATGATTGAGAGAAGCCTTATAATCATGCGTATATAAATGATAACGAAACTGTTGCGATGCTGTCATCCGCCTTAAATATCGTTCATCAGCACAATGAGAAATATCAAAAATACCGCGTTTTAATAAGCCTAATTTACCCGTTTGATACGCCCATTCCCAACCTAAAAAAGGTATCTGCGGTAAAAGTCGGGGCAATGTCAACGCCCACCGTGTCCACTCATAGCCTAAAAAAGGTTCATCACCACCATCACCAGCCAACACAACTTTAACCTTTTCACTTGCTACTTGTGATACCAAATACGTGGGTAAAATAGAGTTATCAAACAAAGGTTGTTCAAGATGTTTTAACAATAAGGGTAATTTATCAATCAAATCAAGCCCTGCAATATGTGATTGATGGTCACTTTGAATATGGGTTGCCACTTGCTCCGCCCACTTGCGTTCATCACCACCGCCTTCAAAACCGATGGTGAATGTTTTTAAGGGTACATCTAAATGTTTGGCGGCAATAGCACACACCAAGGATGAATCCACACCACCTGATAAAAATGCCCCAATATCCACATCTGCCAACAAATGTGATCCGACTGCATCATTAAGACGTTGATCCAATTCATCGACCAACTCTGATTCACTGCCTTGTATGCTTTCATGGCTCGAGATTTGCCAATAGCGTGTCAAAGTAGACATGCCATGCTTCCAAATAAGAGTGTGGGCTGGAGGTAAGCTAGCGATACCTTCAAAAATGGTTTTAGGGCCAGGCACATAACCCAATGTCAAATACGCATCAATGGCTACCATATCTACCGTTTTATTCACTTTAGAATGTTTAAATATCGCTTTTATTTCGGATGCAAATACCAAGCCTGATGTCGTTTTCGTATAAAAGAGTGGCTTAATACCCAACCTATCGCGCGCCAACATCATCAACTGATGATGCTCATCCCATATAGCAAAAGAAAACATGCCAGATAGCCGTGAAACAACGTGTTCACCCCAGTGTAAATAACCATTGAGAATCACTTCTGTATCCGAATGTCCTCGAAATGAATAGCCTAACGCTAACAAAATATTACGTAATTCTGGCGCATTATAAATTTCACCATTAAAGACCAAGTATGTGTCGTTGGCGACCATGGGCTGCGCGCCTGCTTCACTCAAATCCTGAATGGATAGCCGTGTATGCACTAAACCTGCCATATCACCATCCCATATCGCTTGGGCATCAGGTCCACGGTGTTGAAGTGCATCGGACATTGCTTCTAAAACGCTTGTATCACCTTTTCCTGTATAACCAGCTAAACCACACATAATTGATTAAACCAAGTTATCATACAATTGGAGAACTTTTGTCGCTGCGCGTTGCCAAGTAAACATAGCAGCACGCGCTTCACCTTGTCTACGCATACGTTCGGCTTTTTTCTTATCTTCTAATATATCAATAATGGCTTGAGATATTTCATCGACTTTATATGGGTTTACAAGTATCGCAGCATCTCCTGCAACTTCAGGACATGAACTAATATTCGATGTAATCACAGGTACACCTGCAGCCATAGATTCCAAAATAGGCAAGCCAAAACCTTCATATAAACTTGGATAAAGAGAAATCTCTGCCGCATGCAACAATATGGGTAAATCTTTATCAGGCACTGAACCCAATACACAAATATTTTCTACCATGTCCCTTAACAATTCTTGGATTAAATTGGGGTTTCCAATCAAGGCAATAGTCATATCGGGTGCAGCTACTTTGGCGGCTCGAATCGTGCGCTCTAAATTTTTCCTAGGTTCAGGCGTACCTATAAGAAAAATCATATACGGTGTATCCAAATGGTATCTAGCCAATATGTTTTTTTCTTCTTCTGGGCTTGCCCGTGCAAAGAAGTGTCCTTCCACACCTTCATAAACCACACAGATTTTTTCTTCAGGGTAACCCATCAATGTTACTAAATCATACTTGGTGGATTCAGATACGGCAATCACAGCATCGGCTCGTTTTAATGCTGTGGGCAACTCTTTTAAATAACCGCGTTGATTTAAATTCGAATACATAAAAAATTCAGGATGTTTTAAGTAAGTTAAATCATGAACCGTTAATACACATTTGGCTGATTGAGTTACAGGCAAAACAAAATGCATACCATGATAGATATCAATTGACCCTGTCTACGTTTCAATGGGTGGCCATGATAGGTAATCCCATACTGCTTGTAGTAATCGCTTGGGTACATGTAAGGATGCCGAGGACACATTAGATACATGCGGATTCCATTCTTCAATATTCTCTCGAAATCGATTGCTAAACAGCATAAATTGATAATCTTTCCCAAGCTCAAACATGGCACAAGCTAGCCCACGCGTATAACGCGCAATCCCACCATGAGGGTATGCCGCGTGATAGGCATCAAGCGCGACTCTCACTTTCGTGCAA
>CAZJPA010000281.1:0-3317 GCA_964547755.1 uncultured Sphingomonadales bacterium
TTCTATTCGTCTCACGGGACGTGCATCTGCGGGTGGAGACCTCGCAGTCTCCCTTCACGGCCGGGCTGCGCCCGGGTGCGGTGCTGCGCATTCCCATTGCTCATCATGACGGCAACTACTTCATCGATTCCGAGGGCTTGCGGCGTTTGGAGGACGAGGATCGCATCGCTTTCCGCTATGCCCACCCGGACGGTCGTGTGGATGAGGCCGCCAATCCCAACGGCTCGGTGGGACACATCGCGGGCGTGCTGAACGAGGCGCGCAATGTGCTGGGTATGATGCCGCATCCGGAACGCGTCGTCGAGAAGGCGCATGGCGGCTTGGATGGACGCAGGATATTCGAAAGCCTTTTAGAGTCTCTCGAAACAGCCTGATCCGCCAGCAGCTTATGCATCTGTGGCGGGTCTAGGGTCTGCTGGCCGATCGATCGATGGTCCAAGCGAGTCCCGTGCGTGAGGGGCGCACGACTGTTGAAAGCGGTACATAGACGAGGCCGTCGCGGGCGGCGCGATCGAGCCAGCGGCGAATATGGCTCAGCGTGCGCCGGTGCGGGTGACCGATGGCCACGACGGGTTCCGTTCGGGCAAGCCGGCGGATGCGTGTGTAGGCTGCCAGTAGCGCATGACGCCCCCGTTCATGATCCAAGAAGACCCGCCGCACCGCATAGGGCACGCCTTCTTTGGCCGCCATTTCGGCCGCCACGGTCGCCGAGGTCGTGCGGGAGTCGAGAAACAGCAGACCACGGGCCTTGAGGTCGCGCATTAACCACCGCATCGCGCGGCGATCGGCGGTCAGGCGACTGCCCATATGGTTGTTGACGCCAATATAACCATCGAATCGCGTCAGATTCCAGGACAAGCGCGCGAGAAAGCGGCGGCGGTCGAGTGTGGAGGTGAGGGCCATCGGGCCGGGGTCGGCATGGCCGGTGGGCTCCATCGGTAGATGCACGAGAATTTCGTGACCATGCGCCCGGGCTTTGGTGACCTGTTCGGCGACCGCCGGCGCGTAAGGAAGGAAGGCAAGCGTCACGGCCGAAGGCAGGGCGATTGCCTCTGCTGTACGCTGTCGGTCCATCCCGAGATCGTCGATGACCAGTGCAACCAGCCCACCTGCCTGGAGCGGGAATGCGGCTGGCCGTTTCTCGCCGCCCGATGAGGGCGCCGGCAGCGACAATCGCGCAGGGGGTGGGCGGTCCACATCTTCCTGTCCGGGAGACAGGAAGGCGGGCTCGTGCACGAAATAGAGAAGGGAGATCAGAACCAAGGCGACGATCGCTCCTCCTGCTGTCGCGATAAACAGGGGGCGCAGGGATCGGCGCAGAAGGAGCGCGGTTCCATGCCGACCCAAGCCGCCGCGACGCCTGCGCCGGCGGGGTGGCCGGCGGCGGTCCCTGCGCCGGGGCGGATGCGGTCTGGGCCGAGGCATGACGAATGGATCTCCCATTACTCGGGCGGATTGTTACCGGCCGCTCCACGGATCAAGCCGAGGCGCGGTGGCCGGTGAATGGTGCCTGTTCTGCGGGCCGTGTGCTGCGCTGGTCAAGCCCGGTGGAGCTTGGTAGAAGATGGCGGCGAAAATCGGGCCGCAAACCCGTCGGGGTTTGGTTCCGGCTATGCGCCGGGCGGCGCGGTCGATAGGCAAGACGGGGACGCGCGGCATGCTGCTGCTCGTTGACAACTACGACAGTTTCACGTGGAACCTCTTCCACTATCTGGAAGAGCTGGGTGTTCCTGTCAGAGTTCACCGCAATGACGCGATCACCCTCGATCAGGCCCTGGACCCGGAGATTCGGGCGATCGTGATCTCGCCCGGGCCCGGCCGGCCGGAAGATGCGGGGATCACGCCGGCGCTTGTGCGGGCGGCGGCCGAGCGAAAGCGCCCATTGCTGGGTGTGTGTCTCGGACATCAGGCGATCGGGCATGTGTTCGGCGCGCGGATCGTTCGGGCCGGCCAGGTGATGCATGGTAAGACGAGTCCGGTGCGGCATGCCGGCAAGAGCGTGTTTGCCGGTCTGCCCTCGCCGTTTGTCGCAACCCGCTATCACAGCCTGGTGATCGCCCGCGACGGGCTGCCAAATGAGCTCGTCATCACGGCCGAAAGCGAGGACGACGGCGAGATCATGGGGGTCGCCCACCGTGAGCTGCCGCTTCATGGCGTGCAGTTCCATCCCGAATCGATCGCTTCCGAAGAAGGGCATCGTCTGCTCGCCAATTTTCTGCGCTTGGCGGGGCTGGAACCGCGTCTGCCCACGGATCCTCCTCTTGTGGGAGCGGGTGCATGACGGGCTTCCGCGCCATCATCGCCAAACTGGCCGAGGGGCACAGGCTGACACGCACCGAGGCGCGCCAGGCCTTCGACCTGATGATGCGCGGGGCCGTGGGCGAAATCGAAATGGCCGCCTTCGTGATGGCGTTGCGGCTGCGCGGCGAGACGGTGGATGAGATCATCGGCGGGGTCGAGGCGTTGCGCGCACATGGCAGCCGCATCCCGGCGCCGCCGGGCACAATGGACACCTGCGGCACGGGGGGCGACGGTCTCAGCACCCGCAATGTGTCCACCGCGGTGGCGATCGTGCTGGCGGCGGCGGGTGTGCCGGTGGCCAAGCATGGCAATCGGGCGGTGTCTTCCGCCTGCGGGTCGGCGGATGTCCTGGAGGCGTTGGGCGTGCCGCTCGAACAGAGCGAGACCGAGGCGGCGCGGACGCTGCAGGACATCGGCATCTGTTTTCTGCTTGCCCCTCGTCATCATCGGGCAATGCGGCATGTGGCTCCCGTGAGAAAGGCACTCGGCATCCGCACGATCTTCAACATCTTGGGACCGATGGCCAATCCCGCCGGCGCGCGCCGGCAGCTCATCGGTGTCTTCGACTCCCGTTGGCTGCGGCCGATGGCCGAAACCTTGCGCGCCTTGGGGAGTGAACGGGCCTGGCTGGTCCATGGCAGCGACGGTATGGACGAGCTGACCGTCTCCGGCCCCTCGCAAGTGGTGACACTGGACTCGGATGGCACGATCCGGGAGATGACGATCGCGCCGGAGGAAGTGGGACTCGCCCGCCATCCTCCGGCCGCCGTGCGGGGAGGGGACGCGTCTGAGAATGCCGCCGCTCTTCTGGCGTTGCTGGAAGGCGAGCAGGGGGCCTATCGCGACATCGTGTTGCTCAATACCGCCGCTGCCTTGGTGGTGGCGGAAGAGGCTCCGGATCCGCGCGCCGGCGTCGCTCTTGCGGCTGAGACGATCGAGAGCGGTCGCTCCGCCGCGTGGTGCGCGCGCGGGCGGGCCATCCGGTCGGTCGCGCCTGGGTCCCCCCCCCCCCCCAC
>CAZJPA010000282.1:0-3249 GCA_964547755.1 uncultured Sphingomonadales bacterium
CTTCCATTCGCCCCGGCGCCTGCTGTCAGGGGTGTCGGAAGAATGGGCGCGGGTCTTCGAAGGTCCGCCGCGTCCGAAGCAAGTGACGCTTATGTCAACTGAGACTTCGCACGGCCGCGACATCTTTCTGTTCAGCCCTAAAAGCGGTGGGTTCGAGCGGACCGCGATTTTGCCTCAAGAAAGCACGCTTCTCGCCGTCTCGGCGGAAAAACGGGTCGTCGTCGCACGCAGCGAAACCTCCTCGGGCAGCCGGCTTGAGCTTCTAGGCGAGGGGCAAGCGCCAATTCTCTTGGCCAAGTTCAATCGGCATCTGAAGAACGTTGTTTCCGGCATCCCGGTTCGGCTCCATTACGACGATTCGGACGGGCGTGCGCTGGCTGCGTGGCTTCTGCTCCCGCCCTTTCATCAAAAGGGCCAGCGTCACCCCACAGTGGTCAGCGTCTATCCTGGGGCAATGTACGACGGGCCCTGGCGGTGGCGGACATCGACCTTCAGTCTCTTCAATCCGCACCTTCTCGCAGGAAGAAGCTACGCCGTCTTGTTGCCGAGCCTGCCTCTCGGACCGGAAGGAGGGCCCGGCAATCCTTTGGCTGGCCTTGCCGAGGCCGTCCTGCCCGCCGTCGAGCAGGCCGTGAAATCAGGCTACTCGGATCCGGACCGGCTGGGATTGTTCGGACATAGCTATGGCGGCTACGGGGTCCTCGGCATCATTGCCCAGACGGATCGCTTCAAAGCAGCGATCGCAAGTGCATCGGCCGGAGCTGATTTGATAAGTGTGTACGGCCAGTTCGATGTGCGTCGTCGCACCGAAGTCGATCCGGTCAACATTCTGCCGAGCATCAGGTGGGCCGAGCGGGGACAAGGTCGCATGGGGCTGCCTCCATGGCGGGACCCGGAGCGGTATCGCCGAAACAGTCCTCTGTTTTATGCCGACAGGATCGGCACGCCTCTCATGCTCATCCATGGTGATCTCGATCTTTGGCCGATTACGCAGGCCGAAGAGATGTTCACGGCGCTCTACAGGCTGAACAAGGATGCCGTGCTCGTGCGCTACTGGGGTGAGGGGCATGTTCTTACAAGTCCGGCGAACATCCAGGACTATTGGCACCGCATATTCGACTGGTACGACCAGCATTTGGGTCGCATTTCGCGTGCAGGATCGGGCCCGTGCGAAGAAAAGCGCACCGGCGCACCCAAAGGCCGATGATCTTGATCAGGCCGATGTCGGTCTTAAGACTTTGCCGCACTGTGCTCGCCAGAGGGTGGTATAGACTCCGTCGCGCGCAAGAAGATCTGCATGCCTGCCATGCTCAACCACGGTCCCGTGGCTGAAGACCAAGATTGCGTCAGCCTGCCTCGCTGCGGATAGGCGGTGGGAGATAATCAAGCATGTGGTGCCGTGCGCAGCGATAGCCAGATTCCGCAGGATCTCACGCTCGGTTCGGGCATCGAGCGCCGAGGTGGCCTCGTCCAGGATCCAGATTTCCGGTCGGACGAGTGCGGCGCGGGCGACAGCGATCCGCTGCCGCTCTCCGCCGGACAGCTTCACACCTCGCTCGCCCACGGCTGTGTCGTATCCTTGGGGAAGAGACTCGATGAAGCGGTGAAGGCCTGCCGCGTGCGCCGCATTTTCGATCTCGACACGCGTGGCCTGCGGTCGGCCAAAGGCGATATTGGCCGCAATCGTGTCATTGAAAAGGATTGTCTCCTGTGGCACGAGCGCGATGCGCCGCCGCAATTCCGGTGCTGCCAGCTCGCAGAGCGGCACGCCACCCATGAGGATGCGCCCCTCGTCCGGCTCGAAGAAGCGCAGAAGCAGGCGGACCACGGTCGACTTTCCGGCACCGCTCGCGCCGACCAGCGCCACCATGCTCTTCGCGGGAACGCGAAAGCTCGCCTGCCTGAGCGCAGGCCGCCCGCGCGGATAGGAGAAGGAGACGCGATCGAAGACCAGATCACCGAGGGTATCCGGTATGGGCCGCAGCGGGGTCGGCAAGGTGGATTCCGCCTCCTCCTGGAGGAGGCCGATCATCCTGTCGACGAAGGCTAGGCCCTGGGCGATGTCGCGCAGGGCAAAACCGAGTGTTTCCAATGGGCGGACGATCTGCAGGACATAGGCATTCACGAGCACGAAATCGCCCACGCTCATGCGCCCCGCCGCGACCTCGTGCGTTGCGAGGACGAGAGAGATCGTGAGCGAGATCGCCATGATCGTCGCCACGAGGAGACCATTCGCAGCCTTGCGCCTATAGAGCCAGCACCAGGCGCGCTCGCCTTCCCGGAAAGCCGCGTCATAGCGCGCCTCAACGCCGAAAGCGCCGTTGAATGCCTTGATCGTCTCGATGTTCAATAGCCCATCTGTCATTAGAGCGCTGGCATGGATGCCGGCAGCCGAGGCGACACGTGCCGGCGCGCTCATCCGCCGCACACCCATAGTGAAGGCAGCGTTATAGGCGACCGCCGACGCGGCAAGGACGGCGAGGAACGTGCTTTGCCCGAAATGAACGAGTACGGCGGCCATTATGGGCAATTCGACACAGGCCGGTAACACGGAGAAGAGCGCATGCTGCAGGATGAGCCGGTATCCGAGGATGCCGTTGTTGAGTGTCTGCGCGACGGCCCCTGTGCGGCGCTCCAGATGGAAGCGTATGGGCAGCGCCAGCACATGGGCGAAGAGGTGCCGGCTCAGCCGGCGGAGGATGCGCTGCTCCCCAGTGATATGCGCATAGGTGCGAAGCTCGGCGAACGCTTTGGCCAGCCATTGGATTGCACCGTAGGCGACGAGCAGCAGGACGAGGCCAATCGGAAATGCATCCTTAACGCTCGGCTCGAGACGATCAACCGCAAGTTTGAATAGCACGGGGGAAAGTGCTGTCAGGAGCGCGAAGGCAAAGACGAAAGCGAGCGCAACGGAGATGTGTTGGCGCGCCGTTCGGTCCGCCGCACTCCAAAGAAGCAGAACGGCACGCGGGAGCGAAAGAAGCAGAACGGCACGCGGGAGCGAAAGAAGCAGAACGGCACGCGGGAGCGGAGGTGATCGGCAAATCCAGCGCGGGAGCCACCTTTGCGGGCGCATCCTAATCCGAGATCTCTGCTCGGGCCCAGGTTCTCAGCCAGGCCTCGGTCGACAAAAGCTTGAGTGCCGTTACGATTTCTCCGGGGCGCTGGATGTGTGCCGGCGAGAGATAGTCTTCCAAGCCTGCCCGGTCCACGATATGCTGAGCGATCAGCAGACCGTCGCACAGAAAC
>CAZJPA010000283.1:0-3218 GCA_964547755.1 uncultured Sphingomonadales bacterium
ACCGATGACTGATGACCGATGACTGATGACCGATGACCGATCACTGGCCCGATATCCGCGTGGCCGGAAAAGAAGCCGATGTGGGGATGGAAATGTCAGTCACTCTGGGCGGCGAGCGCAAGCTCCATCTGTTCGGCCGCATCCACGGCGGCGATGGCGGCGACATTGAGAATACCGCGCGCGGTGACCGAAGGAGTCACGATATGTGCCGGCTTCGCCGTGCCGACGAGCAGGGGGCCCACGGGTTGCCCATCGCCCAGCACCTTGAGCAGCTCATAGGCGATATTGGCGGCGTCCAGATTTGGCATCACGAGGAGATTCGCCGATCCCTTGAGACGCGAGTTCGGAAACACCTGCTGACGGATCGCTTCGTCCAAAGCGGCATCGCCATGCATTTCGCCTTCCGCCTCCAGATCGGGGACGCGATGGTGGAGGATCTGGAGGGCTTCCCGCATTTTGCGGGCAGAGACCGTGTCCGCCGAGCCGAAATTCGAATGCGAAAGCAACGCCACCTTGGGTTTGAGACCGAAGCGCTGCACCTCGCGTGCGGCCATGATCGCGATCTCTGCGACCTCCTCGGCCGACGGGTCGGGGTTGATATAGGTGTCGCACAGGAAGAACGTCCCACGCCGCAACAGCAGGATCGACATCGCCGCCGCCACCCGCGCCCCTGATTCCAGCCCGATCACGTCCAGAATGGGCTTGAGATGCGTGTGATAGCGCCCCACCGGCCCGGCCACCATCGCATCCGCTTCGCCGCGGCGCACGGCGAGCGCCGCAATGACCGTGTTGTTGGTGCGCACCACCGTGCGGGCCTCACCCGGCGAGACGCCCTTGCGGGCCATGAGGCTGTGGTAGAGCGTCCAATATTCCTTGTAGCGCACGTCTGAGTGGGGGTTGATGAGCGCGACATCCTTGCCCGGTTGGAGGCGAAGCCCGGCCCGCTCGATGCGCATGGCCACCACCTCGGGCCGACCCACGAGCGTAATTTCGGCCAGACCGTCGTCCACCATGATCTGCGCCGCCTGGAGGACGCGCGGATCCTCGCCTTCCGCGAAAATCAGCCGTTTGCGGTGCCGTCGGGCCGCATCGAAGATCGGCTGCATCAGGGTGCCGGAACGGAAGACGATCGCCTCCAGCTTACGGCGATAGACGTCGAAATCGGCAATCGGACGCCTGGCGACACCGGTATCCATCGCCGCCTTCGCGACTGCAGGAGCGACTTCGGTGATCAGCCTGGGATCGAAAGGCTTCGGGATCAGATACTTGGGACCGAGCTTCAGCCCCTCGCCCGCCTGATAGGCACGCACGACGATGTCGGACGCCTCCTTGCGCGCCAGCCCCGCAATGGCCCGGGCGGCGGCGATCTTCATGGCATCGTTGATCTCGGTGGCGCCCACGTCCAGCGCGCCCCGGAAGAGGAAGGGAAAACACAGGACATTGTTGACCTGGTTGGGATAATCGGAGCGCCCCGTGGCGATGATCGCATCGGGCCGCACCGCCAGCGCCTCTTCAGGCAGAATCTCGGGGGTGGGATTGGCGAGCGCGAGGATGATCGGCCGATCGGCCATCCGCGCAACCCACTCTTTCTTCAGCACACCGGGTCCGGACAGGCCTAGGAAGATGTCGGCCTCCTCCAATGCCTCTTCCAAACTGCGCTTGTCGGTTTCACGGGCGAAGCGGGCCTTGTAGGGGTTGAGATCCTTCCGCCCGACATGGATGACGCCGACACGGTCAAGCATCAGCACCTTCTCCGGATCGAGCCCCATCTTGATGAGCAGGTCCGTGCAGGCGATGCTGGCGGCTCCTGCGCCTACGCTGACCAGACGGACATCCTCGATCCGCTTGTCCACGACTGCGAGCGCGTTGAGAACGGCCGCCGCGACGACGATGGCGGTGCCGTGTTGGTCGTCATGGAAGACGGGGATGCGCATCCGCTCACGCAGCCGCTTCTCGATCTCGAAACATTCGGGCGCTTTGATGTCTTCAAGGTTGATGCCGCCGAAGCTGGGTTCGAGTCGCGCCACCACCTCGACGAACGCCTCCACTGAGTCGGCATCGACCTCGATGTCGAAGCAGTTGATATTGGCGAACTTCTTGAACAAGACGGCCTTGCCCTCCATCACCGGCTTGGCCGCCAGGGGCCCGATGTCCCCCAAGCCGAGAACAGCGGTCCCGTTGGTCACGACGGCAACGAGATTGCCACGGACCGTGTAATCGACCACGCTATCCGGATCCTCGGCGATCGCCTTGCTCGCCGCCCCGACACCCGGCGAATAGGCGAGCGAGAGATCCAGCTGATTGGCCAGAGGCTTGGTGGCGCGGATGGCGAGCTTGCCCGGTACAGGCTCGCGATGGTACCGTAGCGCCGCTTCGTCCAGGGAGAATGTCGTCTTGCTCATCGCCCGTATGTCCCGTTGGGGGCTTTCCCGCTCTGTGCGCATGGTTCCGGCCGAAGCGTTCGGGTGCCGTCCGGTCCTATCGCAAGACAGGAATTCCCCATCCATGTGACCGAACCGAATGTTAGCGGGGATCCCCCCGCTCTGCCAAGCATCGTGATCCCATCCAGACCAGGCTTGACCGGGGATCCTGTTCCCTCCTTCGTCACCCACCGGCACCCTCTTTCGTCACCCGCCGACCCCCTCTTTCGTCACCCGCCATCATCCCCTCTTCGTCACCCGCCGGACAAGACCGGCGGGTCCAGAGGACAGCGCAGACAGCGCCCAATGTCGGTGTTGCCGGAACCGTCGGCTGGATTCGCCGCTCCCCGGCGGCGAATGACGGGGGGAGGATGGCTGGGTTCGCCGGTCAAGCCGGCGAACGACATGAAAGAGCGGTCGGGATAGGTTCCCAACCTCTGCCGGCAAATGACGATTCAGTGATCGGTGACCGGAGATCAGTGATCAGCAATCCCTGCGGCAAATGACGTGAAAAGAGATAGGGTATCCGCCGACCCCGGATCAAAGTCCGGGGCGGGCTTGGACGGACTCGTCCCGTCCCCCCCCTTCTCGTCACCCGCCGACTTGATCGGCGGATCCAGCGGACGGTGGAGACAACATCCAGCGTTGGAGACGGCCTCACCACCGGCTGGATTCGCCGGTTGAACTGGCGAATGACAATTCAGTCATCAGTGATCAGTGATCAGACTATCCATGTAGCGAATGATGTGGAAGGGAAGTGCCATCCGCCGTCTTTCGCATCCGCTGCATCTCCTCCCA
>CAZJPA010000284.1:0-3200 GCA_964547755.1 uncultured Sphingomonadales bacterium
AAAGCTACGCGGTGTCGCTGACGAACTGGACCGCGTTCTGGTCCATCTGGCGGTGGAGGGCGCTCTGTCCTTGGTGGACCGGCAGTATTTTGAGGAGCGGATCGTTGACGGCGTTTCTGCCGCACTCTGCTTTCTGCGCATTGATGACCGGCGGCTATTCCCGCGGCCGACTGCCGAGGATTTGGACCAGATCGACCGCGGCGGCTTCGTGCGGGCCGCCGCTGAAGAGCTGAAGCAAAAGGCCGAGGAAGGTGGCGAGGCCGAGCGCGACATCGCCGCCGAGGCTCTGCAACGCCTTTATATCGAACACATGAAGCTGCAGGCAGGGCGGCAATGAAACTCCGATCCCTGGCTCTCAATCAGTTTAAGAAATTTACCACCCCGACACGGCTGGACGGCATCGATGACGGACTGAACATCGTGGTTGGCCCTAATGAGATGGGCAAATCGACGCTGCTTGACGCGTTGCGTGCGGTCCTCTTCGAGAAATACAGCTCGAAGGCTCAGGCCATCACCGCGTTGCAGAATGACCGCAACCAGGCCGCGCCGGTTGTCGAGCTGGCCTTCGAGCTTGATGACGGCCTCTACCGGATCACCAAGCGGTTCATCAAGAAGCCCTATGCCCGCCTGTCCTGTCCGGACGGTCGCACGTTGGAAGGCGATGTAGCCGAAGATACGCTGCGCAGCCTTCTTGACTTCGACGAGCCCGGCAAGACGGGCGCGAAGCCGGAAACACTCGGTATGTGGAACGTCCTGTGGGTTCAGCAGGGGCAGTCCTTCGGTGGCCTTGATCTTCCCGAGAGCGCGCGATCGAATCTTCACAGCGCTCTGGAATCCGAAGTCGGCACCGTCCTTGGCGGCCGGCGCGGGCGGGCTCTCCCGCAGGCAATTGAGAAACAGCTTGGCGAGTTGGTCACGAGCGGCGGCAGGCCTCGCGGGGTATACAAGGACCTGATCAACCGCGTGGACTCTCTTCGTGAAGAGCTTGAGGACCTGCGCGCGCGGCGCCAGGAACTGTCACAGACGTTGGACGATCTCGAAGAAGCCCAGGAAACGCTCGCGCGCCTGTCTTCTGGCAGTCGTGACCAGGCAGACCAGAAGGAGCTTGATGAGGCGCGCAAACGGCACAGCCAGCTTTCCGAGCTTGAAGCCCGCATAGAGGCCGCCGCCACTGAACTGGAACTCAGAAAGCGCAACCTTGAACAGGCTCAGCAGGCTGCTGCCAGCCGGCAGCAACTGAAGGACGATATCAAAAAGGAACAAGGCGCCCTGGACGAGGCCGCTAAACGGCTCGCCCAAGTACGTGAACAGGAGAAGGAGGCACGATCGCGGCTCGACGAATTACGCGCGGGTGTGCGTGATGCCGAGGCGGCCGTCGCCGAGGCCGACGAAACCGTTTCCCACCTGCGCCGCGTGCTCGGCGCTGTAGAGCGCCAGGCTCGAATTCGCGAACTTGAGGGCCGGTGCGAAAAGGCACGGGCCGCTGAAGACCGCCAGCGTAAGGCCCAACAGGGCGCCGCGGCCATTCTGGTCACTGACGAGACGATCAAGGCCATCCGCAGTGCCGCCAAGGGGCTTGAAACCATCGAAAGTCGCCTCAGCGCCGCTGCCACCCGCATCACCTTCGACATGGCGCCGGAGGGTCTCTCGGGCATCGAGGTCGATGTCAGGCTCTCACACCAGAGAAGCTGTTCGTTCAGGCCGTCGAGCCCGCGACGATTACCATTCCGGATCGCGGCCGGATCACGATCGAACCGGCCATCAAGGATCGGGACAACCTGCTCCGCCAGCAGCGCGAGGCGAAGACCAAGCTTAAAAATGTGCTGGAGGCGGCCGGCGTGAAGACGGCCGGTGACGCGGAAGAGCAATACGCTAAGCGCCAGAAGTTCTTGCAGGATGCAGACCTCGCCCGGCAGGAGGCTGAACTGCACGCTCCCGCCACCGATGAATACGAGGCCGGCGCGTCGGCGCTTGCCGACTACATCGAGGGCCTTCGGCAGGTGCTCAACCGCGAGATGGACGAACTGGGCCTTCACGAGCTTCCCACACACCAGGAAGCTCTGACGGCGTTGCACACGGCTCAGGATCAGGCTGAAGAGGCGCGTAGCGCTCAAAATACCGCGCGCGCCGCCCTGAGCGGTCCGGAGGACACGCTGAGCCAGCTTCAGACCGAACTCGGCACCGTCAAGGCCCGACACGATGACACCAACGAGCGACTCGAAAAGCTCCGCCGGCAACTCGCTGAGGCGGAAGAGGCGCGCTCAGACGATCAGCTTCAGGCCGCTATCGAGACGGCTCGCACAGCTTTGTCGGAACAGGGGAAGGCCATCGCCGGCCTCGAAGGGCAGCGCACCGATGAGACGCTACCGCAACTGGAGGCCCGGATCGGCCGCCTTGAAAAGGCCCTTCAGGACAGGCGCGACAAGCGCGCCAACCTCAAAGAGAGGATTGCCGGCCTGAAATCGCGCGTCGAGGCGGCTGAAGGCGCCGGGCTCGACGAGGCCATTGAGCAAAAGGCCCGTGAGCTGGACCTCGCCGAGGAGGAGCGTAACCGCGCCGACCGCGAAGTGCAGGTCCTCAGCCTCTTGCTCTCCACCTTGCGTGGTGCTGAGCAGGAAGCCAAGGAGCGATACCTTTCGCCAGTGTTGAACCGCGTCCGGCCGTATTTGCAGCTTTTGTTTCCCGGCGCCGAAATCACAATCGACGAAAATCTTCACATTACCGGGATGGTAAGAGAGGCCGGGTACGAAGAAGCCTTCCATCATCTCAGCATGGGGACCCAGGAACAGATCGCCGTCCTGGTCCGCCTGGCCTTCGCCGAAATGCTGGTGGAGCAAGGCCACCCGGCGACCGTCGTTCTTGATGATGCCCTTGTGTTCTCTGACGACCGGCGCATGGGCCGCATGTTCGACATTCTCAATATGGCGGCTCGGAACGTCCAGGTGATCATTTTTACCTGCCGGGAACAGCTCTTCGAGGAACTCGGTGGCCAGCCATTGTCATTGGCGGCCGAAAACACCGAGGAACTGGTATCCGCATGAGAGACAGATGGAGATGTCAGCCATGTTAATCTGTAGAAGTTTAGATCAAATCTGACACGAGGTGGGTTGATCTGGTTGTCGGCTTCGTTGCGCGGCCCTGCGCTTTTTAGAACGGTATCTCGTCGTCAAAATCATCGGCAGGTGGAGGCGGGGCGGTAG